>NZ_JBIAVL010000004.1:97577-348432 GCF_042894165.1 Kitasatospora sp. NPDC001547 | reverse complement strand
GGCGGGGGGCGCCCGCTCCCGGCCCGGGCACCCCCCCCCCCCCCCCCCACCCAACCCCCCGGAAAACACCCCCCCGGGGGGGCCGGCCGCCCCCCCCCGGCCCCCCCCCCCCACCTCTCTGCTGTCGTCGTCCGTACGTATGCTGGAGCGGCTTGCCGGAGCATCCCGGGTCCTGACGCTGCGCCATCCGCTGGGACTGCCGTCCGGCGACATCGCTGCGGCGCCCGCTTCGAGAACGGCCACCTCATCGAACGGCCCGAAGCCGCAGCAGCGTGATCACGGAGCGCCACCCGACAACATGGAGGGACATCCGGTGCAACCCGCGCGCGTGCGAACAGCCGCCTACGTGACCCGCAACGTCCCGGGCGGCCGGGAACTGCTCGTCTTCGATCACCGCGATCACCCCGAGGCCGGTACGCAGGTGCCGGCGGGTGGCGTGAATCCCGGGGAGCGTCTCACCGATGCCGTCCTCAGGGAGATCGCGGAGGAAACCGGCGTCACCGCCGTCGTGCTCGACACCGCCCTGGCCGTGCAGCAGCGCCGGCACCCTCACACCGGCCGGCCCCGGGTCACCGTGTTCTTCCACGCACAGACCACCGAGACCCGCGACACCTGGATGCACACCGTTGCGGGACAGCAAGGAGACCAGGACCACGGCATGGTCTTCCGCTGCTACTTCCTCCCGGTGCACCAGGCCGCCGGTCTACTGGCCGACCACCAGAGCGAGTTCATCCCCTTCGTGGAGCAGCACGACGCCCCCACGACCAGCCGGTGATCACGGTCCACAGGTCTTGACCACGACTCGACCTGATCACCGGCGGCTCCAAGACCGTCGAGGTCCGGGTCGCCGACGCGTCGATGAAGCGGATCAGGGTCGGGGACCCGCTCGACCTCACCTGTCGGTCGCCGGGCGGGGGTGCGACGGACGGCGCCGGTCAGCGCCCCGGGCAGCCGCGGGCGGTGGCGGGCCTGGCCGGCTCGGCGGCGGCTGCCGCGGCGGCGCCGGCCAGGCAGGCGATCAGGCAGCGGGTGACGGGGTGGCGTACGGCCCGCAGCAGTGCGGGCGGCAGGGTGGCGGGGGTTTCGCGGGGTCTCATCGGACGCTCCTTCGCGGGGGGCGGACAGAACGGGGAAGGCGGTGCACGGCCGCCGGGGGCCGCGTCGGTCGACGCGGCCCCCGGCGGGGCGGGCGGGGCAGGCGCCGGTTCCGGGCCCGCCCCGCGGTGGGGTGGTGGACGGCCTCACGCGGCCGTCGCCGACCGCGCCTCGCGGGCCGCGCCCTCGGGGCGCGGGGTGCGCAGGGTGGCCATCGCGAGCAGGCCGCCGACCACCGCGATCGCCGCGGCGCCGACGAAGGCGGCCGAGAAGCCCGAGGTCAGGCCCTCGACGGTGGCGTCCGGGGTCCGGGCGCCGGCCAGCGCGGTCATCGCGGCCAGGCCGAGCGCCGAGCCGACCTGGTAGCCGGTGTTGACGATGCCGGAGGCGAGGCCGCCGTCCTGCGGGGGCGCGCTGGAGATCGCGGTGCCGAGCGAGGGGATGAAGGCGAGCGCCATGCCGATCGCGGCGAGCAGCGAGGCGGGCAGCACGTCGGTCCAGAAGTTGCCGTCCGGGCGGGCCAGTGAGAGCCCGAACAGGCCGGCGCCGAGGGCCAGCATGCCGGTGACGACCAGCGCCTTGGGGCCGAAGCGGGCGATGAGCCTGGGCGCCGCGGTGATCATGATGGCCATGATGGCGACGGTCATCGGCAGCAGGGCCGCGCCGCTGGCGAAGGCACCGAGGTGCAGCACCTGCTGGAGGTAGAGGTTGAGGAAGAACCACATCGGCACCCAGGCCGCGGCCAGCAGGAACTGGGCGAGGTTGGCGGCGCCGAGGTTCGGCACCCGGAAGATGCTCAGCCGCATCAGCGGCTCGCGGCGCCTGCCCTGGATGACCAGGAAGGCGATCAGCAGCACGGCCGCGCCGGCCAGCGTCAGCAGGGTGGACGCCGAGGCCCAGCCCTCCTCCGGGGCACGGACGACGGCGTACACCGCGGCGGCCAGGCCGCCGGTGACGGTGAGCGCGCCGAGGACGTCGATGCCGCCGCTGCGCCGGGGCGCGGAGGGCATCAGCGCGGGGGCGGCGAGCAGCGCGACCACGGCCACCGGGATGTTGACGTAGAACACCCAGGGCCAGCTGATGTACTGGGTGATCAGGCCGCCGAGGAAGACGCCCGCGGTACCGCCGGCCGGCGCCGCCGCGCCGTACAGGGCGAAGGCCTTGGTGAGTTCCTTCGGGTTGCCGCCGAAGAGCGTCATCAGCAGGGTGAGCGCCGAGGGGGCGATCAGCGCGGCGCCGAGGCCCTGGACGCCGCGGCCGGCCAGCTCGGTCGGCACGTTCTGGGCGAGCCCGGCGAGCAGCGAGCCGGCGCCGAGGACGGCCCAGCCGGCGCTGAACAGGCGGCGGGCGCCGAGCAGGTCGGAGAGCCGTCCGCCGAGCAGGAGCAGGCCGCCGAAGGCGACCACGTACGCGTTGAACACCCAGGACAGGTCCTCCTGGCCGAAGCCGAGGTCGTCCTTCATCTTGGGCAGGGCCACCCCGATGATCGAGGTGTCCATGATCACGACGAACTGCGCGGCGGCGATCAGCGCCAAGGCGCGCCACCTCCGGGGGTTCGGCCCGGTGTTGTCGGTTGCCATTTCTCTTGCTCCTTACCCGTTGGGGGTATCTAGCCACGGCTGCGGCCGGGGCATCGGAGCGCGGCCGGAAAGTGCCAACTCGCAGTAAGGGCAAGGCGGGCACTCCGGCCGGCGGCTCCGGCGGGGACGTCGATGAACATACCCTAGGGGGGTACGGTTTATCTACGGAAGGCAGCGGGGGAATCCGGCGCCATGGGGGCAGGGGGTATGCCGTCGGGCGGGGGCGGGTGCGGGTGCGAGAACCGGTGACTGGCGCGGGAATCCCGTGATCTCCGCCGCGGTTCCACGAAGCGTCAGCAGGCCTCAGGACGAGAGGACTTCCGTGCGCGCCATCCGCATCGACCGTTTCGGCTCCCCCGAGGTCCTCGACCTCGTCGAGGACCGGCGGCCCCTGCCCGGGCCCGGGGAGGTGCTGGTGCGGACCGTCGCGACCGGCATCAACCCCGTGGACGACAAGACCCGGGAGGGGGCCATCGGCGAGGGGACTCCCCCGCTGCCGCTGACGCTCGGCTGGGACCTGGCCGGGGTGGTGGTCGACGGCGGCGCGAGCCCGCTGCGGGCGGGGGACGGGGTGTTCGCGATGTCGCACCAGCTCGACACCGCCCGGGGCACCTGGGCCGACCTGGTCGCCCTTCCGGCGGAGGCGGTGGCCGTCGCACCGCGCACGGTCAGCCTGGTCGAGGCCGCCACGCTGCCGCTGCCCGGCCTGACGGCGCTGCAGACCCTGGACTGGCTCGCGGTGTCGGCCGGCGAGCGGCTGCTCGTCGCCGGCGCCGCCGGTGCGGTCGGCGGCCTGGCCCTGCAGATCGCCCGGGCGCGCGGCGCCGAGGTGGACGCCCTGGTCTCCCGGGACGGCCAGGGCGCCTTCGTCCGCGAGCACGGCGCGGGCCTGGTCTCCACCGACCCCGCCGCCTTCGGGGGCCGCCGCTACGACGCCGTCTTCGACACCTTCGGGGCCTTCGTCACGGAGGCGGTCGCGGACGGCGGCCGGTACGCGTCCATCGCCACCCAGGCCGGCCCGGTACCCGACCTCTCCGCCCGGGGCGTGCGCACCACCGTCCACCAGGTCCGCGAGGACGGCGCCGGGCTGGCCGAACTGGCCCGGCTCGTGGACGAGGGCGCGTTGCACCCGCGCGTGCACGCCACCTACGGGCTCCACCGGATCCGGGCCGCGCACGAGCGGTTCCGGGAGGGCGGGCTGACCGGGAAGATCGTCGTCACCTTCTGAGACCGTCCGGCCGTCCCGGCCGGGCGCGGGCCGGGGCCGTCGCCCGGCTCAGCGCGTCAGCGGATCACCGCGCTGCTGGCGGAAGTTCACCGGCCCGGTCGGCCGCGCCCTTGGCGAGGACGGCCGAGGTGCCGACCACCGTCCCGGTCGGGCCCGCGTCGCCGTCCCCGTCGAGGAGCGTGCGCTCGCCGAGGAACGCGTAGGTGGTCCGGTCGAAGACCCACTGGGTCTGCCGTCCGTGCGCCGTACGGGCCACGGCGACACCCTCGCGCCCGGCGGCGTCGACGGCCGACGGGACGACGGTGACGCCGGGAATCCGCTCGGCGGCCCGGTAGAGCGCGGCGCTGACCCGCGGCGGAGCCCAGGTCTCGGCCAGCAGATCGCCGATCGCGGCGAAGGCCCGCTGGTTCGGGTCCTGGCCGGGGTCACCGTCCCTGATCAGCTCCAGCAGGGCGTCCGGGTCGGTGGGCAGCGAGGCGACGTACGTGTGGGTCGGCGCGTCGATCGACGGTCCGCTTCCGCGCGGGGTGTCGAGCCGGCTGTCGGGCCCGCCCTCCTCGCGCAGCAGGCCGGGGCGGCTGCCGTCGGCGGACAGCCAGACCTGTCGGGTGTGCGCGGGAGCCATCGTCACGGGACCGCCGGCGGCGCTCTGCGCCGCGTAGGCGACTCGGCTCTCGATGTAGACGAACTGGTCGGCGCGGACCGGCGGCTGCTCCGGCCCGTCGGCGGCGGCGAGCGCGATGCGGTCGAGGAGGAGCACCGCCTCGGCCGCTCCGGTGGCGGCAGCGCCCTCGGGCGCCGCCGCGCGCCCGGCCGTGCCTCCGAGGTCCACCGCCAGGGCGCCGGCAACGGCCAGCGCGCAGGCGAGCGCCGGCATGGCGATCCGGAACCGGACCGGACGCCGGGTGGCGCGCCGCCGCCGCGGCTCGCCGGACGCGGTATCGCGCAACAGGCGTTCCCGCAGCAGCAGTTGACGATCCTCCCGCAGGTCCGGCACCGCCGGCGGGGGCAGCAGCTCGGCGAGTCCGCGGCGCTCGGACTCCTCGGACTCCTCCGACTGGCAGTGCGGACCGCGCCGTGGGGCGGCGTTCATCCGTGGCTCTCCTGGGTCGACGGCCGGAGCGCGGGGACGCGACCCGGTACGGGCAGGGCGGTGACGGCGGAGCGGGCCCCGGCACCGGCCGCCGCCCTGGGTTCGGCCCTGGCTCGCGCTTTCGCCCCGGCCTTCGCTTCGGCCCTGGATCGCGCCTTCGCCTCGGCCCTCGCTTCGGCCTCGGTCAGCTCGCGCAGCCGGGCCCGCGCCCGGGACAGCCGGGAACGGACGGTGCCGACCGGCGTGCCGAGCGCCTCGGCCGCGCTCGCGTAGTCCAGCCCGGCCCACACCACGAGGGTGAACACCTCCCGGTCGCGGCGCCGGAGCCGGCCGAGCGCACGGCGCGCGGCGCACAGCTGGTCCACGTCCGCGAGGTGCGCGACCAGGTCGTCGGCGAAGTCCGGGACGGAGCCGCGCTCCGGGAGCCGGGCGAGCGCGAGGTCGCGGCGCCGGCGGGCACGGGCGTTGCGGCGCATGACGTTGGTCGCGATCCCCAGCAGCCACGGCCGCAGGCCGTCGCCGTCGGAGTGCAGCCGCTCCCGGCTCCGCCACGCCTCCAGGAAGGTCGTCGAGACGACGTCCTCGGCCTCCGCCCAGTCGCCCGTCACGCGCAGGGCGTAGCGGTACAACACCTGGGCGTGCTCGTCGTACAGCTCGCCCAGGACGTCGGGGTCGCCGCGGCGAAGACGCGTTCTCATGAGTGGTTCCACACTCTGCCCTGCCCGGCCCGTTGCGCGGGTTCCGGTGACATGTGTCACAGGCGGATCGCGGGAACTCCCCCGTCCGTCCGAGCAGTACGGAGCATGAGCGCACCTTCCGATCCCCGTTCCGTGCCCCGTCGGAAAGCCCTCCGGGCCCTGGCCGTCACCGTCGCGCTGGCCGGCACCTCGGCGGCCGGCTTCTCGGCTCCCGCCTTCGGCGGCCCGGCCTTCGCCGCCGGGCCGCCGACGTACACCCTCACGATCAGGCACCTGGACCGCGCCGGCCAACCGGTCCGGCCGTACCGCACCCATGTCGCCGGGATCTTCGAGGCCGGGCCCGAGCAGGTCGTCGAGGAATCCGACGCGTCCGGCGTCACCACCGTCCGCCTGCCCAGGGGCCGGTACCTGCTGGACAGCACCCTGAGCTCGGGCGGCCCGGGTACCGGGTCCCCGTACTGGACGGACTGGATCGTCCAGCCACGCCTGGACCTCGACCGGGACACCACCGTCACCGTCGACGCGCGGACCACCGCCCCCGTCGACGTCCGGCCCCCGGACGGCTCCGCGCGCTTCCGGCAGAGCACGATGTCCGTCGAGGTCACCCACGGCGGTGTCAGCAGGACGGCCCACGTCGGCAACGGATCGACGAACCTGCGCGTGGCCCACCTGGGGCCCGACACCGAACCCGGCGCGCTGAGGCAGTGGTTCGACTCCCACTGGGAGACCGACGGCGGAGGCTACGTGCTCGGCCCGACCTTCTCGGGCACCCGCGCCCTCACCGGCCTCACCCGGCACTACTCCGCACCGGAGCTGGCCACCGTGAACATCCGCGGCGCCGCCGGGCCGGGCGGTACCGGGTTCGGCCTGTACAACCTCCAGCCGACCGACGGCCAGACCATCGGCGCCTCCAACAGCATGAGGACGCCGGGCACCGCCACCTTCCACGTCACGCCCGAGCGCGGCACCTGGGACATCGGCTACACCGCCCCCGGCCCGGAGGGCACGGCGCCGCGCCACTACTCCGCCGACCGCGTCGCCGTACGGGCCGGGAGCACGACCGGCCACACCTTCGACGGCCCGGTCTTCGGCCCCGCGCTCACCGACCGCCCCGCCGTCGTCCGCGACGGCGACCGGATCACCGCCGACGTCCCGCTGCTCGCCGACGGCGACGGCCACGTGCCGTCGACCCCGTCGTTCGACACCGCCTACACCTCGCTCCACCGCGACGGCGTACTGGTCGGCGCCTCGTCCGGCACGCCCGGACGCGGCGAGTTCACCGTGGCGCCGGGCCGGGCGTCCTACCGACTGGCCGCCACGGCGACCCGCAGGGCCGCGGCCGGCGCGACCACCCGGGTGACCGCGTCCTGGACCTTCGCCTCGGCCACCACCGCCGGAGCGACCGCGCTCCCGGTGAGCGTCGTGCGGTTCTCCCCCGAGCTCACCCCGGCCGGCACAGCGGCGGCCGGCCGCCTCCTCCGCATCCCGGTGACCGTCCAGGGCGCCGCCGCCGACGGCCGCACCCTCTCGCTGACCGTCTCGGCCTCCACCGACGCCGGCGCCTCGTGGACCCGCCTCCCACTCGCGGACGGCGCCGTCACCGTCCACAACCCGCCCCCGGGCACCGGCGTCTCCCTGCGCGCCGAACTCACCGACACCGACGGCAACACCCTCGACCAGACCATCGCCGACGCCTACCGCACGGCGTGAACTCGCCCGCACCGTCACTGTCCTGAGTTTCACTCAGATTTCCGTCCTCGCGTTGGGTCCACCGGGGGGCCGGACCATGCGCCGGCCCGGCCGGGGGTCACCCCGGCGTTGGGTGTCGGCGTCCTGCCCCTGCCGAGGTGAGGCGGCAGGAGCAGGACGCCACGGCGCGGTGGGCAGGTCAGCCGAGCGAGACCAGACGCGCGCCCCCGTCGGTCTCGATGATGGTGCCCGTGAGGTTGGCATTGGTGGCGGCCAGGGCCACGACCTCGGCGATCTCCTGTGCCGAGGCGATGTGGCGGACCGGCAGGGTGGCGGCCGCCTGTGCGAAGTACTCGCGCTTGGCGTCCTCCGGCAGGCCGTTCCACCAGGGCGTGTCGACGAGCCCGGGAGAGACGGCGTTCACCCGTATCGGAGCGAGTTCCGCGGCCAGCGGCCTGATCAGGGCCTCGACGGCGCCGTTGATGGCGGCGATGCCGGCGGTTCCCGGCATGCCGGTCCGCGCGGTGATGGCGCTGAGCAGGGTGATGGACCCGTCCGGCGTGAGGTGCGGTAGGACCGCCTGGATCGTGGTGACGTGGGGCCAGAACTTCGCCTCGAACGCGCGTCGCAGCATCGTCAGGTCGAGATCGGCCACCGGCCCCGGCCCTTCGCTTCCGCCGGCCGCCAGGACCAGCCAGTCGATGCCGCCGGTCGCCTCGGCGAGGGCGCTCATCTCGTCAGGGTTTCCGGCGTCGGCCCGGTGCCCGACCAGTTCGGCGTCCGTGACGGCAAGGGCGTCAAGGCGCTCCTTGCTGCGGCCGGCGATGTGCACCGTGGCGCCACGAGCCTGGAGCAGGCGGGCCGTTGCGAGCCCGATGCCGGACGTTCCCCCGACCACGAGGGCAGTGCGCTGGGACATGACGTCTCCTTATTTCGAACCGCTGCGTCTCGAATTAAGCTAGCCTCCATGGTCATGGACGATCAACCCCCCTTGGAGTCACGCCCGGGACGCAAGCGCAGCGAGGAGAGCCGGATGGCGATCCTGGTCGCGGCGTTCGAACTGGTCGGCGAGGTCGGATACGCGGGCCTGACGATCGAAGGAATCGCCAACCGCGCCGGATGCGGCAAACAGACGATCTACCGCTGGTGGCCCTCCAAGGCCCACGTTCTCCTCGAAGCACTCGCGGTGAAAGCCGATCTGTACGTCACGAACGCCGACCACGGCTCCTATGCCGACGACCTACGGGCCTTCCTCGGGGACACCTTCCGGCTCGGCCGCCAGCAGCTTGTCGTCGACATCCTGCGCGTCCTGATGGCGGAGGCCCAGATCAACGAGGAGTTCGGCCGACTCTTCCGCAGTGCCTTCCTGCAGCGCCGGCGCGACGCGCTCCAGGCAGTCCTCGACCGGGCCCGGACACGGGGCGACCTGCCGCCCCGCCCTGCTCCGTCCACCGTCCTGGACATCGTGTTCGGCACCCTGTGGTACCGCCTCCTGGCCACGCGCCGGCCCATGGGCGACGACCTCGTCGAGGACCTCACGGCCACCCTCACGCAGACCGCCCAACCCCCGACCGGCACGGTGATCGACCGGGGGGACCGGCAATGACCCCTCGCCGCACCATCCTCGTCACGGGGGCCACCGACGGCCTCGGCCTGGCGCTGGCCGAACGCCTGGCAGCCGACGGCGCCGACCTGATCCTGCACGGCCGCGACCAGGCCAAACTCGACCGCGTCGCAGACCGGTTCGCGGCCCGCGGCGCATCCGGGCCCCGGACCGTGACCGCGGACCTCGCCGACCTCGGCCAGGTCCGCCGCATGGCCGCCGAGATCCGGGCGTCGGTGGACCGACTCGACGTCCTGGTGAACAACGCCGGCATCGGCGCCGGGCAACCGGACGGCCGCACCCGCCGCACCAGCGCCGACGGCCACGAGCTGCGCTTCGCCGTCAACCACCTCGCCGGCTTCCTGCTCACCCTCGAACTCCTGCCGCTGCTGCGCGCGTCAGCGCCGGCCCGCATCGTCAACGTCGCTTCCATCGGCCAGCACCCGCTCGACTTCGAGAACCTGATGCTGGAGCGCGACTACGACGGCACCCGGGCCTACGGCCAGAGCAAGCTCGCCCAGATCGCGTCCGGCTTCGAGCTCGCCGCACGCCTGCCCGCCGACGAGGTCACGGTCAACAGCCTGCACCCCGCGACCTACATGCCGACCAAGATCGTCCTCGCCGAGATCGGACACAGCATCGACACGCTGGAAGAAGGAGTGACCGCCACCCGCCGGCTCGTCACCGACCCGGCACTCGCCGGTACCACCGGACGCTTCTACGACCGCACCCGCGACGCACGCGCCCACTCCCAGGCCTACGACAGCGCGGCCCGACTGCGCCTGTGGCAGGCGAGCCTGCGACTCACCGAAGCCGAGAACCCCCTGGGTTGAGCGCCTCCGAGGGCAACAGCACTGCCACAGCGTGGTGTTGGCGGCTTCGGGCGCGGCTCCCGGCGAGCCCCTTCATTACCCTAGGGGGGTATGGTACCTTCGAGATGAAGCAGCCGCCCGGGCAGTCCGGGTCGGCGCCGGGCACCCACGACAGGAGCACACCCATGAGCGAGACCACCGTCACCGTCGAGTCCGCCGCCGCCGAGACCTCCTCCTGCTGCGGCTCGTGCGGCACCAACGCCGGTGCGGCCCCCGCCGCCGAGTCCGCCCGGACCTCGGTCTTCCAGGTCCAGGGCATGACCTGCGGTCACTGCGTCTCCTCGGTGACCGCCGAGCTGAAGAAGCTCGACGGCGTGGAAGACGTCGCCGTGGACCTCGCCACCGGCCAGGTCACCGTCGGCAGCACCAAGCCGCTCGCCGACTCCGACGTGGCCGCCGCCGTGGACGAGGCCGGTTACGAGCTGGTCGGCCGCGTCCAGGGCTGACCCACCGTCGTCGGCCCGGGCGGGCACCACCCCGCCCGTCCGGGCCGGCTCCACCCCACCGCGCCCCCGGTAGAGTGAGACCACTCCTCACCGCACAGGAACCGGAGACGGCCATGGCCAGCTACAGCTCCCACAAGGACGACTTCCTCAAGCGGCTCCGCCGCGTCGAGGGCCAGATCCGTGGCCTCCAGCGCATGGTCGAACAGGACACCTACTGCATCGACGTCCTCACCCAGGTGTCCGCCGCCAGTCGCGCGCTCCAGTCCTTCGCCCTCCAACTCCTGGACGAGCACATCGAATGCTGCGTCCGCGACGCCATCGCCGAGGGCGGCCAGGAGGCGAGCACCAAGATCCGCGAGGCCAACCAGGCCATCGCCCGCCTGGTCCGCTCCTGAGGCCCGCACGGGCGGATCGCGGGGACGCACAGCACAGGACGCACAGCACAGCACAGGACGCCCTCCGGCGGCACCTGCCGGCCGGAGGGCGTCCTGTTGCGCATCGGTACCCGGTAGGGGTACCCCCTCGCCTGGGAGCTGGGCGTGCGGTCCCTGCTGGAGGGCATGAACGCGCGGCTCCCGACGGCTCCGGGTGATCCGGACGCTGCGACGGCGCCGGTCGCCGCCGCGGCAGCGCGGTCGAAACAGAGGGAGGAGCCCACCGTGTCCATCGAGTTCGTCCGCCGGCTGGACGGCCTGGTGTACCGCTTCGATCCGGACGGCGTCTTCAACGGCCGACCGTCGTACCGGCGGCAGGACCTGGACCTGTGGTGCCGGTGGCTGCCGGAGCGGGGCTGGTGCGTGGTCGACGCCGCGGGGGTGCCCAACTCCGGTCCGCTGCTGGGCGAGGACCGGCACCGGGCGCTTCCGCCGGCCGGGCCGTGGCGCAGTTGGAAGGCGGGCCGGTCGTACCTCTACGACCTGCGCCACCTCGGCGGGGAAGCGACCGGTGCCTGACGGTCCTCAGACCCGGTCGAGCGGGCGGTGCGGGCCGTCCGGGAGGTCGACCTCGACGGTGTCGCCGGGCCGGACGGGGCCGCCGGTACGGACGACGCCCATGACTCCGGCGCGGCGCACGATCGTGCCGTCCTCGGCGCGGCCGACGACCTGCTTGAGCAGACCGGGCCGGTAGCCGTCGATCTGGGCGCACGGGTTGCGCAGGCCGGTGATCTCCACCTCCGCCTCCGGGCCGATCCGCAGCACCGCGCCGACCGGCAGGCCGAGCAGGTCGACACCTTCGGTGGTGATGTTCTCGCCGAGCGCGCCCGGCGCCACGTCGAAGCCGGACTCGCCGAGTTCGGCGAGCAGTTCGCGGTGGATCAGGTGGACCTGGCGCAGGTTGGGCGCGGTCGGGTCCTGGGCCATCCGGGAACGGTGCTTGACCGTCACCCCGGCGTGCACGTCCCCCTCGACGCCCAGCCCGGCGAGCAGTGTGATGCCGTCCCGGTTCGGTTTGGTGAACGCGTACTCGGCGTTGCTGCTGACTGCCACCACGGTGCCGCTCATCTTCCGGGCTCCCCTCTCGGACGGGCGTTCGGTCGGTGCGGAAGCATAGTCGCCCGGTGCGGCCGGCCCGCCGAGGGCGCCCGCGGCAGTGGCGACGCCGTACCCGTCCAGGACGGCCGGGTACGGCGTCGCGCCGCCGGGCTACGCCCTGGTGGGCCCGGCTCCGGCGGGCCCGGCCCCGACGGCTTGGCCCTCGGCAGGCCGGCCCCCGCCGGGCCGGCCCCCGCCGCGTGCCCGCTCGTCCGCGTCGGCGAGCCACCAGTAGACCGGTGGGAGCCCGAATTCGACGGCCATCAGCACCAGTTGGAACCAGTGCGGCCGGCCGTCCGCCGCGATCGACAGCACCCGCGCGAGGCCGCCCAGCAGCAGCACCGCAGCCAGCCACCGCACCGCCCGGGCGGGCACCGGCGCCTGCCGGGCGGCCTGGATCCAGGCCGCGCCATACCCGGCGAAGACCGCGCCCATGAAGCGGCCGAAGCTGTCGACCGTCGGGCCGGCGTCCGCGATCCCGGGGATCGCGGCGTTCCCCAGCAGCAGGTGGAAGAAGCCGATCGCCACGCAGGCGACCCCCATCGTCCACACGAGCACCCGTAATGCCCTGGCCATGACCCACCCACCCGTCACAGAGGTCCGGTCGACACAGTTGACACGTGTCTACTAAGCGTGCGGCACCAGGCTAGCGCCGCCAAGTAGACACGTGTCAAGTAACCTGCCCGCATGCCAGTCCACGAACGCCGCCGCCGGCTCGCCCCCGCCGAGCGACGCGCCCAGCTGCTCTCCGTCAGTGCCCGGCTGTTCGCCGAACGGCCGTACGAGGAGGTGCTGATGGAGGAGGTCGCCGAGCGGGCCGGGGTCTCCCGCGCGCTGCTCTACCGGCACTTCCCGAGCAAGCACGAGCTCTTCGCCGCCGTCTACCGGGAGGCCGCCGACGACCTGCTCGCCAGGAGCCGGTTCGACCCGGCCGACACCCTGGTCGAGCAGCTGGTCGAGGGCATGGACGCCCACCTGGACTACTTCGTCGCCAACCGGCACGCCGTGCTCGCGGCCAACCGCGTGCTGGCCGGGGACCAGGTGATCCAGACCATCATCGCCGAGGAGCTCGACGCCCTGCGCGACCGGCTGCTCGGCGTCCTCCCGCTCGCGGACGAGCGGGCGCGGCAGGCGGTGTCCCAAGTCCTGCGCGGCTGGCTGGTGTTCGTCCGGGTACTGGTCCTCGACTGGCTGACCGAGGAGACCTGCACCCGCACCGAGCTGCGGGACACCTGCATCGGCGCCGTGCTGGGCGCGCTCCGGCCGCTGCTGCCCGTCGATCCGGCACCCGGCTGGGAGCGCCGAGGGCATACCATCGGGGCGTAACGGGAGAATCGCCGCAAGCGTCCAAGTCCCTATGAATATATGACAATTGGATGCGCCGGCTCCCCCGACCTGCCGGACCTCCGAACTCCGCGAAGGGACCCATGGACTCCGCCGCAGCCGACACCCGGACCACCCTGCCCCCGCTCCACCGGCTCCCCACCACCCCGGCCCAGCCGCCCCACCCCACCACCCTCCCGGACGGCACCCCCGCGTGGCTGATCACCCGCTACCACGACGTCCGCCAGGTCCTCGGCGACCCCCGGGTCACCCGGGCCGACCTGCATGACGTCGGCACCGCGGGCGCCACCGCCGACGTGGCCGCCAACCCGGCGTCCCTGTTCAACCAGGACGGGCCCGCCCACCGCCGGCTGCGCGGCACCGTCCAACGGGCCTTCACCCCGCGCGCCATCGCCGGCTGGCAGCCGTGGGTCGCGGCCGCCGTCCAGCAGTCCGTGGACCGGCTGGTCGCCGCCGGCCCGCCGGCCGATCTGGTCCCCGCGTTCGCCCGGCCGGTGCCGTTCGCCGTCACCACCCGGCTGATGGGGCTCGACGGGGACGGGCCGGACCACCTGGACGAGGAGCGGCTGCACCGCTGGACCGTCGCCCTGCTCGCCCAGGGCGACGAACAGGGCGACGGGCCGACCGGCGCCGAGGGGGCCGACGGGGCCGACCACGGCGACACCCTCGCCGAATTCGGCGCCTTCATGGGCGAGTTGGTCGCCCGCCGGCGCCGCGAGCCCGGCGACGACCTGGTCAGCCGACTAGTCCGGGCAGCCGACCAGGACGGCGGCGTCCCCGAGGAGTCACTCGTCTTCCTCGCCGCCGGGCTCACCGCCAGCGGCAACGAGAGCGTCGCCGGGGCACTCGCCAACGCCCTGGTCTACGTGCTCGGCGAACGCCCCGAGCACTGGCCGCGCCTCGCCGACCCGGACGTCGCCGAGCGCACCGCCGAACGGCTGCTGCACTACATCCCGCTCGGCGACGACGAGGCGACCATCCGCCGCACCACCGCGCCGATCGAGGTCGGCGGCGTCACCGTGCCGGCCGGCGCGGTCGTCGCCGTCAGCCTCGGCAGCGCCAACCGCGACCCGGCCGTCTACCCCGACGGCCTCGACGCCGACCTCGGCCTGCCGCTGCCCGCCCCCACCCTCGCCTTCAGTGCCGGCCCGCACTACTGCATCGGCGCCTGGCGGGTCCGGTTGGAGATGCGCGAGTCCCTGCACCGCCTCGCCACCGCCCTGCCGGGCCTGCGCCTCACCGTCCCGGTCGCGGAGCTCGCCTGGCAGCTCGGCGGCACCACCCGGAGCCCGGCCCGCCTCCCGGTGGACTGGTAGCCGCCCGGTGGACCGGTAGGGCCCGGGGCGCCGCGGCGGTCGGCGCCCTGCTCGGCGCCACCCGTCGAGCAGGGCGCCGACCACCGCTCCCGAGGGCGCCGGCGCGCCGGGCCTCCCCTCGCCACTCCGCGCACGGCCGGGCCCGCCGCCCCGACACCGGTACCGGTGAAGTCCCGCCGGACAGCGACCGTTCCCCCGCACGGCTCAGCCGAACAGCCCGTCCCCCAGCGTCCCGCCCGCCGGGGCGCCCGGCAGCACGTAGGCCACCGCCGAGGCCGTGTGCTCGACGAAGGCGTTGAGCGCGTCGCGCGCGGCCAGCCGGTTCTGGACCCGGGTGAACTGGGCCGGGTCGCGCACGAAGGCGCAGAACAGCAGGCCGCGGTCGCCCGGGCCGTCGTCGTAGCTGTAGCCCCGGCGCAGCATCCGGGCGCCGCCGTCCAGCCGGGGGCTGGAGAGCCGGACGTGCGCGGTGGCGGGGATGACGTACGAGCCGTCCGGGTTCTTGGCGTAGATGTCCGGCTCGTCGTGCTCCGCCGTACCGGTGAGCGGGGCGCCGTCGCCGGCCCGACGGCCCATCACCTGTTCCTGGCGGTCCCCGGGGAGGGCGGCGAAGGCGGCGGTGTCCATCCGGATCCGGCGGTAGACCAGTACCGTCCCGTGCTCGTACGGCCCCGGCGGGCCCCAGACCCACTGCCCGGCGTCCGTGCCGTCCGGGTTCGCCGTGCCGTCCTTGAAGCCGAACAGGTTGCGCGGGGTGGCGCCGGCGGCCGTCCGGGCCAGGAAGCCGGACTGCGTCCAGCGCACCGTGGCGCCGGCCGCCCGGGCCGTCGCGCCCACCTGCTCGGCGACGACGGACAGCGGCCAGCGGTCCTCCGCGCACAGCTGGACCACCAGGTCGCCGCCGCCGCGCGCCGGGTCGAGCCGGTCCCCGGGGAAGTCGGGCAGCCCGGCCAGCAGGGCGGGCGGAACGTCCAGCCCCAACCGGGCGGCGAGACCGGGGCCGACCCCCACCAGGCTGCTCAGCCGGGCCGGTCGGCCGCCCTGCAGCCGCGAGTCCGCCGGTTCGTCGCCCGCCGCCTCGGCCAGCACCCGGGTCAACCCGCCGAGCAGGCCGCGCAGGGCGGCCCGGCCGTCCGAGGTCGCGGCGGGCGCCAGGTCGAGGGCCAGCAGCTCGGTGGCCGGCTGCTGCGGGGCGGTCACCCCGGACTGCCGTTCGCCGTGGAAGGGCACCGCCGACGGCTCCGGCGCCGCCGCCGTCCGGCCGCGGCCGTCCCGGGCGTTCCCGCCGCCCAGCGCCAGCGCCGTGACCCCCGCGCCGAGCCCGGCGGCCACCGCCGCCCCGCCCGCGAGCAGCCCCCTTCGATCCACGCCGCCGCTTCTGACGGTCGGTGGCTGGTCCTGCGCCTTTCCGGTTTCGGCATGCATGGGCGACATTGGAGACGATAGAACACGCCGTATGCAACTTTTGACCACACGTCACCTGCGCTCCGGCACAACCCCCTCGCCCGGGGCCCGAACCGCCAGGCGCCTGCCGGCGCTGCTCGCCGCCGCCGTCCTCGCCCTCGCCGGCTGCTCCTCGGGCGGCTCGTCCTCCTCCGACGCCAAGCACCCGGACGGCACGGTCGTCCGGGTCCCGCAGCACTTCCCGACCATCCAGCAGGCGGTGGACGTCGCCCGCGAAGGGGACACCGTGCTGGTCGACCCGGGCACCTACCGGGAGAGCGTGCGCCTGACCAAGCCGCGGATCGTGCTGCGCGGCACCGACCGCGGCACCGTGGTCCTGGACGGCGGGCTGCGGCTGGTCAACGGCATCACGGCGACCGGCCCCGGCTCGGTGGTGGAGAACCTCACCGTCCACGGATACCTCGCCAACGGCGTGCTGTTCACCGGCGTCACCGACGAGAAGCTCCAGCAGCGCGGCGCCGGCGGCTCCGCCTACGACCCGCTGGACACCGCCCGCTTCCCGGTCGTCGAGGGCTTCCGGGCGAGCAACGTCACCTCGTACAACAACGGCCTGTACGGCATCTACGCCTTCGACGCCCGCGGCGGCGTCATCGAGGACTCGTACGCCTCCGGGCAGGCCGACTCGGGCATCTACGTCGGCCAGTGCAAGCCCTGCGACACCCTGGTGCGCGGCAACACCGTCGAGCGCAACGCCGTCGGCATCGAGCTCACCAACGCCTCCGACGGGGTCACCATCGTCGGCAACCGGATCAACGGCAACCGGGTCGGCGTCACCGTCAACTCCAACGACCTGGAGGCCCTCGCCCCGCAGCACGGCGCGGTGATCGCGGGCAACGTCGTCACCGACAACAACGCCTCCGACACCCCCCAACAGGCCGACGGCGCCTGGGGGATCGGCATCGGGATCGGCGGCGGCACGGCCAACCAGGTGCAGCGCAACCTGGTCCGGGGCAACCGCGCGGCCGGCATCGTGGTCACCGACCCGCCCGGGCACCCCGCGAGCGGCAACCGGGTCGAGGACAACCGGGCCACCGGCAACGGCACCGACCTCGTCCTGGCCTCCGTCGACCCGGCCAACTGCTTCAGCGGCAACCAGCCGGCCGTGCAGAGCCCGGACGGCCTGGAGACGCTGGCGGGGTGCGCCGTCCAGGGCCGCACCGCCCCGCCGTTCGGCCGCAGCACCCCGGTCCAGGCGCCGCCCGGCATCCCGTTCAGCCAGGTTCCGGCGCCGCCCGCCCAGCCCTCGCTGCCCGACCCGACCGCGCCCGGCCGCCCGGCCACCGGCCTCCCGGGCCCGGTCGACCCGGGCGCCTACCCGCTGCCGGAGTCCGCGGACGCCGTCCCGAAGCACTGACCCCCGCCAGGTCCGGGCGCGTGCCCGCCCGCAGGCCCGCGCCCGCCGGCCGGGAAGCGGTCGGGCGGTCGGGCGGTCGGGCCCAGCGGCCCCCGCCCGGGACCCTGCCGCGACCGCCGGGAGCCGCCCGCCCCGCCGACCGCTCCGCCCGGACACTCCGGACACCCCGGGATGAGCCCGACGCCCTTGCCGAAACGGACAGTTCGGGACACCTCAGGCAGTTCGGAAACCACCCGGGAAGTCCTCCGCGGACATGACATACTGCCTCGGTGACCTCAGCTGACCTGGCCGCGAAGCCGTCCAAGAGCCGTCCCCGACTGGGCCGGAAGTTCAATCTGCTGTGGTCCGCGTCGGCGATCTCCTCGGTCGGCGACGGCATGCGGGACTCCGCCCTGCCGCTGCTGGCGGTGGCCGTCTCCGACTCCCCCAGCGCGGTCTCCGTGGTCTCGGTCGCCGCGTCGCTGCCCTTCCTGGTGATGTCCCTGTACGGCGGGGTGCTCGCCGACCGGGCCGACCGGCGGCGGCTGATGTGGACGATCGACGCCGCCCGCGCCGCGGTCGTCCTGGGCTTCGCCTGCTGGGTGCTGGTCGCCGACCCTCCGCTGGTGGCGCTGGCCGCGCTGGCCTTCCTGCTCGGCTGCGGCGAGACGGTCTTCTCCAACGCCGCCACCTCCGCCGTCCCCGAGCTGGTCCGCCCCGACCAACTCGACGCCGCCAACGGCCGGTTGCAGGCCAACATGCTGGTCGGCGGCAACCTGGTCGGCCCGCTGGTCGGCTCCGCGCTGTTCGCCGTGGCCGTCGCCTCGCCCTTCACGGTGGACGGCATATCCTTCGCGCTCGCCGCCGTCCTGGTCGCCGCCACCGGCCGCTCCACCGCCCCGCGCACCCGGGCCGACCGCCGCCCGGTGCTCACCGAGATCCGCGAGGGCGTCGACTGGCTGCTGCACCACCGCGACGTGCGGATGCTCGCCGTGCTCTCCACCCTCGGCGCGCTGGCCTGCTTCACCGGCACCACCATGGTGGTCCTGATGGTCACCAAGGTCATCCACGCCCCCGCCGCCGCCTACGGCATCGTCCTCGCGGCCGGCGCCATCGGCGGCACCGCCGCCAGCACCCTGGCCGGCCGGCTCAGCCGGCTGCTCGGCCGGGGCACCCGGATCGCCCTCGCCTTCCTGCTGATGGGCGCCTCGCTGATCCTGATCGGCCTGAGCACCACGGTGGCCGAAGTGGCCGCGCTGTACGCCGTGATCGGCTTCGGGATGGTCACCTGGAACATCCAGGCGATCTCGCTGCGCCAGCAGGCCGTGCCGAAGGAGCTGCTCGGCCGGGTCAACAGCTGCTACATGCTGCTGAGCCGACTCGGCATCATGGCCGGTGCCGCCCTGAGCGGTTGGATCGCCTCCACCGTCGGCGTCCGCACCCCGCTCCTGGTCGGCGGCGGCCTGCTGCTGGCCCTGCTGGTCGCGGTGCTGCTCCTGCTGCCGCGGATGACCGCGATGGAGGGCGCCCCGGCCGCCGCCGCCCCGGACGCCGAGTAGCCCACCCGTCGGGGGGCCTTTCGCGTTCTCCCGCCCGACGGCCCCCACCGGCCGATATGGTGACCCACGGGGTGGGCCGGCGAGTCCGACCGGCGAACAGCTGCCGCATGACCCGAGGAGAGCCGTGAACGCCAACCACCCCACCCCCGCGGACCGGTCGACCCCCTCCGACGCCCCCGGTGTCCACGTGCCGCCGGTCGGCCTCGGCCCGCTGGTGCGGACCGACGGCGGCTGGTTCATCGGAGACCACCGGAGCAGGGCCCACCTCGCCGTCCTCCCCGAGGGGTTCGAGCACCGCGTCACCGGCCAGGAGCCGTTCCTGGTGCCGTGGGACCGCCTGATGAGCCTGGAACTCGGGGTCACCAGCGGACGCTTCTTCAGCACCCCGGCCGGCGGCCTCCTGACCAGGCACGACGGGATCGGCGCCCACGGCTCCTGGCTGGACACCATGGTCCGGCGCCCCTATGACGTGTGGCGGCCCCGGTTCGTCCACCACCGCCACTGGTACCCGATGCCCGAGATCACCGTGCTGCGCCAGCTGCTCGGGAACGTCGTCGACCTCGGCCGGGTGCACCGGCTCGGCGACGACGCCTGGCTGACCTCGGTCGTCGAGGCGCTGGCGGCGGACCGCCTGCTGCGGCGGTGGCGGACGAGCAGGGCCGTCGCGGACGGCGTGAAGGAGATCATCCTCCACGGCGCCTGACGCCGCCCCGGGCCCCCGGGCCGGCAGCCACCGGCCCGGAGTACGCCGCATCGGTCCCGTACAGGAAGTCGGCGGGGCCGACTTCTCATGCCGGCCCGCGGCGCCGGCCACGGGCCGCGCCGAGGACGCGGCGCACCAGCGGCCGGATCCGGGGCGGCCCCAGCAGCGGCGCCCGGACCACGCACAGGGCGAAGAGGAGCTGGCCCAGGAGGGGGACGGGCAGGAGCGGCGGGAAGAACAGCAGGAACCAGAGCGGCGGGAGCAGCAGCCCGGCCAGCCGGCCCCGGAACGCCGTGCCCGTACGGGTGCTGAACAACGAGTGGAGGGCGCAGATCGCCACGGACGGGATCCCGACGAGGACCACGAACCCCCGCACGTCGCTCGCCGCGAAGCCGCCGCCCGCCGCCGACGCCACCAGGAGCACCGCCGCGAAGGTGAGGGCGTAGCGGACCGCCAGGTCGGCGAGCCGCAGCCCGATGAGCCCCAGGTTCCGCCACGGCGTGCTCGGGTCCACGGGAGGCTCCTTCGTTCCGCGTCGGCGGTGGCCGGCGCGGAAGATCATGCCAGGAATACTGAACGCGTTCAATTGCCATCTCGCGCACGGCGCTCCGGATCGCCGGCCGGAACCGCGCGGGACGTCGGGAACGAGGCGGATGCCACGCCGCGTCAGCCGTGGACGAGGCGGCTTCACCGGGCACCGCGTCCCGGTGAGCCGCGCCGGGGCTCCATCAGCACCATGTCAGCGAGCCGAGGGAGCATGTGCGGAGCGGGTGTGCCCGGTGTCCCCGCGCCCCGACCCGGAACGGAGTGTGCGACATGTCGAACCCCTTTGACGACGCGGACGGGACCTTCCTGGTGCTGGTGAACGACGAGGGCCAGCACTCCCTGTGGCCCGCGTTCGCCGAACGGCCGGACGGCTGGACGGTGGCCCTGGCCGAGGGGCCGCGCGAGGACGCGCTGGCCTACGTCGAGGCCAACTGGACGGACATGCGCCCGCGCAGCCTGCGCGAGGCCTCCACCGCCCGGGCCTCGTAGGCCCGGTCCGATCCCACCCGAGGAAGGGCCCGGTCCACCCGCGCGGGTACGGCCGGGCCGCGTCGATTTCCCCCTCATCGACACGGAACGGGGACCCTCATCGTGCAAAGGATCCACTTCACCGCCGCCGACCTCGCCAGAACCCGTCTGAAGAGCACCCTGGGCCCGCTCGCGGAGTCGGCCTTCGCCCGCGACCTGCTGGACCGCGGCGTGAACGCGCCGTACGCCCGGTGGCGAAAACAGGTGAACGAGCGCCTGCCCCGCCGACCGGCAGCCCGCCCGCACGGCCGGCCGGAGCACGACGTGGAGGCGCTGCTGCGGCAGGCGCTCCGGTACGCCGGGGAGCCCGACGCGCCGCCCGGCGCGGCCGAGCCGCCGGAGCGCCCGGGGGCGGGCGTGGACGCCTGCCTGCTGGAGGCCTGGCGGCTGGCCGTGGCGCCGTTCTGGCAGCACCTGCACGCCTACCTGGTGGCCGAGTGCGAGGCGCGCGGCCGGATCGTGATGGCCGGCGGGGTGGAGCTGCTGCTGTCCACCGCGCACCCCCGGATGACCTGGCGGGCGCCGGTGCTGGAGATCCCCGGCGGGCCGGACCAGGACATCCGGCTGGGCGGCCGGGGCCTGGTGCTCACGCCCTCGGTCTTCCTCAACCACCGGCCGGGCGTGGCGATCGACGCCGAGGGTCCGGACGAGCAGGTGGTGCTGGTCTTCGCGGCCCCGCCGCACGCCCTCAAGGGCGCGCAGCTGTGGCAGGAGCGGGACCGCAGCTCGCGGCCGCTCGGCGCGCTGGTCGGCCAGACCCGGGCGGCCGCCCTCCGGGCCCTGCGGGCGAGTTGTACGACCAGTCAGCTCGCCGACCGGCTGGGCATCTCGGCGGCCAGTGCCAGTCAGCACGCGGCGGTGCTGCGGCAGACCGGGCTGATCACCACCCGCCGGGTGCGCAACACCGTGCTGCACTCGGTGACGCCGCTCGGCATGGCGCTGCTGGACGGCGGTCCGGTGCGGCCGGTGCCCGCGGTCGGGAACCGCGACCGGACCGACCGGGCCGACCGGCCGGGTTGCGGCGTCCGGCCCCGGAGCACCTCGCGCCTCCTCGCGTCCTAGCCGGCCGCCGGCCCCACCGCCGTGGCCCCCGGCGCCCCCGGCACCCGTCCCGTGCCGGGGGTACCGGGGGCGCCGGGGGTGCCGGGGGTCCACGACCGTCCCGGCCCGCCGGGATCAGCTCCGCGGCCAGGCCCGGAACTGGCGCAGCCCGTACAGCAGCGGCCGCTGGTGGTGGCGCCGTACGACCCGGCGGACCTCGCCGTACACGGTGACGTGGTCGCCCACCCGCTGGGTCAGCACCACGCCGCAGTCGGCCACCGTGTGGGCGTCGCGCACCAGGTGCGGCCCGGCCGCGTCCGGGGTCTGCTCCCAGGGGAGCAGTTGGAACCGGTCCGGGTCGCCGGAGGCGAACAGTTCGGCGGTCCCCTGGGCGTCCTCGTGCAGCAGGTTGACCGCGAACAAGCCGCTGTCGGTGACGGCTTCGAGCGTGGGGCTGCCCTCGCGCAGGCAGACCAGGAGGGTCGGCGGGTCGAGTGAGACGCTGCACACGGCGGAGCAGGTCATGCCCCTCGGGAGGCCGTCGGGGTCGGTGGCGGACACCACGCTCACGCCCGTGGGGAACCCGCTCATCATGGTCCGGAACTCGTCGGGAGCGGCCCCGGCCGTCTTCACGGCCCCTGCCGTCCCCACCGCCCCGGTCCGCGCGCGGACCGGTTCACCGGCGTACTCGGTCATCTCGCACCGCTTTCTGTGTCGACGGACTCCCTCGGCGCCACGGCCGTCGCGCTGATCGCTTCCACCTCGGAGGCCGCCTCCACCTCCGAGGGCGCCTCCGCGGCGGCCGGGCGGCCCTCCATCCGGTCGAACAGTTCCAGCAGCGGCCCGGTGGCCGCCGTGGTGGCCAGCGCCATCACCACCAGCGCCAGGACCATCGGCGCGGGCAGCACCCCGGAGGCGTAGCCGGCCTGGAGGACGATCAGCTCGGTGAGGCCGCGGGTGTTCATCAGCGCGCCGATCCGCCGGGCGGCGGGCGGCCGCTGGCCGCCCAGCCGGGCCCCGAGGTAGCCGCCGAGGCCCTTGCCGAGGAAGCCGAGCAGGACCGTGGCCGCGATCAGCACCGCGGAGGTGGCGGAGAAGGCGCGGGTGAGCACGGTGACCCCGGTGACCACGAAGAAGGCGGGGGTCAGGAACTGCCCGGACCGGGAGACCGTGGACACCACGCGGGTCCACGGTCCGCCGTCGTCGTGCGGGACCGCCAGCCCGGCCAGTGCGGCGCCGAGGATCGACGTCATGCCGAGGTGCTCCATGGCGAAGGCCACCGCGAGGGCGGCCGCCCCGACCAGGACGGCCATCCCCCGGGGCGAGCGGCCGCACAGCCTGGAGGCGGCGCGGGTGCCCAGCGCGTAGCGGATGGCCAGGGCGCAGAGCACGCCGACGGCCAGGGCGCGCAGCGAGTGCAGCGAGCGCGCCAGGTCCCCGGCGCCGAGGCTGATCGCCACCGAGAGCAGCAGCCAGCCGAACGCGTCGATGACGACGGCCGAGGCCAGCGAGAGCCGGCCCGGCACGGTGTCGCCCATCCGGCGGTCGGCCAGGATGCGGGCCATCACCGGGACGGCGGTGATGGACATGGTGACGGCGACCATCAGGAGGTAGGCCGGCAGCGGGGCGCTGCCGCGGGCCGCCCGGTCGCCGGTGAGCGCGATCAGTCCGACCAGCACGCAGCCGGTGGCCAGCGGCGGCACCAGGGCCCCGGCGGTGATCCAGGTGGTGGCGCGCCGGGGCAGGCGGTCCCGGCCCCGGCGCAGCTTGTGGGCGAGGCCGACCAGGAAGAGCACCAGGGCGGCCTCGGCGACGTTCTTGACGAGGTCGAACACCGGCCCCGGCAGCACGTCGTCGAAGGCGGGCCGGCCGACCAGGGCGATCACGGCGGGCCCGGCCAGCAGGCCCCCCGTGATCTCCCCGATCACCTCCGGCTGCCTCAGACGGCGCGCGACTCTCCTCCCCGCCACGGCGATCAGCAGCACGACGCCGAGGACGGCGGCCGCGTGCGCGACGTGGATCAGGAACTGGAGGACGTCCATGATGAACGGGCCCCTTCCCGGGGATCGGGGTCAGCGCATCCGGGCGAAGTAGTCGTACGCCTTGGGCAGGGTCGCCACGAGCCGCTCGGTCTTCTCCCGGATCTGGGCGAACTCCCGTTCCGCGGCGGCGCCGTCGGACAGGTCCAGGGCCGGCGAGTGCGCCACGTCGATGCCGCCCATGCCCAGCAGGACGCACATGTAGGAGTACGGCGGCAGGCCGTGGTAGTACGGGAAGACCGTCTCGGAGTCGGGGAGCCGGGACTTCCAGAGTTCGAGCCGCTCGGCCAGCGAGTCGGGGATGCTCCGGGTCTTGGTGTCCCGCCAGTACTGGGTGTCGGTGCGCTTGGCCGCGACGTAGTGCAGCACCAGGAACTCGCGCACCCCGTCCATGACGTGGGCGACGGCCCGGTTGTAGAGGTCGCGCGGGACCGGGTTCCAGTCCTCCGCCGGGAAGTACTTGACCAGTTGCTCGATGGCGTGGTGGATGAAGAAGATCCCGGTCGACTCCAGCGGCTCGACGAAACCGCTGGCGAGGCCGATGGCCACGCAGTTGCGGGACCAGGAGTTGCGGCTGCGGCCGATCCGCATCCTGATGTGGTTGGCCTCGACGTCGGCGGCGGCGGGGCCGACGAAGGAGCGCAGGGTCCGCTCGGCCTCCTCCGGGGAGAGGTAGTCCTTCGCGTAGACGTACCCGGTGCCGACCCGGCCCATCAGCGGGATCGTCCAGATCCAGCCGGCGTCCTGGGCGGTGGCGGTGGTGCACGGCAGCATGCCGCGCTTCTCCATGTCCATCGGCACCTGGAGGGCGACCGCGCTGTCGTTGGGCAGGGTGTCCTGGTAGGAGATGAACGGCTCCTCCAGCGCCTGGTTGAGCAGCACGCCGCGGAAGCCGGTGCAGTCGACGAAGAGGTCGCCGGTGAGCTCGCCGTGCTCGGCGGTGCGCAGTCCGCTGATCCAGCCGCGCTCGTCGAGCTTCACCTCCTGGACGTCGTCGACGATGCGCCTGACCCCTCTGTCGGTCGCGTACTGCGTCAGGTACTTGGCGAGCAGCGCGGCCTCGAACTGGTAGGCGTACGGGAACTGGGTCTTGCCCTGGTGCTCGGACATGGTGAGGCCCTGCATCTCGTCCGCGCCCTCGTCGAAGGGCTGGTCGATGAGGGTGCCGTCGAGGTGGCGCGGGCTGAGGCCGGCGTCGATGACCGAGGCCATCACGAAGCAGTCCTTGTCGAACCGGCCGGTGGGGCGCTGCTTGAGCCACCAGTCGGTGAGCGGGAAGCCGTTGACCGAGCGCATCTGCTCGAACGGGTGGTAGAAGTAGTGGCCGGGCTCGCGCCAGTTCTCGAACCGCACGGCGAGCTTGTACGTGGCGTTGCAGGCCGGCATCCAGTCCTTCTCCTTGAGCCCGAGGAACTCGAAGAAGTGGCGGATGTCGCTGAAGGTGGCCTCGCCGACGCCCACGGTGGAGACGTTGCCGGACTCCACGAGGGTGATGTCCACCCGGTCCTCGAACGCGGCCTTCAGGTACGAAGCCGTCATCCATCCCGCTGTTCCGCCGCCTACGATCACAACCCGGTCGAGCACTGGTGACTCCTCTTCGGTGGTCCACGTGTTCCGGCAGGGGTGGTGCCGGATACCGGCAGCGGTGGCACCGTCGGTCGTCACCCCGCTGGAAGAAGCTGAGGGCGGCGCCACCAGAGAGTGACTCTAGGCAACGGCGTAAGGTCCGACCAGGTCATTTGGCACTGGCCGAAAGTCGCAGGTCGGGTTGATCCGTACCTGTCGACGAATCGAACACCTGACGGTTCGTCAGCGCGGTGTCAGCGCAGGTCAGCGACACTGCTGTGGCCAGATCTCCCCCCGAGACGGAGCCAGCCATGACCCAGCAGAGGCCGATCCCGCAGTTCGCCGTGATCCCCGGCGCGCAGGTGCACAGCGTGCTGTCCGGCAACGAGAAGCACACCCTCGACCTGGTCGCGGCGACCTACCGGGTGCACGGCGAGGGCGGCACGGTCAACCCGCCCTCGTACTTCCTGCGCTTCCCGGACCGGCCCTCCTCGCGCATCATCGCGCTGCCGGCCTCGGTGGGCGGCGACACGCCGGTCGACGGGATCAAGTGGATCTCCAGCTTCCCGGAGAACGTGGCCTCCGGCCTGCCCCGGGCCTCCGCGGTGCTGGTGCTCAACGACCCCGCGACCGGCTACCCGATCGCCTGCCTGGAGAGCTCGATCATCAGCGCCGCCCGCACCGCCGCCTCGGCCGCGCTGGCGGCCGACCTGCTCTGCGCCGGCCGGCCCCGGCCGCGGCGGGTCGGCTTCATCGGCACCGGCCTGATCGCCCGGCACATCCACACCTACCTCGCCCGCACCGGCTGGGAGTTCGACGAGGTCGGGGTGCACGACCTGTCCGCCGAGCACGCGGCCGGCTTCCGCGCCTACCTCGAACGCGCGGACCCGGAACGCCCGGACGCGGAAGGCGCGGAGCCGGAAGGCGAAGGCCCGGCGGGCGCCGGCGAGGCGGGCGCCGGCGCCGCGCCGCGGATCACCGTGCACGCGAGCGCCGAGGAGCTGGTCCGCTCCTCGGACCTGGTGGTCCTGGCCACCGTCGCCGCCGCGCCGCACCTCACCGAGCCCTCGTGGTTCTCCCACAACCCGGTGGTGCTCAACGTCTCGCTGCGCGACCTGGCGCCCGAGGTGCTGCTCGCCTCGGCCAACGTGCTGGACGACGTCGAGCACTGCCTGAAGGCCGACACCTCCCCGCACCTGACGGAACAGCTCACCGGCAACCGGGACTTCGTCGACGGCACGCTCCACGAGGTGATGGCCGGGCGGGTGGCGGTGCCGACCGACCGCCCGGTGGTGTTCTCCCCGTTCGGGCTCGGCGTTCTCGACCTCGCGGTCGGCAGGTTCGTCTACGATGAACTGGCGGCACGGGGCGAACTCGCCGTGGTGGAGGGCTTCTTCCACGAGCTGGACCGCTACGGCCGGAACACCCGGCAGCCGTAGCCGCCGCCCCGACTCCCCATGGACAGCTCAACCCGTCACCTGTAGCATTCTTCTGACAGGTCGACAGATCAGGACCCGCCGTCACGGTGCGTCCCCGTCGACCCGTTCCGGGCGGTGCGGCGAGGCCGCGCCCCCGCCTCCGAGCAGGGCGCCGGATCGCTCCCCCGTCGATCCGGCGCCCCCCCGGCTGTCATGGACAGCGCGTGTCATACCACCCGTCCGCGGCTCCGCCGCCCGGCTGGTATCTCCCGCTCCGCACCGGCGTCGCGCAGACTCGCCTGGACGGATCGGAAATTGGGGGATGCTGTTTTGGAAATCAAGCTTCTCGGCCCGCTGCTCCTGTCGCACGAGAACGCGCACTACACCATGGCGTCGAAGCGGACCAGCGTCGTGCTGGCCCTGCTGGCGACCTCCCCGGGGATACCCGTCCCGTTCGACGAGATCGTGGACGAGTTATGGGGCGACCAGCCGATGGCCAATGCCCGCAACGCCCTCCAGGCGAATGTCGGCCGGCTGCGCCGGCTGCTGGAATCCGTGACCGGCCGCAAGGGCGACGAAACCCTCCGCACCGCCAACGGCGGCTACCTCCTCGACGTCCCGCCGGACGCCATCGACGCCCACCGCTTCCTGCGGCTCTCCGACGAGGGCGGCGACCTCGTCCGCCGGGACCCGGCCCGGGCCATCGCGGCCCTGGAGCAGGCGCTCGCCCTGTGGCGCGGCGGAGCGCTGATGGACTCCTGCGACGGCCTGCGCTGCCGGATCCGGGCGGACCACCTGGAGGAGCGCAGGATCAGCGCGTACGAGGACCTGACCGCCGCCAAGCTCGCCGTGGACTCGGCCCGCGTCCCGGTGTCCGAACTGCGGCAGCTCGCCGACGAGCACTCCGAACGGGAGCGCCTGAGCGAGCTGTTGATGCTGGCGCTCTACCGCGACGGCCGGCAGGCCGAGGCGCTGGAGGTCTTCCACAGCACCCGCCGGCGCCTCGCCGACGACCTGGGGCTGGAGCCCGGCCGGGCGCTGCACCACGCGTACCAGGCGATCCTGCGGCAGGCCGACCTGCTCGGCGAGCCGCGGCGGGCGCTGGACTTCGCCGGACCCGTACCGGCCTGATTCCGTTTGGCATATGCCCGTTCCGGAATCCCTGGAACGGCGCTCACCGTTCGTGCCGTTTCCGGGCCCGCAACCACCGCCCGATTTCACCCCGTTCGCGCCTGTCCGGCTGTGGACGCTCCAGGATCGCTCTGTTAGCGTGGCGACCGCCTTGGAATTTTCCTGGTGGTTGCGCGAGGAAGTGGAAATCGCGGACGGGGGCCCAGTGGACGTCGAGTTGAGGCATGCCAAGATCGTCACCACCATCGACCGGCTGGGCAGCATTTCCAGAGCCGCCGCCCAATTGAGCCTCCCGCAATCGAGTCTCACCGCGCAATTGAAGCGGATCGAAAGGGCGGTGGGCGGCGAACTGTTCGTGCGGACCAGGACCGGAATCATTCCGACCGCCTTGGGCGAGCGGATCATCCCGATGCTGGCCGAACTCGTCCGGCACGCCGACCGGGTGATCGCCGAGGCGACCGCGCACTTCACGGAGGTGTTCCGGTTCGGGAACGCCGAGTGGACGCCGCCGTCGCTGCGCAGCGCGCTCAAGTCCGCCCTGCCGGTCAAGGAGGTGCAGACCGAGACGCTCAGCCCCGACGCGGCCATCGCCCAGGTGTCCCGCGGCGCCCTGCACGCCGCGATGGTGCCCGGAGTCGCGCTGGCCGCCTCGACCGAGGCGGACGAACTCGCCCTGGCCAGTACGGTGATCGTGCGGGAGCCCGTCTGGGTGGCGCTCCCGCACGACCACTGCCTGGTCGGCCAGGACGCCGTGAGCCCGGCGCAGCTCGCCTCGCTGCGGTGGGTCCGCTACACCCGCGACCACTGGTTCCACCCGATCGAGAAGCAGCTGTTCGCCTCCGTCGGCCACGCCGAGCTGGAGGTGCTCCACTACGTCGACGGCCACCACGAGGCGATGAACTGGGTCCGGGACGCCCGGGCCGCCGCGCTGACGCCTCCCACCGGCGCCACCCGAGAGGTGCGGCTGGTCCCGATCTCCGTCGCCGAGGGCACCGACATGCTGCTGGTGTGGCGCAGCGACTCGGTGACCTGCGACATCCAGCGAAGACTCCTGAACACGCTCCGCCGCTACTACTGCGAGTACGCCCGCACGATCCCCTGGTACTGGTCGTGGGTCACCCAACACCCCGACGAGTTCACGGAGTTGGAGTCGTTCCTGCCGCCCCGGGCGCCGTTCGTCCCGCCCGGCCGGCCGGGCCCGGACCGCTCCGGGCCCGGGGCCGGTCACAGGGTGGCGAGCGCCTCGGCCGGCGGCGTCCGCAGGGCCGCCCCGGTGGCCGAGACACTGGCCAGGGCGGTCAGCGCCCCGACGAACCCGACGATCGAGAGGTAGATCCAGACCGGTCCGCGGGGCATCCAGGAACCGTCCAGCGCCATCCCGAAGGGCGCGAGCGTCGCGCCGGCGACGAAGGTGCCGAGCACCGTGCCGACGGTGGTGACCAGCACCGACTCGATGCCGGTCATCGCCAGGATCTGGCCGGGGGTGGCGCCGACGAGCCGTTGCAGGGCGAACTCCCGGCGGCGCTCGGAGGCCGCCACCACCAGGGTGTTGACCAGCGAGATCACCGCGTACGCGATGATGCTGCCGGCCAGCAGGTAGTCCACCCAGGCGCCGACCCCGTCGCCGCCCTGCGCGGCGGACAGCGTGGTCTGGAGGTAGATCAGCGCGGTGGACAGCCCGGTGGCCAGCATCACGGGGCTGACCGCGCCCGCGATCCGGATCCGCCGGGCCCGGGCGTTGTCCATCGCCAGGTCCCCGGTCAGCCCGAACAGCGCGCGCAGCGGGCGGTGGAACACCGCGGTGAGCGCCTTGGTCAGCCCGGGGCTGAGCAGGGCGATCCCGCCGGCCCAGAGCATCGCCGAGGGGCCGGCGGTGCTGGCGGCGACCTCGCCGTTCATCACCGTCCCGGTGACCACGGCCAGGGCGGTGCCGCCGGCCAGGCAGAACACCGCGAAGGCCAGCCGCGGGCCGCTCAGCCAGCGGTGCTGGAGGCGGGACTCCGCGAGCGCGTCGGCGGGCCGGGACAGCGCCGCCCGGCGGGAGGCGATGAAGGCCGCGCTCAGCGCGGCGAGCAGCGAGGTGCCGCCCGCGGTGAGCATCGGGATCCAGCCGGCGGTGTAGTCGATCCCCTTGGGCACCACCCCGCTGGCCGCGATCTGCTCCAGCATCCACTCGCCGGCGAGGTAGCCCGGCGCCAGGGCGAGGCCGACGGCGACCAGCGCGACCGCCAGGGTCTCCACCACGATCATCCGGCGGAGCTGTCCCGGCAGGGTGCCGATGGCGCGCAGCAGCGCCATCTCGCCGAGCCGCTGCTGGACCACCAGGGCCAGCGTGGAGCCGACGATGAAGACGGTGACCATCGCGGCGATGCCGCCGAACACCGCGGACATCGAGATCAGCCGGCTGGCCGCCTGCTGGGTGCCCGGCGGGACGTCCGCGAACGGCGGCACCCGGTGGCGGATGCCGGTCTCCATCAGCCCGCCGCAGGCGGTGAGGATCACCGCGCCGAAGAACAGCGCGACGGTGGAGGCGACGAAGCTCGTCCGGCGGAACCGCAGGGTCTGCAGGGCCAGGGTGAACATCAGCGGGCCGCCTCTCCGGCGCGGGTGACGCGGGTGACGGGGAAGTCGGGGCCGGGACTGTCGCCCCAGGCGCCGAGCCGGGTCATCCGCTCGGCGATGGTGTCGGCCGAGGCGCCGCTCAGCTCGTCGACGATCCGTCCGTCGGCCAGGAACAGCACCCGGTCGGCGTAGGAGGCGGCGACCGGGTCGTGGGTGACCATGACGGCGGTCTGCCCGTCGCCGTGGACGGCCTGGCGCAGCAGCCGCAGGATCTCCACCGCGGTGCGGGTGTCCAGCGCGCCGGTCGGCTCGTCGCCGAAGAGCACCGCGGGCCGGGTGATCAGGGCCCGGGCGATGGCGACCCGCTGCTGCTGGCCGCCGGACAGTTCGCCGGGCCGGCGGTCGCCGCGGTCGCCGAGGCCGACCTGCTCCAGCACCCGCTCGACGCTCTCCCGTGCGGGCCGGCGCCCGGCCAGCCGCAGTGGCAGGGCCACGTTGTCGGCCACGCTGAGCGCGGGCAGCAGGTTGAAGGCCTGGAAGATGAAGCCGATCCGGTCCCTGCGGAGCCTGGTGAGCTCCTTCTCGCCGAGCCCGGCGAGTTCCAGGCCGTCCAGCGAGACCGAGCCGGAGTCCGGCCGGTCCAGCCCGGCGGCGCACTGCAGCAGCGTGGTCTTGCCCGATCCGGACGGTCCCATCACGGCGGTGAAGGTGCTGCGGCCGAAGCCCACCGACACGTCGTCGAGGGCGACGACCCGGTTGCGCTCGTTGCCGTAGCGGCGGCAGACGTTCCTCAGTCGCACGGCATCGGCGATGCCGTGCACGGTTGCGGTGGTCATGGGCATCTCCTGAGTGACCGGGCCGGATATCAGTGTTCGTCGACGCTTCGCAGCAGGTCCTCGACCGACGCCAATCTGGCGGTCAGCGCCCGCAGTTCACCCCGGAGCAGCTTCTGGCCGGCCAGGGTGTCCTCGGCCAGCCGCCGGTAGGCGGCCATCGCCGCGGCGTCCGCGCGGTGCCGCTGGAGGGTGAAGTACGAGACGATGCTGACGCTGATCCCGCCGATGACGATCAGTGTGATGACGATGGCGATCACGCCGCCACTCATGAGGGTCCCTTCTGTTCCTTCGCGCGCCGTGCTTCCTTCCGACGCCGGGTCTCCTTCAGGCGTCGTGCTGGGTCCGCTCGACCTGCGCCCGGTCCTCCCGGAGGGCGGCGATGACGGTGTCGACCGTGACGTGGATGTCGAACGGGGTGAGTTCGAAGAACTTCATGGCCTTCCCGTCACCGGAGAGCTCCAGCGCGCCGGCCACCAGGCCGGCGTGTTCGAGCCGCTCCAGGTGCATGTAGAGCAGCGGCCTGGACATGCCGAGCCGTCGGGCCAGTTCGCTGACGTGGACCCGGCCCTGCGCCAGTTCGCCGATGATCCGCAGGCGCTGGGTGTGCCCGACGGCGGCCAGCAGGGCCAGTAGCTCCGCGCTTGTCAGCACCCCCACCCTCTTCCTCCTACCTGAAAGTTGAGACTGACAGGTGTGAGCAAGCACTGTCAAGCCGACCAACGACCGTCAGCTGTACGTCAGTTGCCCGTCAGCGCGGCCGAGAAGAATTCAGATCATCAATCTGTCGCACCCACCCTCACCGGGAGGCGAAATGCCCAGCACCGCGGTCGTCACCGCCGAACAGCGCGCCCAGATCAAGGACATCGTCTGCGACATCCTCGAACTGGAGGCCGACGAGGTCACCGACACCAGCCGCTTCAAGGAGGACCACAACGCCGACTCGCTCGGCGCCATCGAGATCCTCTCCTCGCTGGAGCGCACCTTCGGGATCGAGATCGACCAGGCCGAGCTGATCCGGATGGTCAACCTCGACGGCGTCGTCGCCGTCGTCCAGGAGAGCCTGTCCAAGTAGCCCGCCACAGCGCCGAGTCGACAGAACGGAGTCAGCAATGGCGAGCAGCGGGCACCGGCCACCGCGCCGGGTCGTCATCACCGGGCTGGGAGCGGTCACCAGCATCGGCACCGGGGCGGCCGAGTTCCTCGGCGGACTCCGCAGCGGCCGCAGCGGCGTCAAACCGATCACGTCCTTCGACACGACGGGCTACGCGCACGCGAACGGCTGCGAGATCGACGACTTCGACCCGGCCCAGTGGATCGAGCACGGCGATCCCGAAGAACTGGGCCGGGCCAGCCAGTTCTCCGTCGCGGCGGCGAGGATGGCGGTGGCCGACGCGGGGCTCGCCCTGGAGGAGCTGCGCGCCCGGCGGGTCCTGGTCTCGGTCGGCACCACCGACGGCGAGTCCCGCGACCTCGACGCCCTGACCGAACGCCAGCTCCACCAGGGGCCCGAGGACCTGCCCGCGGTGGTGGCCCGCCGCTCCTCGGCCGGCCTGCTGTCCAGCAGCGTGGTGCGCGAGCTGGAACTGGTCGACGTGGAGGCCGTCACCATCGCCACCGCCTGCGCCGCGGGCAACTACGCCATCGGCTCCGGCTTCGACGCCATCCGATCGGGCGAGGCGGACGTGGCCCTGTCCGGCGGCGCCGACGCGGTCTGCCGCAAGACCTTCACCGGCTTCTACCGGCTCGGCACCATCGCCCCGGAGGTGAGCCAGCCCTTCGACGTCGGCCGCAAGGGCATCCTCACCGGCGAGGGCGCCGGCGTCCTGCTGATGGAGAGCCTGGAGTCGGCGCTCGCCCGCGGCGCGGACATCTACGCCGAGGTGCTCGGGTACGGGCTGAACTGCGACGCCCACCACCCGGTCGCCCCGGACCAGGACAGCCTGGCCGCCTGCATCGAACTGGCCCACCGCAACGCCGGGGTGAAGCCGGAGGACATCGACTTCATCTCCGCCCACGGCACCGGCACCAAGGCCAACGACGTGACGGAGGCCGGCGCGATCCGGCAGGTGTTCGCCACCCCGCCGCCGACCGTCTCCATCAAGTCGATGCTCGGCCACACCATGGGCGCGGCCAGCGCCCTCGCCTCCGCCGCCTGCGCCCTGGCGATCAAGGAGGGCTTCATCCCGCCGACGATCAACCACCGCCGGACCGACCCGGAGTGCGGCCTCGACCCCGTCCCCAACCGGGCCCGCACCGCCGAGGTGCGCATCGTGCAGAACAACGCGCTGGCCTTCGCCGGCAACAACGCGGTGCTCATCCTCGGCGCGTACCGGGACGACCCGCAGGCGGGGCGGGCGGACCCGGGGCAGCCGGACGCATGAGCGCGCCGATCCCCCGGCTGCGCAGGGCCGCCGAGGACCCCGACCCGATCCGGGTGCTGCTGCTGCACGGCCTGGGCGGCAAGCCCTCGGTGTGGAGCCCGCTGGTGCGGCGGGCCGGGGCCGGATTCGAGCTGTGGGACGTCGAACTGCCGTGGCGCGCCCAGTCCGAGGGCGACGGCTGGGGCGCCCGGCCCGATCCGGGCCGCTTCCTGGTCGAACTGCTGGACGAGCGGTTCGACGCCGTCGTGGCCCACTCGTACGCGGCGAACCTGGTCGTCGAGGCGACCGCGGCCGGCCGGACCGCACCCCGGCCCACCGTCCTGATCAGCCCGTTCTACCGGCCCAGCCCCAAGGACTTCGACTGGTCGGTGATCTCGTACTACCTGAACGACTTCCACCGCGTCTTCGAGGAGGCGCTGGAGGTCGGCGAGACCGCGCGCTTCGCCCGCTCCCACCGCGACTGGATGGCGCGCCAACTGCGCGACCAGGTCGGGCCGTACGGCTGGATGCGGTTCTTCGAGGCCTACCTGCGCTCCCCCACGCTCGACCTCGGCGCGGTCCGCTCGCCGCTGCTCGTGCTCTCCGGGCAGCAGGACACCGCCGCCCGGCCCGAGGACGGCCGGGCGCTCGCCGCCCGGGTGCCCCGGGCGCGGTACGAACCCCTGCCGGGCTGCCGGCACTTCCCGATGGTCGAGCGGCCCGACCTGGTCGCCCGGCTGGTGTGCGACTTCCTGCGCACCGCCGTGGCCGGGGCGCCGCCCGCCGACGCCACCACCCTCTCATCCCTGGAGTCGCCATGACCAGCAGTGCCCCGGCCGCCGACCCGACCACCCGGGTCGAGCTCCGCCCGCGCTACGAGGGCTCGAACATCTGCACCTGGATCGGGTTCAAGCACGTCAACTACCTGGTCGAGGAGGCCGTCTACGACCACGCCCGGCAACACGGGTTCCCGCCCGGGGAGCTGTTCGAGCGGTACGGCCTGGGCGTGGACCTCACCGACCTCGACACCAAGATCCTCACCGCGCTGCACATCGACGACGTCGTGACGGCCACCGTGCGCCGGCTGCCCGCCCAGGACGACGGACTGCGCCTGGGCGTGGAGCTGACCGTGGAGCGCTCCGGCGAGACCGTGAAGGCCGTCGCCGCCAAGGTCACCCTCCACCTGCGGTCCGACCCGCGCGGCCACGCCGTCGCCGAGCCGCCCGCCGAGCTCGCCGCCCTGACCGTCGACCGGCTGGGCGCGGGCGGCGCGCCCGTCCCGCTGGAGCCCGGCGCCGACCCGCTCGAACAGCTGACCGCGGGGCGCAACGCCTTCGGCTGGGCGTGGCGGATGCCGTACTTCTACTGCCACTTCACCGAGCGGGTCCAGATGTCCGGCTACCTGCGGCAGATGGAGGAGGTCGTCGACCTCTTCCTGGCCGACCGCGGCGTCTCCATCAAGACCCTGCTGGACGAGCAGGACTGGATCCCGGTCGTCCCGCACTCCCGGATCACCCTCCTGGACGAGGCGCTGATGGAGGAGACCCTCTACACCGTCTACACCGTCGAGAGCGTCTTCAAGCGGCTGACCTACACCGCCCGGATGGACGCCTACGTGCTGCGCGACGGCGTCCTGGTGCCGACCGCCACCGGCCGGATCACCCACGGCTGGGCGGTGATCGAGAACCGCCGCGACTGGAGCCTGGTCGACTTCGACGACCGGCTGACCGACGCCCTGACCGGCAAGGCGGGCAGGGCCCTGGGCCGGGGCCGGGTATGACGGCCACCGACAGTCCGGCCCGGGCCCGGCCGGCCGACGGCGCGCCCGCAGTGCGCGAGCCGGTGTTCTCCGCCTGGTCGGCGGTCTCCCCGTTCGGGGTCGGCGCGCGGGCCTTCGGCGCCGGGCTGCGGTCGGGCGCCGGCGCCGTCACCGCCCTGGACCGCACCGCCTACCCGGGCCCGTACGAACAGGCCGCCCTGGTACCGGACTTCAGCGCCGCCGGCGCCCTGGGCCGCAAGGGCACCAGGACCATGGACCGGGTCACCGCGCTCGCCGTGCACACGTTCGGCACGCTGCTCGACGGCTGCGGGCCCGGCCTGCTGGAGCGCCCCGAGCGGGTCGCCCTGGTGCTGGGCACCGGCTCGGGCAGCGTGCAGAGCATCATGGACTTCACCAGGGACTCGCTGACCGGCGACCGCCCCTACCTGGTCGACCCGGCCAGGTTCCCCAACACCGTGATGAACCGGGCCGCCGGCCAGTGCGCGATCTGGCACGGCATCAAGGGCCCCAACAGCACCATCGCGGGCGGCTGGTCGGCCGGTCTGCTCGCCCTCGGCTACGCCGCCCGGCTGTTCCGCGGCGGGCACTGCGACCGGGTGCTGTGCGGCGCCGCCGAGGAGTACTCGGTCCAGCGCGCCTGGCTGGAGTGGCACAGCGCGGACGAGGACGCCCGGACCCCGCTCGGCGAGGGCGGCGTGGCCTGGCTGCTGGAGTCCGCCGACCAGGCCCGGGCGGCCGGCCGCCCGGTGCTGGCGCGGCTGCTCGGCACCCGCTTCCGCGCCTACCACCGGCCCGGACAGGCCGCCGCGGCGCTGACCGAGTGCGTGCGCGCGGTGCTCGCCGAGGCCGGTGCGGACGGCCGGGACGTACGCCTGGCGGCCCCGCTCGGGGCCCCCGGCGAGGAGGCGGCGGTCCGCGCGGCCCTGCCGGCCGGCGCGGACCCGGAGTGGATCCGGTGCCGGCCGCTGCTCGGCGACGCCTCGGCGGCCGCGACCGGCCTCCAGCTGGCGGCGGTGCTGGCCGCGGCCGACGAGGGCCGGCTGCCCACGGCCGGGCTGGCGCTGGTGACCTGCGTCGACCGGGACGGCACGGTCGGCTGCGCGCTCCTGGGCGGCTGAACCCGGCGGCCGTCCCGGTGGGGGCCGTCCACGTGACAGAGGAGGGACAGACCATGATGCTCAGAGCGTTGACCGTGGTGGAGCCGGAAGGCCGCCCCGAGCCCGGCGGCACGGCCGGCGAGCCGGTGGCCCGGCACGTCCGGGGCACCGTCGTGCTGAGCGCGGACGAACCGTTCCTGCGCGGGCACTACCCCGGCCTGCCGGTGGTCCCCGGCTTCGGCCTGGTGCAGTACGTCCACGAGCTGGCGGCCGCGGCCGCCGTGCCCTGCCCCGGCCGGGCCGAACTCACCCGGGCCCGGTTCCTGAGCCCGGTGCGGCCCGGCGAGGAGGTCGCCGTCGACGCCCGGATCCAGCGCGACCACGACGGCGTCCGGGTTTCCGCCCAGGTCTCCGCCGACGACCGCCCCGCCGCCGAGATCGCCCTGTTCTACCCCCGGGAGGTCCTGTGAAGGACACCGCCGCCATCAAGTCGGTCGTCCCGCACCGCCACCCCGCGCTGCTGGTCGACCGGATCGCCGAGATCGAACCGGGCCGCCGGCTGGTCGCGTACAAGGCGGTCACCCTCGCCGAGCCCGCCTACCAGGACGTGCCCGACGACGCCCCCAACGAGGAGTACGACTACCCGCTGGGCCAGATGCTGGAGTCCTGGGCGCAGTGCGCGGTGCTGCTCGCCTGCTGGGAGAAGCCGAACGCCGACGTGCTGACCGGGCAGGTCGTGCTGCTGGCCAGGACCCGGGACGTCCGGGTGCTCGGCCCGGTCCGCCCCGGCTCGGTCATGGTGCACGAGGTCACCATGGTCCGCGACCTCGGCGACACCTTCATCACCTCCGGCCGCAGCACCGTGGACGGCCGGCCGGTGCTGGAGGTCGGCCAGTTGACCCTGGCGCTGCGCCCGGCCGAGGTGCTCCGGGCCCCTGGAACCACGACCGGCGGGAGGCCGTGATGTCCGCACGACGGGTCGCCCTGGTGACCGGCGGGTCCCGGGGCATCGGGCGCAGCGTGGTGGCGCGGCTCGCCGCCGACGGCTACGACGTGGCGTTCTGCTACCAGTCCCGGGAGGAGGCCGCGGCGGAGACCGCCAAGGAGGCCGAGGCGGCCGGCGCCCGGGTGCTGGCCCGCCGGGTCGACGTGGCCGACCGCGCGGAGGCCGAGGCCTTCGTCCGGGCGGCCGAGCACGAGCTGGGCCCGCTCCACGCGGTGGTCTCCTCGGCCGGCATCGTCCGGGACAACCCGCTGGTGCTGCTCACCGAGCAGGCCTGGCAGGACGTCATGCGGGTCAACCTGGACGGCACCTACCACGTCTGCCGGGCGGCGGTGTTCGCCATGATGAAGCGCCGCGCCGGTGCGCTGGTGACGATGTCCTCGGTGGCCGGCGTGTACGGCAACGCCACCCAGACCAACTACTCGGCGTCCAAGGCCGGGATCATCGGGTTCTCCAAGGCGCTGGCCAAGGAGGTCGCCCCGCGCGGCATCCGGGTCAACGCCGTGGCGCCCGGCTTCATCGAGACCGACATGACCTCCGGCCTGGCCGGGGACGTCGGCGGCGGCCTCGCCGCCCGGATCCCGCTGGGCCGCTTCGGCCGCCCCGAGGAGGTCGCCGACCTGGTGGCCTTCCTGCTGTCGGACCGCGCCTCGTACATCACCGGGCAGGTCTTCGGGGTCGACGGCGGGCTGGTGCTGTGAGCGGCTCCGGCAGGGCGCCGCGGTTCTACTTCTCGCTGCGCAGCCCGTACTCCTGGCTCGCCTACCGGGAGCTGCTGGAGCGGCACCCGGACGTGGCCGACGCGGTGGAGTGGCGGCCGTTCTTCGAGCCCGACCCCACCAGCGAGCGGCTGCTGGCCGAGCTCGGCGGCACGTTCCCGTACACCGCGATGTCCCGCGCCAAGCACCTGTACGTCCTCCAGGACGTGCGGCGGCTCACCGCCGCGCGGGGGGTGGAGTTCCGCTGGCCGGTGGACCGCGACCCGGTGTGGGAGGTGCCCCACCTGGCCTACCTGCTGGCCGTGCGCGGGGGTCGCGGCCCGCAGTTCGTGGCGGCCGCCTACCGGGCCCGCTGGGAGGAGGGGCGGGACATCTGCGACCGTACGGTCGTCGCCGGGATCGCGGCCGGACTGGGCCTCGACCCGGTGGCGGCGGCGGGGGCGAGCGACGATCCCGAGCTGCGCCGGCAGGGGGCTCGGCTGCTCAAGGACATCTGCGACGACGGGGTGTTCGGCGTGCCGTTCTTCGTCCAGGGCTTCAGCCGCTTCTGGGGCCTGGACCGGCTGCCGGACTTCGTCGCCCACCTGCGGGCCCGGGCGGTGCCCGCCGGGGCGCTGCCGCCGCCGGCCGCGCCCGCGGTCGGACTCGGCGCCCGCTCCGTCGACGACGGCCACGCCGGCGGCTGCGGCTGACCGGCCCGCGAACGGCACGAACCGGAACGGAACGCCCGACGGAGAACGGCCCCGGCGCTGCTGCGCCGGGGCCGTTCTCCGTCGCGACAAGCTTCAGGTACGGACCGGCACGCTCCGGTAGAGTTCGGCGATGCACGCGCGGGAGAGCGCGGCCAGGCTGGAGACCATCAGCTCCGCCGGCAGGCCCGCGCTGCGGTAGGCGAGCGGCAGCTCGGTGCAGGCGGCCACCACCGGCAGCCGCCGGCGCCGCCACAGCCCTCCGACGGCGTCCCGGAAGGCGGCGCCGGCCTCCTCGACCCGTCCGGCCTTCACCCGTTCGGCGGCCCCGTGGACGGCCTGCTGCGTCCTGTCGTCCGGCAGCAGCAGCCGGTAGCCGCGGGCCGCGGCCCGCCGCTGGTAGAGGCCGCTGAGCACGGTCCCGGTGGTCGCCGTGAGCCAGCCGCCGTCCGGGCTCAGCCGGACGGCCTCGTCCAGGGTGGCGTCGACGATGTCGACCACCGGCACGGGCGAGGTGGCGGCGAAGCCGTCCAGGAAGACGTGCGCCGTGTTGCAGGGCACCGCCAGCAGGTCCGCGCCCCAGCCGACCAGCGTGCGCAGGCACTCCCGCACCCGCCGGGCCGGCTCCTCGTCGCCGCCGAGGATCGCGGCGGTGCGGTCCGGGATGCCCGGCTCGGACAGCAGCAGCAGCCGGGGGTGCTGCTGGTCCCGGGCGGCCGGCGCGTCGGCGGCGAGCAGCCGCAGGAACTCCGCGGTCGCCGCCGGGCCCATGCCGCCCAGTACGCCCAGGGTCCGCTCGGGGGCCCGTGCCGTCAGCGCTGTCATGGCTCGACTCTGGACGGGTGCGCTGACCTGGAACTGACATTCGCCTGACGTCCGCCGTTTGGGGGAACTCCCCATCGGGACAGGGGGGTTAGCCCCATGGTCCGCCGGTTTTCCGGCGCGCTAGCGTCGTGGGGTACGCCCCGCGACGGGGCCTTTTCCGGCAACGCCTTCCAGATCTGGGGAATGACATGCGCCAGCAGTCCGGCCGTCTCGCGTCCTTCGTCGTCCTCGCGGCCGCCGTGGGCGGTCTGAGCGCCTGCGGCTTAGCTCCCGACAACACCTTCGACGACGACGCCACGGTGGGCGACAGGATCACCGCGGTGAAGCTCGACACCACCTCCGGCGGGGTCACCCTGCGCGGCAAGGAGGGCCTCGACAAGATCTCCGTGCACCGGTCGGTCAGCTACAAGAACGACAAGCCGGGCGCGACGAGCCGGGTCGAGAACGGCGTCCTGGTGCTCGGCGGCTGCGGCCAGTACTGCTCGGTCACCTACACCGTCGAGGTCCCCGCCGGGCTGCCGGTCACCGGCCAGACCTCCTCCGGCTCGGTCAGCCTCACGCAGGTCGGCAGCGTGCAGGTCTCCACCCACTCCGGCGGGGTCAACCTGGACGGGGTGAACGGCAGCACGGAGGTGAAGACCACCAACGGCGCCATCAGCGGGCGCGGGCTGAACGGCGACCGGATCCGGGCCGAGACCCACAACGGCGCGATCAACATCACCTCGACCAAGCCGCAAGACGTCTCCGCGTCGACCTCCAACGGCGCCATCACCCTGGTCGTGCCGGCCGCCAAGTACAAGGTCTCCGCGAAGACCGGCAACGGCCACAAGGACATCGGGGTCTCCGACGACCCGTCCGGCCAGTACCAGCTCACCCTGAGCACCAGCAACGGACGCATCTCGGTCAAGCAGGCCTGACGCGACCACCGGCTGCCTGCCGTCCGGCGATCAGCCGGGCGTCAGCAGCCTGTCAGCGTTCCCGGCGACTCTGGTGGGGCTCCGATCCTTGTCGCGAGGAGGCCCCGTCGCATGACGTCGATAGAAGCGGTATCGAGCTACCTGCCACCGACGGTCTCGGTCGAACAGCTGCGGGAGCCGCTGGGGCTGACCGACCAGCAGGTGCGCCGGTTCACCAGGCTGTACGGCCTGGACCGGATCTGCCAGGCGCCCGACCAGTCCGAGGCGGAGCTGCTGACCACCGCGGCGGGCAAGCTGGACGCCCTCGCCGGGCAGGAGGACCGGATCCGGTACGTGGTGCGCGCCAAGGGGCTGCGCACCACCGCACCGTACCCGGTCAGCCCGCTGCGGACGGTCTGCGAGTCGCTCGGGCTGCGCCGGGCGAAGGTGTTCTCGGTGGCCGACCACGGGTGCGCGACCGGCCTGCTCGCGGTGGACGCGGCCGGCACCCTGCTGGCCGAGGACGGGGACCCGGACGCGCTCGCGCTGGTCCTGGCCGGCGACAAGACGCTCACCCCGTTCTCCCAGTGGGTCGAGGACGTGTCGATCATGGGCGAGGGCGTCACCGCCCTGCTGGTGGGGGCCGGCGGCGACCGCAACCGGGTGCTCGGCTACCACGCCCGGATCCACGGCCGCGAGGACGGCGTCATCGACCTCGACGCCGAGGGCGCCCGCGAGGCCAAGCGGATCTACCAGGACGCGATGGCCGAGGTCATCGACGGCGCCCTGGCCGCGGCCGGGCTGGCCGTCGGCGACCTCGACCTGGTGCTGCCGCACAACGTCAACCGGGTCTCCTGGACGGTCGCCGCCAACGCGCTCGGCATCCACCGGGACCGGATCTTCCTGGAGAACATCGCCCGGACCGGCCACTGCTTCTGCGCCGACCCGTTCATCAACTACCAGTCGGCGCTCGAACTCGGCCTGCTACGGCCCGGGGACACCTACCTGATGACCTCCGCCGGGCTCGGCCAGTCCTTCGCCGCCATGGTCGTGAGGCACTGATGGCCGCCCACCCGGGGCCCCCGGCCCAGGACTTCGCCGGCCGGCTGTCGCTCGCCCTGACCGGATCGCCGGACGCCCGCTTCCTCTTCCTGGGCAACTTCGAGGTGGAGCAGCAGTGGGCGCTGGGCGAGCACACCCTGCCCCGGCTGTCCGCCGCCGCCTCCAGCGCCGTGGTCAACCGGATGGACGAGTTCGCCCTGCTGCTGGCCGGCGGCCGCGACCACGTGGTGCTCAAGACCCACCCGGACCGGGACTACCTCGGGTACCTGGCCGGCCTCGGCCTGGAGCTGCCGCGCGTCCACGTCCCGGCCGTCCAGGACCCGCAGCGCACCGTCACCGAGGACGCCCTGGCCGACCCGGCGCTGCTCGCCGCGCTGGCGGGCCTGGCCGCCGAGGACTGCCGGATCGCCGTCCACGGCGTGTCCGAACCGGAGGAGCGCCTCGCCGCGGCCACCGGGCTGCCGCTCGCCGGGCCGGACGCGGCCACCTGCAAGGCCGTCAACAGCAAGGTGTACAGCCGCCGGATCGCCGACGAGCTGGGCCTGCGCCAGCCGAGGGGCTGGGCCTGCGAGACGCTCGCCGAACTCGCCGCCGCCTTCGCGGCAGTGGACGCCGAACTCGGCGACGGCCGGGCCGTCGTGAAGGAGGCGTTCGGCGTCTCCGGCAAGGGCATCGCCCGGCTGACCAGCCGGCGCCGGGGCGAGCGCATCCTCGGGTTGGTCGCCAAGCAGGTCGAGGGCTCCGGCCGGGAGCGGATCGCCATGGTCGTCGAGGAGTGGGTCGACAAGGCCGCCGACCTCAACTACCAGTTCACCGTGGGCCTGGACGGCTCGGTGGCGTTCGACTTCGTCAAGGAGCAGCTGACCGAGGACGGCGTCCACAAGGGCCACCGGATGCCGGCCCGGCTCACCGCCGCCCAGGTCGACGAGCTGCGCACCGCCGCGGACCGGCTCGGCAAGCGGCTGGCCGCCGACGGCTTCCACGGCGTGGTGGGCGTGGACGCCATGGTGGACCCGGACGGCGGGCTCTACCCGGTCGTGGAGATCAACGCCCGCAACAACATGTCCACCTACCAGGTCCGTCTGCAGGAACGGTTCGTCAAGCCGGGACAGGTCGCCGTCGCCCGCCACTACCCGCTGCGGCTGACCGAACCCCTGGCCTTCGACGAACTGCGCCGGCTGCTCGACGGCCTGCTGCTCGACCCGGCCGGCGGCCGGGGCCTGCTGGTGAACAACTTCGCCACCGTCAACGCGGCGTTCACCGGCGCCGACGCCCCCGTCGACGGCCGGCTGTACGGGATCGTCGTCGCCGACTCGGCGGAGGAACTGACCACCATCGACGCGCAGATCGCCGTCCGCCTCGACGGACGGGAGAGGGGAGACCGGCCGTGAGCGGAGTCTTCGAGATCCAGGGCACACCCGTCACCGAGATCGCCGAGCGGTACGGCACCCCGCTCTTCCTCTACGACGGGGACGCCCTGACCGGGCGGATGCGCGAACTGCGCGAACAGCTGGACCCGCGCCTGCAGGTGTTCTTCTCGCTCAAGTCCAACCCCAACCTGGCCGTCTGCGCCCTGCTCCACGCCCACGGCGCCCGCGCCGAGGTCTCCTCGCTCACCGAGCTGCGCACCGCCCGGCGGGCCGGGGTGACCGGCCCGGACATCATCTTCCTGGGGCCCGGCAAGAGCCGGGAGGAGCTGGCCGCCTGCCTGGACGAGCGGATCGCGGCGATCGTCTGCGAGTCCTTCCAGGAACTGGCGCTGATCGACGAACTCGCCCGCGAGCGCGGGGTGGTGGCCCCGGTGGCGCTGCGGGTCAACCCGAGCTTCTCGGTCAAGGGCTCCGGCCTCACCATGGGCGGCAAGGCCCGCCAGTTCGGCATGGACGAGGCCCAACTGCTCGCCGATCCGGGGCTGGTGGCACGCCACCCGGCGGTGCGGGTGATGGGCGTGCAGGTCTACATGGGCACCCGCATCCTGGTCGAGGACACCGTCGTCGAGAACACCGAGCGGATCTTCGCGCTCGCCGAACGCCTCTCCGCCGCCCTGGACTTCCCGCTCGAGCTGGTGGACGTCGGCGGCGGGCTCGGCGTCGCCTACTTCGACGGCGAGCGGGACCTCGACCTGCCGAAGCTCGCCGCCGGGATCAACCCGCTGGTCGCCGGGTTCGCCGAACGCCACCCCGGCACCCGGCTGGTGATGGAACTCGGCCGCTACCTCACCGCGCTGGCCGGCACGTACGTCACCCGGATCCGGTACGTGAAGGAGTCGCTGGGCGAGCGCTTCGCGGTCGCCGACGGCGGCACCCACCACCACATGGCGGCGGTCGGCATCGGCTCCTTCGTCAAGCGCAACTTCCCGATGCGGCTGCTCAACCGGATCGACGAGCCCGCCACCGAGGTCTGGAACGTCACCGGCCCGCTCTGCACGCCCAACGACACGCTGGCCAAGAAGGCCGAGCTGCCGCCGGTGCGCCCGGGCGACCTGCTCGGAGTGCTGCGCTCCGGCGCGTACGGACCGACCGCCTCCCCCGTGCACTTCCTCAGCCACGGCTACCCGGCCGAGGTCCTGGTGCTCGACGGCGAGGCGCACCTGGTCCGCGAACCCGACCGGCCCGAGGACCTGCTGCGCCACCAGCGCCCGATCGCCCCCGAACTCCTCCGGCGCGCCTGAGAATCCGCGCCCGAGAACCCCCCGCCCACCCACCGGAAGGAGTGCTGACCATGACCGGAGCGACCGGCACGGACCGCGCGCGGATCGTCACCGAGATCTCCGCCGCCCTCGGCGAGGTGCTCGACTACGACCTGCCCGAACTCACCGAGGAGTCCCGGCTCTTCGACGAGCTCGGCCTCGACTCGACCGGCGTCTTCGAGCTGCTGATGCGGCTGGAGGAGTCACTGGACGTCGAGTTCGACACCGACTCCCTGGAGATGGCCCACTTCGCGAGCGTGCGCTCGCTGGCCGACTTCGTGGCCACGGAACTGGACGGCTGAGGATGCCGGTCCGGACCGCACCGACGAAGGGCCCCTGGGAGGCGCCCGCCGTCTTCCCGCTCGGGCTCGCCGCGATCACCCACCGGAGGTTCCCGCCGGGCCCGGCACGGATCGACGACGCCTTCTCCCGGCGCCACTTCGCCGACCTGACGGCGGCCTACGGCGTCGACCACCGGCCGGACCTGGTCCAGGACGCGGCCGGGAACACCTTCGCCGCGATGGCCGGGGAGCTGCTCGCCGGGCTCGGGCCGTCAGCCCCGCCAGCCCCGTCGGACCCCTCGGCCCCGCACGACGCCCGGAGCGCGCCGATCGACCTGGCGGTGGTCGCCCACGCCACCCCGGACCTGGACTGCCGGCTCGCCGCGGTCACCGCCCTGTCCGAGCTCGTCCCCGGCGGCCCGCTGTCCTTCACCGTCTCCGAGTGCGGCTCCAACGCCCCCTTCGCCGCGCTGCGGCTGGCCGCCGCCTACGCCCGGCGGCACGGCCACCGCCGGGTCGCGCTGTTCGTACTCGACCAGGCCACCTTCCCGTACCGGAGCGGACGGGAACTCGCCGGCGACGCGGGCCTCGCGCTGCTGCTGACCGACACCGGCTCCCTCGGCCGGCTCACCCTGTGGCAGCGCACCGCCACCGGCCCGGACGACGTGGCGGCGGCCGTCCGCACCGCCCTGGCCGACCTGGACGCCACCGGCTGCCCGGTGGTCGCCGGCGCCGCCGTCGACCCCGCGCGCGACCTGCCGGGCCACCCCGGCCGGATCGTGCGCACCCCGCCGGGCCACCCGGCCTCCGGCGCGCTCACCGCCCTCGCCGCCGACCCCGCCTGGTCGGCCGGCCGGGAGCAGCGGATCGTCGTCGTCGACCACGAGCCCGACACCGGCGACCTCGCCGTCTGCCTGATCGAACGGGGCGGTCGATGACCACCGTGACGCGGCAGGACGCGGGCCTGTGGACCCGCTGCCGGGACGCCGCCCGGCACCAGGGACTCGCCCCGGCGCTGCGGCTGCTCGGCTCCTCCCTGACGCCCGGCCTGCTGCCCTGCGGGCCCGGCGGGCACACCGTCGCCGACGCCGGGACCTTCGCCGCGGCCGACTGGCTCTGGGTCGACGGCACCACCCGGCCGCGCCGCCCCGGCGACGAGGCCGTGCTGTCGCGCACCCCGCTGCCCGGCGGCGAGGTGGTCGCCGCCGCCGTCACGACCGCCCCGCAGCCGGCCGGGCGCAGCGCGGCCGAACGGGACGCCGGCTCCGCCTTCGTCCTGGGCCTGGCCTGGGTGCGGCTCGGACTGTCGGAGTCGCTGCGCTCGGCGTGCCTGGACTACCTCGGCCGGCGCCGCAGCGGCGACACCTACCTGCTGCAGCAGCAGCTGGTGAAGGGCACCGTCGCCGAGGCGGTGGCCGACCACCTGGAGGTCGAGGCGGTGCTGTCCGGCGCCGGCCCCGGCGACCTGTCCGCCGCGGTGCTGGCGGACCTGCACGCCCGGATCACCGCGGCCGACCGCGAGCAGGTCCGGCTGCTGGGCGCCAGCGGCTACCTGCGGGACGGCCCCGGGATGCCCTGCTACCTGTCGGAGCTGGTGGCGGAGGTCTTCGTGACCGGGGAGGAGCCGCGGTGACCGGGCCGGACGGGCACCTGGCCGCGCTGCGCGCCCGGGCCCGCGAGTGGGGCGCCGACCTGCGCCCGCTCGCGCTGGAGATCGACCGCGACCCGGAGGCCATCCGGCACCACCTGGACCTCCCGGCCGTCCGCTACCTCGCGACGATGGGCATCCCGGCCGAGTACGGGAACGAGCCGGAGAAGATCGACGGGCACCGCCACTGCGGCGACTCGGCGCTGGAGCGCGCGGTCGTCATGGAGGAGCTCGCCCGCGCCGACGTCGGCTCGATGGTCGCCTCGCCGGGGCCGTTCCTGGCCGGCGTCGCGGTCGGCCTGTGCGCCGACGAGCGGCAGAAGCAGTGGTTCTACGGCCGGATGCTGAGCGAACCGCTGTGGACCTGCTTCGCGCTGACCGAACCGGACCGCGGCTCGGACGCGACGGCCCTGACCACCGCGCTGACCCCCGCCCCGGGCGGGGCGCTGCTGAACGGCGAGAAGCGCTACGTCGGCAACGCCTCGCGGGCCCGGCTCGCGGTGGTCTTCGCCCGCACCCGGCCCGGGCCGCTCGGCATCACCGCCGTGCTGGTCGACACCGCGACCCCCGGGTTCCACGCCGAACCGCTGGACATGCTGGGGCTGCGCGGCGCCCGGATCAGCTCGATCCGGCTGGACTCGGTGGCCGTCCCCGAGGAGCGGTTCCTCGGCCGCCACCTCCCGGCCAGCCGGCGCGGGGTGTGGGCCTTCGTCCAGACCTTCAACCTGCTGCGCCCCGGCGTCGCGGCGATCGCGGTGGGCATCGCCCGCGCGGCCCACGACTACGTGGCCGAGCACCGCGGCCCGCTGCGCACCGCCGAGCGGGAGCGGCTGGACGCGCTCGGCCGCCGGATCGACGCCGTCCGCCACCTGGTGCTGCGGGCCGCCGCGGCGGTCGACGCCCGGCCGGCCGACGGGCACCTCGCCTCGGCCGCCAAGCTGCGCGCCGCCCGGCTCGCGGAGGACGTGACGCTGGCGGCCTGCGGGTTCTTCGGGCCCGGCGCCCGGCTGGCGCACCCGGTGCTGGACAAACTCGCCCGCGACGCCCGGGCGATGGAGTTCCTCGAGGGCGCCGCCAACATCCACAGACTGAACCTCTTCCAGGGGCTGCTCACCGGGAAGGTCGGGCGCGCCCCGGGCGCGGCCGACGGCCGGCCCTGAGGCTCGGACCAGGGCTTTCGCCCCATCAGCTGCGGATCAGTGCGACGTCAGCGCGTTCGGAAACCATGGGGCCATCGCTTCGGACCGATTGGGCACCCGCTACCACGGAACGACCGGGTGGGAGTAGACGCATGCCAGTTATCACGACACCGCAGGAATTCGACGTCGAGGACCTGTACGTCGACCTCCGACGGATGGTCGGCCGTCCGCTGTACCTCAAGTGCGAGGGGTTCAACTTCGCCGGCTCGGTCAAGCTGCGGGCGGCGAGCGAGATGGTGGACTCCGCCCTCCGGTCCGGGCAGCTGCGGCCGGGGATGACGGTCGTGGAGAGCTCCTCCGGCAACCTCGGCGTGGCGCTCAGCCTCGTCGCGGCCAGCCGGGGGCTCACCTTCGTCTGCGTCACCGACTCCCGCTGCACCTCCGTCTCCCGGCGGCTGATGCAGCGCCTGGGCGCCGACGTGCGGGTGGTGACCGAGCCGGACCCGCAGCGCGGCCTGCTCGGCGCCCGGCTCGACCTGGTCGCCCGGCTGTGCGCCGAGCACCGGGACTTCCACTGGCTGAACCAGTACGCCAACCCGGGCAACTGGACCGCCCACTACCGCACCACCGGGCCGCAGATCGCCAAGGCCTTCCCGGAGCTGGACGTGCTGTTCGTCGGCGCCGGGACCACCGGCACCCTGATGGGGTGCGCCCGGTACTTCCGGGAGAACAACCCGGGGGTGACGATCGTCGCGATCGACGCCGTCGGCTCGGTCAACTTCGGCCACGAGCCGCGCGGCCGGCTGATCCCGGGCATCGGCACCAGCGTCCGGCCGCCGATCCTCGACGAGTCCTACGTGGACGACACCGTGCTGGTCCCGGAGACCGACACCGTCCGGGCCTGCCGCGCCCTGCTGCGCGAGGGCTTCCTGCTCGGCGGCTCGACCGGCACGGTGCTCAGCGGGGCCACCCGCTGGCTGCGCGCCAACCGGCCGGACGAGGAGCTGACGGCGGTGGCCATCGCGCCCGACCTCGGCGAACGCTACCTGGACACCGTCTACGACGACGCGTGGGTGCTGGACTCCTTCGGCCCGGACGCCCTGGACGGCGCGGCGCCGCCGCCCGGCTCCGGCCTCGCCTCGATCGGCCCGACCTCCGTGGGGAGCCTGTGATGACATCGGTCCTGGGGACCACGCTGCCGCTGACGGCCGGCCAGACCGAGATCTGGCTGGACGTCCAGGGGTCGGCCGGGAACAACGCGTACAACTCGGCCGGCTACCTGGACGTCCGCGGCCCGCTGGACCGGGCCCGCTTCCGCGCCGCGCTGGCCCGGCTGGTCGAGGAGGCGCAGTGCCTGCGCGCGCAGTTCCTCGACGTCGACGGCGAGCCCCGCCAGCGCCTGCGCGAGATCGCCGGACTCCCGCTCGACGAGGTGGACTTCAGCGCCGAGGCCGATCCGTCGGCGGCGGCGGCCGGCTGGATGGACGCGGACCTGGCGAAGCCGTACGACCCCGCCGGCTTCCCGCTGTTCCGGCTCGCCGTGCTCACCCTCGGCCCGGACCGGGCGTTCTTCTACCTCTCCGTCCACCACCTGCTGTGCGACGGCTTCAGCCAGGTGGTCCTCTGGCGCCGGCTGGCCGAACTGTACGGGGCCGACGGCGGCGACCCCGGCCCGGCGCTGCCCCCGCTGGCCGACCTGCTCGCCGCCGAGGCGGCCCACCGCGGCTCCGAACGGGCCCGGCGGGACGCGGAGTTCTGGCAGCGCCGGTTCCCCGAGCCGCCGGAGCCGGCCGACCTCTCCCACCGGGAGCCCCCGGCGGCCCCGCCGCGCGGCTTCCTGCGCCGCACCGCCGCCCTGTCCCCCGCCACCTGCGTCCACCTGCGCGCCACCGCCGGCCGCGCGGACGTCACCTGGCCGACCGCGGTGATGGCCGCGGTCGCGGTGTACACCCAGCGGATGACGGGCGTCGAGGACGTCCTGCTGACCCTGCCGGTGACCGCCCGGCTGACCGCCCACGAGCGGTCGATCCCCGGGATGCTGGCCAACTACCTGCCGCTGCGGGTGCCCGTCCGCCCCACCGTGACCAAGGCCGGCCTGCTGCGGCGGACCTCCCGGGAACTCGCCCAGGTGCTCCGCCACCAGCGCCACCGGGTCAGCGCGATCCGCCGCGCCATGGGGCTGCGCAGCGACGACCGGCGGCCGTTCGGACCGTTCGTCAACCTGCTGCCGCAGCAGACCGAGCTGGCCCTCGGCCCGTGCACCGCCCGGGTGGTCAACCTGTCGACCGGGCTGATCGACGACCTGATGGTCACCGTGGTCGAGACCGCCGGGGCCGGCATCGAACTGCACCTCAACGGGAACCCGGACCGCTACACCGGGGCGGAGATCGACGGGCACCTCGCCCGGCTGGTGGCCTTCCTGGACCGGTTCGCCGAGGCCGGGGACGACCGGCCGGTCGGCGGCCTGGCCGTGGCCACCGGGGACCGCGCCGACTGGCTGCGGCGGGCGAGCGGGCCGGAGCGCCTGGCGGAGTTCGACTGCCCGGTGGCCCGGATCCGCGAGGTCGCCGCCCGGCACCCCGAGGCGGTCGCGGTCGTCGAGGACGGCGGCACGACCGGATACGCCGAACTGGTCGGCCGGGCGAGCGCCCTGTCCCGCCGGGTGGACGGCACCGGCCCGGTCGCCCTGCTGGTCGCCCCGGGCGCCGACTTCATCGCCGCGGTGCTCGGCGTGATCGGCGCCGGCGCGGCCTACGTCCCGCTGGACCCGCACGCGCCGGAGGCCAGGACCGTCGCCCTGCTCGTCGACAACGGGATCGGCACCGTGGTCGCGGACGCCGCCCACCGGCCGCTCGCCGAGCGGGCGGTGGCCGCCGCCGGCCGGCCGATCCGGGTGCTGGAGGTCTCCGCCCGGGACCGGGACGCCGCCGAGGACCTCGCGCCCGTCCTCGGTGCCCCGCTGGACCTGGCGTACGTGATCTTCACCTCCGGGTCCACCGGGGCGCCGAAGGGTGCCATGGTGCATCGCGCGGGGATGGTCAACCACCTGCTGGCGAAGGTCGACGACCTGGCGCTGGACCGGGCCGACACCGTGGTGCACAACGCCCCGGTCACCTTCGACGTGTCGGTGTGGCAGATGCTCGCGCCGCTGGTGGTCGGCGGCCGGGTGCGGGTGGTGCCCCGGGAGACCGCGGCCGACCCCGACCTGCTGTTCTCCCTCGCCGACACCGAGGGCGTCACCGTCCTGGAGGTCGTCCCCTCGCTGCTGCGCGCGGCCCTGGACGCCTGGGACCTGACCGCCGCAGGCCCCCGGCTGGCCGCGCTGCGCCACCTGGTGGCGACCGGCGAGGCGCTGCCCGCCGACCTGTGCCGGCGCTGGACCGACCGCTACCCGCTGGTCGGGCTGGTCAACGCGTACGGGCCCACCGAGTGCTCAGACGACGTCGCCCACGCCCACCTCGGGCCCGGGGGCCCGGCGCGCGGCTCCGTCCCGATCGGGCGCCCGGTGCGCAACACCCGGCTCTACGTGCTCGACGACGCCCTGCTCCCGGCACCCCAGGGCACGCCCGGCGAGCTGTACGTCGGCGGCGCCGGCGTCGGGCGCGGCTACCTGGCGGACCCGGCCCGCTCCGCCGCCGCGTTCGTGCCCGACCCGTACGGCCCGGCGGGCAGCCGGATGTACCGCACCGGCGACCGCGTGGTGTGGGACGGGGACGGGCAGCTGGTCTTCCTGGACCGCCGGGACAACCAGGTGAAGGTGCGCGGCCACCGGATCGAGCTCGGCGAGATCGAGGCGGCGCTACGCGCGCTGCCGGACGTCTCGGACGCCGTGGTGCGGGCGGTCGACGGCGCCGGCGGCGGCAAGCGGCTGGTGGGCTACTGCGTCCCGCGCGCCGGGGCCGAGCTGCGGCCGGCCGCGGTCCGCGAGCGCCTGGCCGCCGTCCTGCCGGACCACCTGGTGCCGCGCGACGTCCTGGTCCTGGACGCCCTGCCGCTGACCGCGCACGGCAAGGTCGACCGCCGGGCGCTGCCGGACCCGGGGCCCGCCGCCGAGGCCCCGGCCCGGCCGGACACCCCGCGCAGCCGGGCCGAGGAGATCGTCTGCGCCGCGTTCGCCGAGGTCCTCGGCGTGCCGGAGGTCCGCCCCACCGACAACTTCTTCGAGCTGGGCGGAGACAGCATCAGCGCCATCCTGGCGGTCGGCCACGCCCGCCGGGCCGGACTGACCGTCACCCCGCTGCAGATCCGCACCCACCACACCCCCGCGGCCGTCGCGGCGCTCGCCGCGCCGGGCTCCCCGGGTGCGGCGACCCGCCCGGCCGCCGCGCCGGACGACACCGGCGAGGTCGAACTCCTGCCGATCGCCCACCAGTTGCGCGAGGACCTGGCCGTCCTGGACGAGCGCACCCGGCAGTACAGCCAGTACCAGGTGCTCACCACCCCGGCCGGCCTGGACCTCGACCGGCTGACCGCGGCCGCCGCCGTCCTGCTGGACCACCACGCCGCGCTGCGGTCGCGGCTGACCGTGGTGGCCGACGGCCTGTGGTCCCTGGAGGCCCTGCCCGAGGGCGCCGTCCGGGCCGCCGACGCGGTCCGCCGGGTCGACGTCTCGGCGCTCGCCGACGACCCGGACGCGCTGGCCGCCGCCGTCGGCGAGCAGATCGACGCGGCCCGCGCCCGGCTGGCCCCGGAGGCCGGCACGGTGACCCAGCTCGTGCTGCTCGACGCCGGGCCCGGCCGCCCGGGCCGGCTGGTGTGGCTGACCCACCACCTGTGCGTGGACGGGATCTCCTGGCGCGTCCTGGTCGACGACCTCGCCGCCGCCTGCCGGGGCCTGGACCCGGACCCGGTCGGCACCTCCTACCGCCGCTGGTCGCAGCTGCTCGGCGAGCAGGCCCGCACCGCCGAGCGGGTGCGCGAGTTCCCGCTGTGGGCCGAGCAGTCGGCGGGCCGGGAGCCGCTCGGCGCCCGCCCGCTGGACCCGGAGCGCGACGTGTACGGCACCGCGCACCGGCTCCGGCTGGAGCTGCCCGCGGACACCACCGCGGCCCTGCTCGCCGCCGCCCGCCGCGGCTACGGCGGGGAGATCAACGACCTGCTGCTGACCGGCCTCGCGCTCGCCGTCGCCGACTGGCGCCGGCACCGCGGCCGCCCGGCCGGCGCCGTCACCGTCGAACTGGAGGGCCACGGCCGCGAGCCGTTCACCGACGAGGCCGAACTCTCCCGCACCGTCGGCTGGTTCACCAGTGTCTTCCCGGTGCGGCTGGACCTCGGCGACGCCGACCGGGAGCCGCTCGACGCGGCGGTGCGCCGGGTGCGCCGGCAGCTGGGCCGGCTGCCCGACCACGGGCTCGGCTACGGGCTGCTGCGCCACCTCAACCCGCAGACCGTCGCCGCGCTGGCCCGGCACGGCGTGCCGGAGCTCGGCTTCAACTACCTCGGCCGCTTCCAGACCGACCCGGACGAGAGCGCCGGGGACTGGCTGCCGGACTCCCGGCACGCCGTCGTCGGCACCGGGGTGCACCCGCGGATGCCGCTGCGGCACGTGCTCGCGGCCACCCCGGTCACCGAGGACCGGCCGGACGGGCCGCACCTGGTCGCGGACTGGCTCTGGGCCCCGGAGGCGCTGGCCGACGAGGACGCCGAACACATCGCCCGCGCCTGGTTCCGCGCGCTCGAAGCCCTGGCCGCCCACGGCTCCCACGCCCGGCGGGGCGGGGCCGCCGCGACGGACGGGGAGGCCCTGGAGCTGTCACCGCTCCAGAAGGGCCTGATCTTCCAGACGGAGTTCGACAAGCAGGGCATGAACTCCTACCTGATGCAGGCCGTCCTGGACATCGAGGGGCCGTTCGACCCGGCCGCGCTGCGCGCCGCGGCCGCCACCCTGCTGGCCCGCCACGACGGCCTGCGGGTGCACTTCCCCGAGCGGTCCACCGAGGACGCCCGGCAGGTCGTGGCCGCCGCGGTGCCGGTGCCCTGGGAGGAGGTCGACCTGTCCGGCCTCCCGACCGCGGCCGAGCAGGCGGCCGAGGCCCAGCGGCTGACCGACGCCGACTGGACCCGCGGCTTCGACCTGGCCCGGCCCCCGCTGCTGCGCTTCACCGTGATCCGGCTGGCCCCCGACCGGGTCCGGCTGCTGTGGACCCTGCACCACCTGCTGGTGGACGGCTGGTCGATGGGCGTGATCGCCCAGGAGCTGTTCACCCTGTACGCCACCGGCGGCGACCCGTCCGCCCTGCCCCCGGCGCCCTCCTACCGGGCGTACTTCGACTGGCTCGCCGCCCAGGACACCGAGGCCGCCCGCGCCGCCTGGCAGCGGGCGCTGGACGGGCTGGGCGAGCCGCTGCGGCTGGGGACGGCCGACCGCCCGGGCGACCCGGGGCTGCCCGAGGCCGTCGACCTCGCCCTCCCCGAGGAGCTCACCGCCCGGCTGGTCGCCTGGGCCCGCGCCGAGAACCTCACCCTCAACACCGTCCTCCAGGGCTGCTGGGCGCTGTTGCTCGGCCGCCTCACCGACGCCTCCGACGTGGTGTTCGGCGCGGTCAACTCGGTGCGGCCGCCGGAGCTTCCGGGCATCGAGTCGCTGGTCGGCCTCTTCCTGAACATGCTCCCGGTGCGGGTGCGGCTCGACCCGGACCTGCCCGTCGCCGAGCTCTTCCACCGGATCGACGAGGAGCAGACCGCCCTGCTCGACCACCGGCACCTCGGCCTGGCCGAGGTGCAGCGGATCGCCGGCGCCGGCGAGCTGTTCGACACCGTGTTCAGCTACCAGAACCAGCCGCAGGCCGACGTCGGCCGGCTCAACGCGCTGGTGCCCGAGCTGCGGCTGGGCGACGCGCGGACCCGGCTGGCCGGCGAGCGCGGCCTCGCGGTGCTCGCGTACCCGGACACCCGGCTGACGCTGAGCGCGCAGTTCCGGCCCGACCGCTACGACCGCGGCGAGGTCGTGCGCATCCTGGACCGCTTCGCGCACGTGGTGGAGAGCGTCCTGGCCGCCCCGGACGTCCCGGTCCGCCGGCTGCCGCTGCTCACCGACGAGGAGCGGCACCGGATCCTCGGCGACTGGGCCGGCCGGGCCGACGCCGCCCCGCGGACCGTGGTCCCCGCGCTGTTCGCCGCCCGGGTCGACCAGGCGCCCGACGCCGTGGCCGTGGTTTTCGAAGGCCGCGAGACGACCTACCGCGAACTGGACGAGCGGTCGAACCGGCTGGCCCGGCTGCTGATCGCCCGCGGCATCGGACCGGAGCGGATCATCGCCCTGGCCGTACCGGACCCGGTCGAGATGACCTGCGCCGTCCTGGCGGCGCTCAAGACCGGCGCGGCGTACCTGCCGATCGACCCGAAGTACCCGGCCGACCGGATCGCCTTCATGCTGGCCGACAGCCGGCCCGCCGTGCTGGTCACCACCCGCGACCTCGCCCCGCGGCTCGCGGACGGCGGCCGCGCCGCGGTGCTGCTCGACGACCCGGCCACCGCGGCGGAACTGGCCGCCCTGGCGCCGCACGCCCCGCAGGACGCGGAGCGGACCGCCCCGCTGCTGCCCCGGCACCCGGCGTACGTCATCTACACCTCCGGGTCGACCGGCCGGCCCAAGGGCGTGACCGTCGACCACTCCGGCTTCGCCGCCATGGTGGCGAGCCTGATCGAGCGCTTCGGCGCCGGCCCGGACACCCGGGTGCTGAAGTTCGCCTCGTTCAGCTTCGACGCCTCGGTCTGGGAACTCAGCCTGTCGCTGCTCGGCGGCGGCACCCTGGTGGTGGCCGACGAGGAGTGCCGGGTCCCCGGCCGGCCGCTGGTCGACCTGATCCACCGCCACCGGGTGAACCTCGCCGGGCTGCCGCCGGTGGTCGCCGCCGCGCTCCCGGAGGACACCCGGCTGCCCGCCGACCTGACCATGGTCGTCGCCGGTGAGGCGTGCCCGCCGCACGTGGTGGCCCGCTGGTCCGGGCGACTGCGGATGATCAACGGCTACGGCCCCACCGAGGCCGTGATCGCCTCCACGGTGAGCGAGCGGCTCGGCGGCGCGGGCCGGCCCCCGATCGGCCGGCCCACCCGGGCCCACCGGGTCTACGTGCTGGACTCCGTGCTGCGGCCGGTCCCGGCCGGGGTGGTCGGCGAGCTCTACGTCGGCGGCAACCTGGCCCGCGGCTACCTGGACCGGCCCGGCCTGACCTCCGAACGCTTCGTCGCCGACCCCTTCGGCCCCGCCGGCGAGCGGATGTACCGCACCGGCGACCTGGCGAGCTGGCGCCCCGACGGCCAACTCGACTACGCCGGACGGGCCGACGACCAGGTGCAGCTGCGCGGCTTCCGGATCGAGCTGGGCGAGATCGAGTCCGTGCTGACCGGCCGGCCCGAGGTGGCGCAGGCCGCCGTCGTGGTCCGCACCGACGACGGCGAGGACCGGCTGGTGGCCTACGTGGTCGCCCGGCCCCCGGCCGTACCGGACCCGGGCGCGCTGCGGGAGCGGGTCGCCGAAGCGCTGCCCGAGTACATGGTCCCGTCGGCCGTCGTCGTGCTCGACGAACTGCCGCTGACCCCGCAGGGCAAGCTGGACCGCCGGGCCCTGCCCGCCCCCGACAGCGCCCCCGCCCCGGTGGGCCGGCTGCCGCGCACCCCGGTCGAGGAGATCCTCGGCGGGATCTTCGCGGACGCGCTCGGCCGGGCCGCCGTCGGCATCGACGACGACTTCTTCGACCTCGGCGGCCACTCCCTGCTGGCCACCCAGGTGATCAGCCGGGTCCGCTCCGCGCTGGGCACCGAGGTGCCGATCCGCACGCTCTTCGAGCAGCGGACGGTGGCCGGCGTCGCCCGGGAACTCGCGGGCGGCGGCGAGGTGCGGCCACCGCTGCGGCGCGCCGCCCACGGCCGGTCCGACGGCCGGCTCTCCTTCGCCCAGCGGCGGCTGTGGTTCCTGAACCGGCTGGAGCCCGGCTCGGCGGCCTACAACGTGACCTTCGCGGTCCGGCTGTCCGGGCCGCTGGACACCGCCGCCCTGGACGCGGCGCTGGCCGACCTGGTCGGGCGGCACGAGGTGCTGCGCACCGTCTTCCCGGAGACCGACGGCGAACCCCACCAGCAGGTCCTGGGAGCGGAGGCCTGGACCGGGCTGGCCGTTCGGGACGGCGGCCCCGCCGAGGCCGCCGGGGAGGCGGGCCGCGGCTTCGACCTGTCGACCGAGATCCCGCTGCGGGCCACCCTGCTGCGCACCGGCCCGGCCGAGCACCTGCTGCTGCTGATCGTCCACCACATCGCCTGGGACGGCTGGTCCGCCGCCCCGCTGACCCGGGACCTGACCCGGGCGTACACGGCGCGGGCCCGCGGAACGGCCCCCTCCTGGGAGCCGCTGCCGGTGCAGTACGCGGACTACTCCCGCTGGCAGCGGGAACTGCTCGGCGAGGACGGCGACCAGGGATCCCTGGCCGCACGGCAGTTGGCGTACTGGACGGAGCAGCTGGCCGGCCTGCCCGAGGAACTGGCCCTGCCCTTCGACCGCCCCCGCCCCAAGGTCGCCACCCACCGCGGCGGCACCGTCCCCTTCCACGTCACCACCGACACCCACCGACGGCTCGCCGAACTCGCCCGCGACAACGGCGCCTCCCTCTTCATGGTCCTCCAAGCCGCCCTCGCCGCCCTCCTCACCCGCCTCGGCGCCGGCCACGACATCCCCATCGGCTCCCCCATCGCCGGACGCACCGACGACGCCATGGAAGACCTCGTCGGCTGCTTCATGAACACCCTCGTCCTACGCACCGACACCAGCGCGAACCCCACCTTCACCCAACTCCTCGACCGCGCACGCGAAACCGCCCTCAAGGCCTACGAACACCAGGACATCCCCTTCGAACGACTCGTCGAAGTCCTCGACCCCGCCCGCTCCATGGGCCGCAACCCGCTCTTCCAGGTCATGCTGGTGCTCCAGAACAACACCCGCCCCGAGCTCTCGCTGCCGGGCGTCCGGGCGGCCTTCGAACCGCCGGCCGCCGACTCGGTCAAGTTCGACCTGAACTTCTTCCTGGCCGAACAGCAGGACGCGCTCGCCGCCCCGACCGGGATCGACGGCTTCCTGGAGTACAGCGCCGACGTGTTCGAGCCGGCCACCGCCGAGGCCCTGGTCGCCCGGCTGGTCCGACTGCTCGACCAGGTCGCCCGCGACCCCGGGCTCCCGCTCGGCCGACTGGACCTGCTCTCCGCGCAGGAGCGCCGGCAGGTGCTCACCGACTGGAACGACACCGCCGGCGGCCACCCCGCCACCACCGTGGTCGCCCTCTTCGAGGCCCAGGCCGCCCGCACCCCCGACGCCGTCGCCGTCCGCACCGAGACCGTCGTCCGCACCGAAGCCGCCGTCCGCACGGCAACCGCCGCCCGTACGGAGACCGCCGCCCTCACCTACGCCGAACTCGACGCCCGGGCCAACCGCCTGGCCCGCCACCTGATCGGCCTGGGGGTCGGACCGGAGCACACCGTGGCGCTCGCGGTGCCCCGGTCGCCGCGGATGGTCGTCGCCCTGCTGGCCGTGCTCAAAGCCGGCGGCGCGCACCTGCCCGTCGACCTGGCGTACCCGGCCGACCGCATCCGGCTGATGCTGGACGACGCCGCGCCCGTCCTGCTGCTCACCGACACGGCGACCGCCGGACGGCTGCCGGAGACCGGCCTGCCCCGGCTGCTGCTGGACGACCCCGCGCTGGACCGCGCCACGGCGGCGCTGGCCGGCACCGCCCCCACCGACGCGGACCGCACCCGCCCGCTGCTGCCCGACCATCCGGCGTACGTGATCTACACCTCGGGCTCCACCGGCCGACCCAAGGGCGTGCTCGGACTGCACCGCGCCCTGGTCAACCGGCTGACCTGGTTCGCCGAGGAGCTGCCCGGGCAGCGGAAGGCCGCGATCCTGGCGAAGTCGCCGGTCAGCGTGATCGACGGGATCACCGAGCTGCTGGCGCCGCTGCTGTCCGGCGGCTCCACCGTCCTGGTCGACGCCGACACGGCCCGCAGCGTGCCCGAACTGGCGGCGGCCACCGCCCGGCACGGCATCGCCCGGCTCACCGTCGTCCCCAGCCTGCTGAACGCCTTCCTGGACGGCTTCCGGGACGGTGAACTGTCCGGCGCGGCGGGCTGCGCGGTCTGGATCTGCAGCGGGGAGCAACTGCCCGCCGCCACCGTCCGCGCGTTCCGGCGGGCCCTGCCCCGGGCCCGGCTGCTCAACTTCTACGGCGCCTCGGAGGCCGGTGCCGTCGCGACCCGGGGCGAGGTCCTCGCCGGGCCGGACGGCGCCGACACCCTGATCGGCCGTCCGATCTGGAACATGCGGGCGTACGTGCTGGACGACGGACTGCGGCCGGTGCCCCCGGGCGTCACCGGGGAGCTGTACCTGGCCGGCGCCGGACTCGCCCGCGGCTACACCGGACGCCCCGGCCTCACCGCCACCCGCTTCCTCGCCTGCCCCTTCGCACCCGGCGAGCGGATGTACCGCACCGGCGACCTCGTCCGCTGGACCACCGACGGCCAACTCGTCTACCTCGGCCGCGCCGACACCCAGGTCAAGATCCGCGGCTTCCGCGTCGAACCCGGCGAGATCGAAACCGTCCTGGCCACCCACCCCACCGTCCGCAACGCCGTCGTCATCGCCCGCACCGACGGCCCCACCGGCCCCACCCTCGTCGCCTACGTCACCCCCACCCCTGACACCACCCCCGACCCCGCCGCCCTGCGCGACCACACCACCGACCACCTGCCCGACCACATGGTCCCGGCCGCCGTCGTCGTCCTCGACGACCTCCCGCTCACCCCGAGCGGCAAGATCGACCGCAACCGGCTGCCCGCGCCCGACTTCACCCCCGTCGGCACCCGGCCGCCCCGCACCCCGGCCGAGGAGAGCCTCTGCGCGCTCTACGCCGAGGTCCTCGGCCTGCCCCGGGTCGGCATCGACGACGGCTTCTTCGACCTCGGCGGCCACTCCCTGCTGGCGACCAGGCTGGTCAGCCGCATCCGTACGGCCCTGGGCTCGACCGTCTCGATCCGGGACGTCTTCGAGGCCCCGACCGTGGCCCGGCTGGTCGGCCGGCTGCGCCAGGACCGCTCCGCGCGGCCCGCGCTGCGGCCCGGACCGCGCCCCGCGGCCCTGCCGCTGTCCTTCGCCCAGCGGCGGCTGTGGTTCCTGAACCACCTGGAGCCCGGTTCGGCGGCCTACAACATGGCCTTCGCGGTCCGGCTGTCCGGGCCGCTGGACACCGCCGCCCTGGACGCGGCGCTGGCCGACCTGGTCGGACGGCACGAGGTGCTGCGCACCGTCTTCCCGGAGACCGACGGCGAACCCCGCCAGCAGGTCCTGGGAGCGGAGGCCTGGAAGGGGCTGACCGTCCGGGAGACCACCCCTGCCGAAGCCGCCGGGGAAGCGGCCCGGGAGGCGGCCCGCGGCTTCGACCTCGCGACCCAGCTGCCCCTCCGCGCGACCCTGCTGCGCACCGGCCCGACGGAACACCTGCTCCTGCTGGTGGTCCACCACATCGTGGCCGACGGCTGGTCCGCCACCCCGCTGGCCCGGGACCTCTCCCGCGCCTACGCGGCCCGGTCCACCGGCACCGCGCCCGGCTGGGACGCCCTCCCGGTGCAGTACGCCGACTACACCCTCTGGCAGCAGCGGCTCCTCGGCGAGGACGGCGACCAGAACTCCCTGGCCGCACGGCAGTTGGCGTACTGGACGGAGCAGCTGGCCGGCCTGCCCGAGGAACTGGCCCTGCCCTTCGACCGCCCCCGCCCCAAGGTCGCCACCCACCGCGGCGGCACCGTCCCCTTCCACGTCACCACCGACACCCACCGACGGCTCGCCGAACTCGCCCGCGACAACGGCGCCTCCCTCTTCATGGTCCTCCAAGCCGCCCTCGCCGCCCTCCTCACCCGACTCGGCGCCGGCCACGACATCCCCATCGGCTCCCCCATCGCCGGACGCACCGACGACGCCACGGAAGACCTCGTCGGCTGCTTCATGAACACCCTCGTCCTACGCACCGACACCAGCGCGAACCCCACCTTCACCCAACTCCTCGACCGCGCACGCGAAACCGCCCTCAAGGCCTACGAACACCAGGACATCCCCTTCGAACGACTCGTCGAAGTCCTCGACCCCGCCCGCTCCATGGGCCGCAACCCGCTCTTCCAGGTCATGCTGGCCCTTCAGAACAACGACCAACCGACGCTCTCCCTACCGGGGTTGACGGTCACCGAGGAGCCGGTCGGCGGGGACAGCGCCAAGTTCGACCTGTCCCTCGCCGTCGCCGAGCGCCGCCACGAGGACGACTCCGCGGACGGTCTGGTCGGCACCCTGGAGTACAACGCCGACGTGTTCGAGCCGGCCACCGCCGAGGCCCTGGCCGCCCGGCTGGTCCGACTGCTCGACCAGGTCGCCCACGACCCCGGGCTCCCGCTCGGCCGACTGGACGTCCTCACCGCGCAGGAGCGCCGGCAGGTGCTCACCGACTGGAACGACACCGCCACCGAGGACGCCGCCGACGACGGCACCGCACACAACGGCACCGCCACCGACGACCCCGGCACCACGGTGGTCACCGCCTTCGAGGCCCAGGCCGCCCGCACCCCCGACGCCGTCGCCGTCGTCACCGACTCCACCGCCCTCACCTACGCCGAACTCGACGCCCGGGCCAACCGCCTGGCCCGCCACCTGGTCGGCCTCGGGGTCGCCCCGGACCGGCCGGTGGCCCTGTCGCTGCCCCGGACGGCGGAGATGGTGGTGGCGCAGCTGGCCGTCCTGAAGAGCGGCGCCGGCTACCTGCCGGTCGACCCGGCGCTCCCGGCCGACCGCATCCGGCTGATGCTCGACGACGCCGCGCCCGTCCTCCTGCTGACCGAACTCGCCATCGCCGCACGGCTTCCGCGCACCGACGTGCCCACGGTCGCCCTCGACGACCCCGAGGTCGACGCCGCGCTGGCCGCGCTGGACGACCGGCCGCTGACCGACCCCGACCGGGCCGCGCCACTGCACGGCTCCCGGCTGGCCTACCTGCTCTTCACCTCCGGCTCCACCGGGCGGCCCAAGGGCGTCATGGTCGAGCACCGGTCGCTGATGAACCTGCTGCGCTCCGTCCGGGAGCGGTTCCCGCTGGAGGCCCACGACCGGCTGCTGGCCGTCACCACCTGGTCCTTCGACATCGCCGGCCTGGAGGTCTACCTGCCGCTGCTGTCCGGGGCCGGCCTGGTGGTCGGCGCGGAGGGCGTCGCCCTGGACCCGGCCGCGCTGGCCGGCTCCCTCGAACGCGACGGCATCACGATCATGCAGGCGACCCCGGCGCTCTGGCACGAACTCGTGCTGCACCGGCCCGAGTCGGTGCGCGGGCTGCGCGTCCTGATCGGCGGCGAGGCGGTACCGCCGGCCCTGGCCGACGCCCTGGCCGCCCGGGCCGAGGAGGTCACCAACCTGTACGGGCCGACCGAGACCACCATCTGGTCCACGGCGGCCGGGCTGGCGGGCGACGGCGTCGTGACGCTGGGCCGTCCGATCCGCAACACCCGGGCGTACGTGCTGGACGACGGGCTGCGGCCGGTGCCCCCGGGCGTCACCGGGGAGCTGTACCTGGCCGGCGCCGGGCTCGCCCGCGGCTACACCGGACGCCCCGGCCTCACCGCCACCCGCTTCCTCGCCTGCCCGTTCGCCTCCGGCGAGCGGATGTACCGCACCGGCGACCTCGTCCGCTGGACCACCGACGGCCAACTCGTCTACCTCGGCCGCGCCGACACCCAGGTCAAGATCCGCGGCTTCCGCGTCGAACCCGGCGAGATCGAAGCCGTCCTCACCACCCACCCCACCGTCCGCAACGCCGTCGTCATCACCCGCACCGACGGCCCCACCGGCCCCACCCTCGTCGCCTACGTCACCCCCACCCCCGACACCACCCCCGACCCCGCCGCCCTGCGCGACCACACCGCCGACCACCTGCCCGGGTACATGGTCCCCGGCGCCGTCGTCGTCCTCGACGAGCTGCCCCTCAACCCCAACGGCAAGATCGACCGCAACCGGCTGCCCGCACCCGACCTCACCCCCGCCGGGGCCGCGCGCCGGCCCCGCAACCCCGTCGAGGAGACCCTCGCCGCGCTCTACGCCGAGGTCCTCGGCCTGCCCCGGGTCGGCATCGACGACAGCTTCTTCGACCTCGGCGGCCACTCCCTGCTGGCGGTCCGGCTGGTCGGCCGGGCGCAGTCGGCCGGCCTGCGGCTGGCGGTGGCGGACGTCGTCCTGCACCGCACCGTCGCGGCCCTGGCCGAGCGGGCCCGGCCGACCGTCTCCGCCGAACAGTCCGCGGACGCTTTCTCCCCGGTCCTGCCGATCCGGCCGGACGGCGACGCGCCCCCGCTGTTCCTGGTGCACAGCGGACTCGGCTTCAGCCTGCCCTACCTGGGGCTGGCCCGGTACCTCGATCCGCGCTACCCGCTGTACGGCCTCCAGTCGCCCGCGTTGGACGCCGCCGCCCCGCTGCCCACCGACATCCGCGACGCGGCGGAGCACTACGTGCGGACCATCCGGCAGCTGCGGCCGCACGGCCCGTACCGGCTGCTCGGCTGGTCCTACGGTGGCGTGCTCGCCCACGAGATCGCCGTCCGGCTCCAGGAGGCGGGCGAACGGGTCGACTTCCTGGCCGACCTGGACGGGTACGTCGGCCCCACCGGCCGCGACGAGAGCGGGCAGGACGACCGCGAACTCCTGCTCCGCGCCCTGGAGGCGCTCGGCCACCGGCGCGGCGAACTGACTGGCCCCGGCCGCACCCGCGACGCGCTGCTCAACCTGCTCCGGCGCGAGGCCGGCCCGCTGGCCGACCTCGACGAGGAGTCGCTGCTGCGGCTGCTGCGGCTGTCGCGCCACCACGGCGCGCTGATGGAGCGCTTCGCCCCCGGCCGGTTCACCGGGGACCTCCACCTCTTCGCGGCCGCCGAGGAGTGGACCGCGGACCAACTCGCCGACCAGACCGGCCGATGGGAGCCGCACGTGAACGGACGGGTCGTCGTCCACCGGATCGCCGCGGGCCACGAGTACCTGATGCACCCCGGGCCGCAGGCCGTCATCGGCCGGCTGGTCGACGCCGAGCTGCGCCGCCTGGACGCGGGCCGGGGCACGGGTGCGGACCGGAGCTCGGCCGGTGGCCGGGATCCGCGCGAGGGCACGGACGGGGGCCGGGCATGCTGACCGCCGTCACCCCCCGCCCCCGCTCGGCCCCGCTGGCCCTGCTCGTCGAGTCCGTCGCCGTCGCCGGACGGCGGCTGCGGCGGCTGCGCCGGGCGCCCGGCCGGCTGATCGGCATCGTGATGAACCCGCTCATCTCGATGATCGTGCTCGGCTTCCTGTTCCAGGGCTCGCTGTCCTTCTCCGGCAGCGGCAGCTACCAGGAGTACATCTTCGCGGGCGTGGCGGCCCAGGTCGGCCTGGCCGGGATCGGCCCGACCGCGGTCGCCGTCGCGGCGGACCTGCGCGGTGGCCTGGTCGACCGGTTCCGCAGCATGCCGATCTCCAGACCGGCCGTGCTGCTCGGCCACACCCTCGGCGACCTGGTCGTGGGGCTGGTCGGCCTGGCCGTGGTCACGGTGGTCGGCCTGCTGTTCGGCTGGCGCCCGCACAACGGCCCGCTGTCCGTCGTCGCCGGGCTCGCCCTGCTCGCCGCCTTCATGTACGCGATGCTCTGGGTCGGCCTGATGCTCGGGATGTTCTCCCGGAACATGGAGACCATCAACGTCGTCGCCGGGCTGGTCACCGTCCTGCTGACCTTCCTGTCCAACGCCTTCCAGTCCGTCGACCGGCTGCCGGGCTGGCTGCGGCTGGTCGCCGAGTGGAACCCGGTCAGCGCCGTGGTGACGGCCCTGCGGCGGCTGTGGGGCAACCCGGACGCCGCCGGCAGCGCCACCACCCCGAACCTCACGCTCACCATCGCCGCCTCGCTCGGGGCCGTGTTCGTCCTCACCGTCCTGCTGAGCCTGCGCCGCTACCGGACCGCAGTCTCCTGACCCCGTCACAGAAACGGCCGACCATGCCCCTGGAGAACCTGGACCACCCGACGGTCGCCGGCCCCGCCGGCCCCGCGGACGTCTCCGGCCTCGACCTCGACGCCATCGACCTCACCGACCCCCACACCTACCTCGACCTCGACGTCCGGGCGATGTGGGCCCGCTTCCGGGCCGAACGGCCGGTGCACCCGCACCCGGCCACCGACCAGGGCCCGCCGTTCTGGGCCGTCTCCCGCCACGCCGACGTGCTCGCCGTCTACCGCGACAACAAGCAGTTCACCTCCGAACGCGGCAACGTGCTCACCACCCTGCTGCAGGGCGAGGACTCCGCCTCCCGCAGGATGCTCGCCGTCACCGACGGTCCGCGGCACCGGGAGATCCGCAACCTGATGCTCAAGTCCTTCTCCCCGCGGGTGCTCGCCCCGGTGGTGGCCGGCGTGCACGAGCGGACCGCCGCGCTGCTGGACGAGGGCCTCGACCGCGGCTCCTTCGACTTCGTCACCGACCTCGCCGACCACATCCCGATCAACACCATCGGCGACCTGATGGACGTCCCGGTCGAGGACCGCGAGCGGCTGGTCCACTGGAACACCCAGACCCTCTCCCGCACCAGCGCCGAGCACACCGCGACCGAGGAGTGGCTGGCCCGCAACGAGATCCTGCTCTACTTCTCCGAGCTCGCCGCGAAACGGCGCAGGCACCCCGGGGACGACGTGATCAGCGCCCTGGCGACCGGCACCGTCGACGGCGAGCCGCTGAGCCAGGAGGAGGTCGTCTTCAACTGCTACAGCCTGATCCTCGGCGGCGACGAGTCCAGCCGGATGTCCTCCATCGGCGCCCTCATCGCCCTCTCCGAGCACCCCGACCAGTGGCGGGCCCTGAAGGACGGCACGGTCGGCCTGGAGACCGCCGTGGAGGAGGTCATGCGCTGGACCACCCCGGCCATGCACTTCGGCCGGCGCGCCCTGACCGACGTGGAACTCGGCGACCGGACGATCCGGGCCGGCGACGTCGTCACCCTGTGGAACAGCGCGGCCAACTTCGACGAGACGGTCTTCGCCGACCCGGACCGCTTCGACCTGGCCCGTACCCCGAACAAGCACGTCGCCTTCGGCTACGGCCCGCACTTCTGCCTGGGCGCCTTCCTCGGCCGGACCCACGTCGAGGCGATGCTCGCCGCCCTGCGCGACCGGGTCGGCCGGATCGACCTGCTCGGCGAGCCGGTCCGGCTCTACTCCAACTTCGTCCACGGCTACACCAGCCTCCCGGTCCGCCTCACCGCCTGACCGCACCCCGCCTCCCTCGCCTCCCCTCCTCCCTCCCCTCCACGCCACCGACCGGGAGCCCCACATGGACATGGCCATCCGCGCCGAGGGCCTGCACAAGCGCCACCGGGACGTCGTGGCGGTCGCGGACATCCACCTCGACGTCCGGACCGGCACCGTCCTCGGCCTGCTCGGCCCGAACGGCGCCGGCAAGACGACCACCGTGCAGATCCTCACCACGCTGGTCACCCCGGACGGCGGCCACGCCGAGGTGGCCGGCTACGACGTCGTCCGCCAACCGCAGGAGGTCCGGCGCCGGATCGGCCTGGCCGGCCAGTACACCGCCGTGGACGAGGTCCTCACCGGCCGCGAGAACCTCGTCCTGCTCGGCACCCTGCTCCACCTCGGCCGCCGCGAGGCCCGCCGCCGCGCCGACGAACTCCTGGAGCGCTTCCGCCTGTCGGAAGCCGCCGACCGCCCCGCCCGCGCCTACTCCGGCGGCATGCGCCGCCGCCTCGACCTCGCCAGCTGCCTGATCACCGCGCCCCCGGTGCTCTTCCTCGACGAACCCACCACCGGCCTCGACCCGGTGAGCCGGATGGAACTCTGGGGCCGGGTCCGCGAACTCGTCGACGCCGGCACCACGGTGCTCCTCACCACCCAGTACCTGGAGGAGGCCGACTACCTGGCCGACCAGATCGTGGTCGTCGACTCCGGCCGCGTCATCGCCGACGGCACCCCCGACGAACTGAAGCGCAAGGTCGGCAGCGAATGGCTGGAGCTGACCGTCCGCTCCCCGGAAGACCTCGCCCCCGCCCTCGCCGCCCTGCGCCCCGCCCTCACCACCGAACCCACCGTCGACCCCCAGAAGGGCCGCCTCTCCATCCCCCTCGACGACGGCCTCAACGACATCGCCACCGTCGCCGCCGTCCTCCGCCGCACCGACATCCCCGTCGCCGACTTCACCATGCGCCGCCCCACCCTCGACGACGTCTTCGCCCACCTCACCGGCCACCCCACGCCCTGACTACTCCGGGTCGGGCACCGCCCGGTGGATCGCGGTGATCCGCTCCGCGGCCTCGAAGCCGATCACCGGATCGGGCCGGCCGGAGAACAGGCTGGCGTAGAGCGGACGGTAGTGGGCGACCTTCCGTTCGGTCCTGCCGTCGTTCCCGAACGCCGCCAGCAACTCGCCGTCCCTGGCGGCGAACCCCGTCATGGCGGTGTGGTCGATCCACACCTCCACGCCGGAGCGGCCGAACGCCAGGCTGCTCTCCTTGCTGCTGGACCCGGTCAGCCAGCTGCTGCGCAGCCGTGCCGTCCCCGCCTCGCCTCGGGAGCGGAAGTCCACCGCGCACCACGCGCTCGCGCCGCTGTCCGTCTGCCGGAAGGACCTGACTCCGACGAGGTCCACGAAGCGGGTGAGCATGCTGAGCTGGTTCACCCCGGAGTCCGTCCAGCTGGAGACGTACGAGGCGAAGGCCTCCGGTCCGCGCAGGACGTACGGGTCGTAGAAGGCCGAGGTGACGGTCGTGACCGGCCCCCAGTCCGGGTGTGCGGCGATCAGGTCCGCCGCCCAGTCGACCTCCGGGGAGAACGCGAAGTGGTGCGCGGTGAACACCCGGCCCCGCACGTCGGACTTCCCGTCCAGCGCGCGCAGCGCGGCGAGGGAGGCGCGGTCGTGGACGAGCGGCTTCTCCACCAGGATCCTGGCCGTGGAGCGCAGCAGTGCTGTGGTCAGCAGCTCGGCGTGGGTCTCCGTCGGGGTGGCGAGGACCAGCAGGTCCGGCCGGTGTCCGTCGAGCGCCTCGCCCAGCCCGCCGTAGTGCGGCGGCCGCCCGCCCCGGAACTCCACTGGCTCCACCGGCCCGGGGTCGACCGTGAACTCCAGTTCCACGTCAGGCCGTTCGGCGAGGACGGTGAGGTGGGTGGCGGCGATGACGCCGATCCCCACCAGCCCGACACGTACCGGTTCGACGCGCTCCCGCTGGGTCATGGTCCCTCTTCCCCTCGTCCGTACCGGCCCCGCGCACCGGGGCGCCGATGTCTCATCCTCGCGCGGCGACCTCCGCCCAGCGGCCCAACGACTCGGCCGGCCCGTCCACCCACTCGACCGTCGGGTCGTGCTCCGCGGCCTTCGGGACGCCGTCGATCCAGCTGGTCACGATCGGGACCCAGTAGGTGTTGCCGCCCGACCTGCGGGTTCGCGCGTCGAGTTCGGCCCGGGTGCGGCGAGCGCCGTCCCGGTCCTCGCCGAGCACCCCGATCAGGACCTGGGCCACGTCGGCCAGGTTGTGGCCGCCGCGGTAGCCGATGCCGTCGGCGAGCTGCCGGGTGCTCCTGACCGCCTCCACAGCGGCCCCGTCCTCGCCGGCCACCGCGTGCGCGACCGCCTCGGCCGAGCGGATCTTGACCAGTTCGACCGGGTTGGGCACCAGATCGAGCAGGTCCCTCGCCCGGGCCGCCGCGTCCGCGACCACCGCCGTGTCGCCGGCCCAGCAAGCGGTCTGCGCGAGATTGGCCAGCGCCTTCGCCTCCGCGGCGGCGAGGTCCTCCCGCCGGGCCAGGTCGATCGCCTCGGTGTACACGGCGGTCGCCTCGTCGAAACGGGCGTTCACCCGCCAGATGTGCCCGATCAGCCGCAGGCGTTCGCCCTCCTCCTCCGGGCCACTGCTGCGCTGCTCCCGGAGCGAGCCCAGCGCCGTGCCGAACCGTCCGTTGAGGTAGTCGTAGTCGCAGAGCCAGTACCGGGCCGCCGCGTCGAACTCGCCGCCGACCAGGCCGCAGTAGATCTCCGCGGCCTCGGTGTAGTCGCCGTGGTTGCGCAGCGCGTGGGCGAGGTGGATCCGGAGCAGCTGCGCCGTCGAGCTGCCCTGCCGCACGCCCTCCGCGGCGCCGCCGAGCAGTTCGATCGCCTCCGCGGCGCGGCCCGTACGGCGCAGCTGGACGCCGCGTATGGCGGCGAGCACGGCCCGGTACTCCGGCGTTGCGGCCCGGTCGGCGGCGAGCCCGGCGCCCAGCTCCGTCCACTGCCCGGCCTCGACGAGGCGCTGGGTGGCACGGGCCATCCAGTCCTCGAAGACGCCGTACGCCGCCGAGAGCCTGAGTCCGGATCCGAGCGCCTGGGCGACGGCGACCCGGCCGGCGGACGGCCCGATGCGCCGGCCCAGCCAGGTGAGCAGCCGGGCCGCGACCTCGCTGCGGTCCCGGTCGGACCAGCCGTCCGGGAGCGTCCGGTCCGCCTCGCCGATGGCACGGCGCAGCGCCGCGTGCAGGGCGTAGGGCAGGGCGTAGGCGTCGTCGTGGGTCAGGAACGGCCGGCGCAGGAAGCGTGCCACGCTGCCGTCGGAGACGTGGGGCTGTCCCGCCCGCAGCAGCTCCGCCCCGACCCGTTCGGTGAGCGCCGCGGTCCGGACCAGGTCGCGCTCCTCCCGGGGCAGGTCGCGGATCGACCGGGTGGCCACCGCCGTGAACGTGCCGCCGAAGTCGGCCGGTGACGGCTGCCCGCCGCGGGCGAGGAGGGCGGCGAAGTGCGAGACCGAGAGGTCCAGGTACAGCGGCAGCCCCTGGCCGCCCGCGATGATGCGCCGGCGGACCTCGGCGGGCATGACCGGCTCGCCGTCCCGGGTGAGCGCCTCGCTGAGGTAGCTGTCGGCGTCGGAGTCCGAGAGGTAGCCCACGAGGTGCTGGCGGGGTTCGACGGTGTCGTTGCTGTAGTGCAGGTTGGGCCAGCACTGCGGGCCGGTGAAGTCCAGCTCGCCGCCCGCGCCCGCGTCGGCCCAGTCGACCCGGTTGCGGCCGGTGATCACGAACAGCACGTTCGGCATCAGGTACGCGCACCGCTGGATCAGTCGCTCCACCGTCCGGTCGGCACGGCCGTTGACCATCTCGAAGGTGTCGAGGAACACGCACACGGTGGGCCGCCGGGCGGGCCGGCCCCGGGGCGGCAGCCGCTCCAGGTCCCAGGCCAGCAGGTACGGGAAGTAGGAGAGCGTCTCGTAGTCGGCGTCGGCCTCGACCAGTTCGGCGAACAGCTCGCAGTCGGCCAGCAGGCGCCCCTCGCGGACCCGGTCCCGGACGGCGCGGTAGGTGGCGAGGGCCGCCCGGTGCGCCAGTCCGGCCAGGCCGCCGAGGCCACCGGGGTCGACCTCCTGCACGGTCTGGGTGATCTGGTCGCCGAGGCCGATGTTCCGGGAGGCCCGGCGCAGGGCCGGCGAGGCGTCGAGGAAGTCCTGGAGGGCCTCGCCGGGGTGGGCCCGGGCCCAGTACGAGGCGAGCGCCAGGTCGAAGGCCTGCCAGCGGCTGCCCAGCTGCCCCAGGCCGGCCCGCAGGCGCAGCAGCAGGCCCTCGATGTCGCGGGCGCCGTCCTCGGCGAGGTCGACGCGGACGGCCACCACGTCGTCGCGTTCCTCGGCCGCGGCGTCCGCGAGGAGCCGGCGCTCCAGCTCGTGGGAGAGCGTCGACTTGCCTATCCCGCCGACCCCGTAGAGCGTCAGGACGTTCCGGCGGCCCTGTGCCCGGTCCACGACCGGCGAGACCTCCGCCTCGTCGAGCGTGCGTGCCAGGCACTCCACCGACCACTCGAAGGCTGCCACTTCGTCGACCCGGTTGGTGAAGACCTGTTGCGCCGTGACGGTGGACGACAGCCCGCTCATGAACGCGGCCCGCAGGTTCACCCGTGCCATCCCGCCTCCTCCTCCGCGGCGCCCCGGGGCCACGCGTTCGCATCGGCCCGGGGACGTGGCCTGACATACTGTCAGCCCTCCGCGAGGTCCCACAAGGCGCGTCCGGCGCGCCGGACGGGCGCGGGCCGTCGGGGCTACAGGCCCAGGTCGACGGCCAGGCAGGAGTAGAAGTTCCAGGCGCGCTCGGGGTCGTAGGCGGTGTTCGCCGCGCCGCCGGGGCCGGTGGCCGACTGTTCGGTCATGTCCTCGAAGCGGATGCGCTCGGGGAGGCTGCCGTAGCGGGCGTGGCGCGACTCGGCGGCGGGGTCGCCCGCGGGCTGGTTGCTCATGGCCACTCTCCTGATCGGCGGTCACGGATGACGGTTTCAGGGTGCGATCCAAATTGTCACCTGTCAAGCCGGTGATGATGGAGATGGAGACACACCTGGCGGCGCACACGCGTTTGGCTGGATCGGCACTCCCAGGCGCTTTGTTGAAGATGCAAGGATCTGCCTCCCGGCCAGGGCCCGGCGACGGGTCGCGGGTCGGCTTTTCCGGCAGTTCCGCCACACGAAAGCAGGTGGTCGCATGTTCACATCCCAGGCGAGGCTCCGCGGCGCGGTCACGGCCGCGGCCATGGCCGCCGCCCTGGTCGCACTCGGCGCCGGGGCGGCCGGCGCCGCCGGCTGGCCGCCGCTGGAGCCGGGCGCGCGGCTCTATTCCGCGGCCGACGGAAAGGGGGCGGTGACCACCGTCGACCTCGCCGACCTGGGCACGTGCCACGCGCTGGCGGCGCCCGTCCGCTCGGTGCAGGTCGCCGACGGGGCGGCGTCGGTGGTGCTGTACGCCGACGCCGGGTGCGGCGACGCCCGGGCGTGGGCCACCGGGTCGCTGGCGCAGTCCAACCTGCCACTGGCAGCTCTGAGCTACCGGGTGGTCCCGGCGTAGCGACACCCCGCAGAGCGTTGATCGTCACCGCCTTGACAGGTGATGGACGGGGGCGGCATTCTCATCACCTGTCAGGGCGGTGACGGCATCGGTGATGCCGCCCGCCCACGCCGAAATCCGGGAGGGATCTGTCGTGGTGAGCATCAAGGGTGGACGCGGGCGGCCGGCGGCGAGCGCGGTCTCGGCGCTCACGGCGGGCCTGGCGCTCGGCGCCTTCGCCCTCGCCGGCACCGCCGACGGCGCGACCGCGGCCGAGGCCTTCGCGAACGGCCGGACCAGGGCGACCGTCGTCCTGGAGCACGGCGCCTTCGCCGACGGCTCCAGCTGGAACGGCGTCGTCGCCGCGCTGCGCGCCGACGGCTACCCGGTGGTCGCCGCCGCGAACCCGCTGCGCGGACCCGCCTCCGACGCCGCCGCGCTGCGCACCGTCCTGGACCACGTCAAGGGCCCCAAGATCCTGGCCGGCCACTCCTACGGCGGCAACGTCATCAGCCAGGCCGCCACCGACGACCCCGAGGTCAAGGCCCTCGTCTACGTGGCCGCCTTCCTGCCGGCCCCGGGCGAGAGCGCCCTCGAACTGACGAACAGGTACCCGGGCTCGACGCTGCCCGACGCCCTGGACCCGGTCGACTACCGGCAGGCCGACGGCAGCACCGCCACCGACCTGTACATCCGCCAGGACACGTTCCGCCACCAGTTCGCCGCCGACGTCCCCGCCGGCCAGGCCGCCCAGATGGCCGCCGGGCAGCGCCCCGTCGCCCAGGCCGCCCTGACGGAGAAGGCGACCTCCGCCGCCTGGCTGACCAAGCCCAGCTGGGCCGTCGTCACCACCCGCGACCTCAACATCCCGGCCGCGGCGCAGCGCTTCATGGCCGAGCGCGCCCACGCCGAGACCACCGAGGTCGCCGCCTCCCACTCGGTCGCCGTCTCGCACCCCCGGCTCGTCGCGGACGTCATCGAGCGGGCCGCCCGCGCCACCGCCCACTGACGGACCGCTGCCGGTCCGCCCCGCGCGCCCCTTCTCGCCCGGTGCCGCCATGTCGGCGGCGCCGGGCGCCGGCATGCCCGGGCCGGCGGGCCCCATTTCACCGTCACCACCTTGACCGGTGACGTAGCTTCATGAAAACCTACCGTCACCTATCAGAACAGTTACTTCCCGATGAGGACACCCACCATGGCAGTCGTACGGTTCCAGCTCCTCTCCACGCTCGGCACGGAGGACGTCCTGGCGGTGCTGACCGACTTCACCCCCGCCCGCGCCGAGACCTGGCCGACGATCGACGCCGAGCACTTCGAGGTCCACGCGCTCGGCGACACCTGGGCCGAGGTCACCGAGGGAACCGCCGCCGCCTGGGAGCGCGCCCACTACGAGTGGAAGCCGGGCGGCGACACCGTCACCGTCACCACCCTCGACTCCAAGCTCTTCGGCCCCGGCGGCGGCTGGGTGTTCCGGATGACCCCCGAGGGCGACGGCACCCTGGTCGACGTCCGGCTGACCCGGCAGCCGACCACCCTCAAGGGCCGGATGCTCGCCGCGCTGCTCCCCGTCGCCGCTCCCCCGGCCCTGCGCAAGTCCTTCGCGGGGCCGCTGCGGACCAGGTGAGACCCGCCACAGGACGGAAGGGGCCGACAGCACCGGCTGTCGGCCCCTTCGCCGTGCCCGGGCAACGCCCTCCGCGAGGCGGCGTGCCGGCGCGTGACGAAGGGCCGCGTGCCGGCGCGTGACGACGAGACCGACGCGGAAAGGCCCGGCCCGCGCCGTCGGGCGCGGGCCGGGCCGGGTCGGCACCGGGCGGGGATCAGTGCCGGGAGGGGAGGACGCAGCGGAAGCTAGCGGCGGCGGCCGGGTCCCCGTGGCCCCGGTAGCGGGACACCTCGGGGTAGCGGCAGACGTCACGCTCGACGCTGCGCCCGGAGGCGTCGATCAGCGTGGCGGGCAGCGTCCGCGGCGCCCTGCCCTGCTCGACCCAGGCCGTCAGGGCGGCGAGGTCGTCGACCGTGCCGGCGCCCTTGTTGAGGCCGCAGTGGGCCGCACCCGGGACGAGGAAGAGGCGGTAGAAGTCGTCCACGCGCTTGGTGCCGCCCATCTTCCGCTCGACCTGCCGCCGGTAGTCGACGGTGCCCTGGGTGGGGATGAACTGGTCGGCCTGGCCGTGCCAGGTCAGCAGCTTGCCGCCGGAGTCGCGGAAGGCGGACAGATCGGGGTCGTCGGTGCCGATGATCCGGTCGTACTCGGCCTGGGACTGCTCGAACAGACGGGTGAACTGGTCGTAGGTGATCGTCGAGACGTCGAACGACGGCTGCTTCTTCAGCCAGGTCGTCACCCAGAGCCGGGGCACCGGGAACGGCGTGCCCTTCACCTGGCCGTTCGCGTCCCGCTCGGTGCCGGCCAGCCCCGCCAGGTCGGCGCCGACCGGGACGCCGGACCACAGCTTCCGGCCCGACGCGGTGCGCGGACCGTCCCAGATCCTGCGCACCACGGCGGCGTCCGCGGCCGTGATGGTCAGCTCCTTCCCGTCGCAGACCACCGTGGTGCCGATCAGCCGACGCGGGTCGAAGTCGCACCGCGACGCGTCGGCGACCAGGTTGTCCCTGGCCCCGTCGAGCGGGTCGCAGGCCGCGACGGCGGCGTCGGTGAAGGCCTTGAACTCGCAGGCGGACGGGTAGGTCCGCTCGTTGTTCATGACCACCTGCGGCCACAGGGTGGCGACCTCGAACTCGTCCCAGTTGACGGCGGGCGCGTCGGCCAGGATGCCGTCGAAGTCGTCGGGGTGGCGCTGGGCCTCCAGGTAGCCCTGGCGCCCTCCGGTGGAGCACCCGTTGAAGTACGAGTAGGAGGCCGGTCGGCCGAAGTGCGCCGCCACCACCTGCTTGCCGACGAGTGCCGCCTCGTGCTGGGAGCGGGACGCGAGGTTCTCCAGCAGCGCGGTGTCGACCTCGCCCTTCGCGTTCAGCGCCCAGCCGATGTCGACGGCGTCGGCGAGCCCGCCGTCGGTGGTCGTCGCGGCGTACCCGTTCCTGACCGCCGTGCCCATCCCGACGCCGTTGTCCCCGGCCGCGAAGGCGCTCCCGCCGAGCGCCTGGAAACGGCCGTTCCAGCCGCTGACGGGCAGCCAGGTCCGCACCTTCGCGTGGTCGTCGTCACCGGGGTGGGTGAGGGTGACCACCACCTCGCAGAACGCGGGGACACCGGTGACGGTGCCGCCCACCACCCCTGTCCCGTCGATCGTGCCGCCCGCCCGGCGGTCCGCCGTCACGGACTCCACCGCCGTGCCGGCGGGGGCCCGCACGGCCGGCGCGGAACAGCCGGACGCCGCGGGCGCGGAGCCGTACGGCGTCTCCGCCGTCGCCGCCGGCAGGTTCACCGCGGCCAGCGCGGCGCCGGTCGCGAGCACGGTCAGGAATTTCTTCATGGGTGTCCCGTCCAAGGAAGTACGTGGGTGTGCGCCCGGCCGCGCGGGCACGTGTGTCCGGCGGCCGGGCAGGGTGGTCGAAAGCGGTGTGGCGAAGAAGGTGTGGCGAAGAAGGTTCGGCGAAGCAGGTGCGGCGAAGAAGGTGCCGCGAAGGAGTCGCGGCAAGGAAGAGGAAGGTGAGAGCCGGCCGTACGGGCTCAGGCGTCCGTCCGGTCCCCGGGCAGCCACCGGGAGTGGTGCCGCGCCGCCCAGGAGCGGCTGACGTACCCGGTGCGCATCCCGCGCCGCGCCTCCGGGTCCTGGAGCGCCTTGCGCAGGTGGCCGAGGACCACGAACGCGATCGCCCAGGCCAGGACGTCGTGGACGAAGATCGCGCTGGTGCGGGAGACGAACGGCAGCAGGTGGGTGAACCACATCAGCAGGCCCGTCGACGCCATCACCAGTACCGCGCCGGCGATCCAGCCCGCGTAGAGCTTCTGCCCGGCGTTGAACTTGCCCGCGGGCCGCGCCTCGGGCCCGGCCCGGCGCCGGCGGACGGCCCGCAGCCACTCCCGGTCGTACGGCGCGAAGCGGTTGAGCCGGCGCAGGTCCGCCCGGAACTCGGCGGAGAACAGTCCGAGCAGGAGCGGCAGCGGCAGCAGCACGCCCGACCACTCGTGGACGGTGGCCACCAGGTGGCGCCGCCCGACGAGTTGGGCCAGCGGCCCCAGGTAGAGGCAGGCCGCGGCGGCCAGGCAGAGCAGCATCAGGACGCCGGTGGCCCGGTGGACCAGGCGTTCCGCGGTGCTGAACCGCCGTACCCGGCCCCGGTGTTCAGGCCGCTTCGCCGCGCCGGTCGGCGCCGTCGAGCCAACCGTCGATGTCATAGCCGCGCTCCTCCCAGTAGCCGGGGACGACCCTGTCGGTGACCTCGATGCCGGACAGCCACTTGGCCGACTTGTAGAAGTACATGGGCGCCACGTAGAGGCGGACCGGCCCGCCGTGCGCGTGGGTGATGGGCTGGTCCTGCATGTTCAGCGCCACCAGGACGTCCGAGCGGCGGGCCTGTTCCAGGGTGAGGCTCTCGGTGTACTCGCCGTCGAAGCAGGTGAAGCGGACGGCTGCGCCCGGGGAGCGCACTCCGGCGGCGTCGAGGAGGTCCGCCAGCCGCACCCCCTCGAAGGGCGTCCGGTCCACCCGCCAGCCGTCCGTGCACAGCACGTCGTGGACCACCCGGGTCTGCGGCAGCGCGCGCAGTTCCGGCAGGGTGTAGATCGTCTGACGCTCCACCAGCCCGCCGACGCGCAGCTCGTAGTTCGTCTCGTCCTTGTGCGGCACCGAGCCGACGACGCTGTAGTACCGGAAGCCGCCGGGGTTGGGCAGCAGGCCGGTCAGGCCGGTCGCGTCACGCTCGGAGGCGGCGGCCAGGAACCCCTCCCAGCCGCGCTGGAGGTACGGCGCCGCGGCGATCCCCGCGACGCCCGCGCCGAGCATGCCGAGCACCGCTCGCCGCCCCACCGGGGCGCCCTCGGCCCTCCGCTTCGGTCTTCCCGCCATGGTCAGTGCGCTCCTTCGGGGTGGCGACGGTCCCGGCGGGCGGCCGCTCTCCGGCCGCCCGGTCGCGGGCGGGTCCACACGTGTGGCCTCGGTCGAGCGCCTCGACTCCGTCACCTGTTCAACAGGTGACGATGCTGGCACGGCCGCGCTCGGCCTGTCAACGGGAGCGCCGACGGGCCGGCGACGGCTGGCCGCGGAGCAGGAGCCCAGACGAAAGCGGGTGCGGTGAAGGGCAGTTGCCGGCCGACGCCCCCGGCGGCGCCCACCTGCCGACCGATCGACCACCCCCCGGCCCCTGCTACAGTGGATGTGACCTGTAGTCGTGTGATCGAGGAGTGGCAGACGTGGCGGGTGACGACGACATCTCCGGGTGAGATCCGGATCTGACGGCCACCGGCCGGTGCTTCAGGAGCGCCGCCGAGGTGGTCCGTTTCGTCGACCCTTTTTTCCCACACGTCTGCCCAGGGCAGAGGTCCGTCTCCCTGCCCTCATTCCCTTCGAGGTCATCCCATGTCCGACGCTGCCGTCGTCTGCTCGAACGTCTCCTTCGCCTGGCCCGACGACACCCCGGTCTTCCACGACCTGTCCTTCACCGTGCCCGCCGGCCGCACCGGCCTGGTCGCCCCCAACGGCGCCGGCAAGAGCACCCTGCTCAAGCTGATCGCCGGCGAACTCAAGCCCGCCACCGGCTCGGTGACGGTCACCGGACGGCTCGGCCACCTCCGCCAGAGCCTGCCGCTGACCTCCGACCTCACCGTCGCCGAGGTGCTCGACGTCGCCGGGATCATCCGGGCCATCGACGCCGTGGAGTCCGGCGACGTCGACGAACGGCACTTCACCACCATCGGCGACGACTGGGACATCGAGGAGCGCACCCGCGCCCAGCTCGACCGCCTCGGCCTGACCGACCTCACCCTGGACCGCGGCCTGAGCACGCTCAGCGGCGGCCAGATCGTCTCCCTCGGCCTCGCCGCCCAACTGCTCAGGCGCCCCGACGTCCTGCTGCTCGACGAGCCCACCAACAACCTCGACGTGGAAGCCCGGCACAAGCTCTACGACGTGCTCGCGGACTTCAACGGCTGCCTGCTGCTGGTCAGCCACGACCGCGCACTGCTCGACCGGATGCAGCACATCGCCGAACTCGGCAACGGTGAACTTCGCTTCTACGGCGGCAACTTCACCGCCTACGAGGAGGCCGTTCGGGCCGAGCAGGAGGTCGCCGAGAAGAACGTCCGCAACGCCGAGCAGGAGCTGAAGCGCGAGAAGCGCGAGATGCAGCAGGCCCGCGAACGCGCCGAGCGCCGCCAGAGCAACGCCGCCCGCAACCTCAAGAGCGCCGGCCTGCCCCGCATCTTCGCCGGGAACATGAAGCGCGGCGCCCAGGAGTCCGCCGGCCGGGCCGGCCAGATGCACGCGGCCCGGGTCACCGAGGCCAAGGCCCGGCTGGACGAGGCCGGCCGCGCCCTGCGCGAGGAGCAGCGCCTCTCCCTGGAGCTGCCCGACACCCAGGTCCCCGCCGGGCGCAACCTCTTCCTCGGCGAGGGCCTGCAGGTCCGCCACGCCGGCCGGCCGGTGTTCGCCGACGGCGGCGTCGACCTGAGCGTGCGCGGCCCCGAGCGCATCGCGCTGACCGGGCCCAACGGCGCGGGCAAGAGCACCCTGCTGCGCCTGGTCACCGGCGAACTCACCCCGGACGCCGGGGAGATCAGGCGCAACGACGGGCGGATCGCCTACCTCTCGCAGCGGCTGGACCTGCTGGACCTCGACCGCACCGTGGCGGAGAACTTCGCCGCCTTCGCGCCCGAGCGGCCCGAGACCGAGCGGATGAACCTGCTCGCCCGCTTCCTCTTCCGCGGCGCCCGGGCCCACCTGCCGGTCGGGGTGCTCTCCGGCGGCGAGCGGCTGCGCGCCACGCTGGCCTGCGTGCTGTGCGCGGAGCCCGCCCCGCACCTGCTGCTCCTGGACGAGCCGACCAACAACCTCGACCTGGTCAGCGCCGGCCAGCTGGAGAGCGCCCTGAACTCCTACCAGGGCGCCTTCCTGGTGGTCAGTCACGACGAGCGCTTCCTCGCGGAGATCGGGGTGAACCGCTGGCTCCGGCTGGCCGACGGCACGCTGAAGGAGACCGGGGCTCCCGCGGTGTGATCCGCCGGCGTTCGGCCCGGGCCGCGAGCGCGGTCCGGGCCCCGGCAGGCCCACCACCCCTCACCTCGGAAGGCTCCCCGTGCTCCAGCACGCCCTGCTCGCCCACGACCTCGTCCGCGTCCTCGGCGGCCGACGCGTCCTCGACGGCGTCGGCCTGACCGCCGCCCCCGGCCACCGGATCGGCCTGATCGGGGAGAACGGCGCCGGCAAGTCCACCCTGCTGCGGGTGCTCGCCGGCGTGGACGAACCCGACGCGGGAAGCGTCTCGCGCCCCGCGGACCTCGGCTTCCTGCTCCAGGAGATGCCGTTCGAGGCCGGTGCCACCGTCGCCGCCGTCCTGGACGACGCGCTGCGCGAGGCCCGTGAGGACCTCGCGGAACTGGACCGGCTCGGCGCGGAGATCGCCCGGCTCCCGGAGTCCGACCCGGGCCACCCGGAACTCCTGGACGCCTACGGCCGGCGGCTGGAACAGGCCCGGGACCGGGAGTCCTGGGACGCCGACCGGCGAGCGGCCCTGGTCCTCGACGGGCTGGGCCTCGGCGCGCTCGGCCACGACCGCGCGCTCGGCTCGCTGTCCGGCGGGCAGCGCGGCCGGCTGGCCCTCGCCGCGCTGCTCGTCCGGCGGCCGTCCGCGCTGCTGCTGGACGAGCCGACCAACCACCTCGACGACGGCGCCGCCGCCTTCCTGGAGGAACAGTTGCGCGCACTGCCCGGCACCGTGGTGGTGGCCACCCACGACCGGGCGTTCCTCGACGCCGTCTGCACCCACCTGGTCGACCTCGACCCGGCGGTGGACGGGCCGGTCCGCTACGGCGGCAACTACAGCGCCTACCTGGGCGAGCGGCGCGCGGAACGGGAGCGCTGGGAGCGGCGGTACGCCGAGGAGCAGCAGGAGTTGGCGCGGCTGCGGCACACCGCCGGGGTGACCGCGCACCTGGTCGCGCCGGACCGGGGACCGCGCGACAACGAGAAGATGGGCTACGGCCACCGGGCGGGCCGGGTGCAGAACCAGGTCTCCCGCCGGGTGCGCAACGCCACCCGGCGGCTGGAGGAGCTGGAGCGCGCACAGGTCCCCGAGCCGCCGCGCCCGCTGCGGTTCGCCGTCGAGGCCCTGGCGACGGACGTCGACGTGCTGGCGACGGACGTCGACGCACTGGCGGCGGACGCCGACGCGCCGGCGGCGGACGCCGACGCCTCGGCCGTGGACCCCGGGGGGAACCCGCGCCCCCTGGTGTCACTCCGGAACGTCCGGGTGCCCGGCCGCCTCGCCCTGGACACCCTGGAGCTGGCGGCCACCGACCGGCTGCTGGTCACGGGCGGCAACGGGACGGGCAAGTCGACGCTGCTCGCCGTACTCGCCGGGCTCCTCCCCGCCGAGGGCACGGTGCACCGGCACCCCGGGCTGACGGTCGGACTGCTCACCCAGGACACCGTGTTCGACCGGCCCGACCGCACCGCCCGCGACACCTACGCGCTGGCGCTGGGCGCGGCGCGGGCCGAGCGGGTGCCGCTCGGGTCGCTCGGCCTGCTGCACCCGGCGGACCTGGACAAGCCCGTCGGCCGGCTGTCCGTCGGGCAGCGCCGACGGCTCGCGCTGGCCCTGCTGGTGGCCGACCCGCCCCGGCTCCTGCTGCTCGACGAGCCCACCAACCACCTCTCCCCGCGTCTCTGCGACGAACTGGAGGAAGCCCTCGGCACCGGCCCCGGCGCGATCGTCCTCGCGAGCCACGACCGCTGGCTGCGCCGCCGCTGGCAGGGCCGCGAGCTGCGGCTGGAGCCGGCCGGGGCCGCGCGTCATTGCTCCCCCGGGTAGTCACCTGTCAGCATGGTGATGTGAACCTCGACCATGTCTTCGTCTGCGGGCACCCGGCCCTGGACTTCGCGGCCACGCTCCGCGCACGGCGCACCGTGCGGTTCGAGATGTTCGTGACGCCGGAACGCCTGAACGCCTGGTACCTGGACTGCGAGCTCGTGGACACGATCACGCCCGGCGACGAGCACGGCCTCCGCGAGGCGAAGACCGTCCGCGAGGCCGTCTACCGGCTCGTCACCGACCGCCGGCTCGGCGAGGCCTTCGACCGGGAGGCCCTCGCCGTGCTGAACGCGGCCGCGCGCAAGCCGCCCGTGACGCCGCAGCTCACCACGACGGGGCGGCGCAACGCGGCGACCCCCGGGCAGGCATTGGCGACCGTCGCGCGCCAGGCGGTCGAACTCCTCGGCGGCCCGGACGTCCCGCTGATGAAGGAGTGCGGCAACCCGGAGTGCACCCGGGTCTACATCGACCGCTCCCGGGGCCTGCGCCGCCAGTGGTGCGGCATGGAGTCCTGCGGCAACAGGATCAAGGCCGCCGCCTACCGCGCGCGCAGGAGGACCCCGCCCGCCTCGGCCGCGCGATAGCTCGCCGCCAAGGGGCGCGTCCGGCGCCGGACGCAGCACCACTCTCCGTCCTGGACACCCTGGTGCGGCCGGGCCGGGACAGCGACGGCTGACCGGTCCCGCCCTCAGGCGAAGAACGAGGCCGCCGGACCGTACCCCAGCCGCAGGACGGCCTCCGCCCAGCCCCACAGCTGCGCGCCGTCCGGCCAGGGCCGCTGCTCCGCGCCGGTGGAACACCGGTCAGGGGTGTGACGGCGACACCCGGCCGCCCGCGGACACGTGTGCGCCGAGGTTGCCATGTCCTGCCTCGCTCTCGAATCGGGGGGGTGGGCGGGTCCCGTGCCGGACGGGGGGCAGGCACGGGACCCGCCGCCTGGGAGGGGTGGATCAGGCGGCGACGCCGGCGTGGATGACGACCGGGATGTTGTCGCGCGTGGCCTTGGAGTACGGGCAGATCCGGTGCGCGGCGCGGGCCAGCTCCTCGGCGGTGGCCTGGTCCACGCCGCCGAGCACGGGGCTCAGGACCGCGGAGAGCGAGAACTCGCCGTCGTCGCCGTGGGTCAGCGTGATCTCCGCCGTGATGGAGGTGCTGGTCAGCCGGACCCCGCGGTCGCCGGCCGCCCGGCGGAGCGCCCCGAGGAAGCAGGCGGCCCACCCGGCCGCGAGCAGCTGCTCCGGATTGGTCGCGGTGCCGGCGCCACCGAACTCCTTCGGAACGGCGAGACCGGTCTCCAGCAGACCGTCGGAGGAACGGACCCGGCCGCCGTTGCGGCCCTCCCCGTCGACGTCGACGACGGCGGTGTAGCTGACTGCCATGACTGGTGCTCCCCATCTGGATCGGATCGGTGTCCGGCCGCTCCCTGCGATGCGCACAAATCCTCTGCGCCATCACCTGTTCAGCCGGTGACGCAATGATGGCAACCCATTCCGTCACCCGTCAAGCAGGTGACGAGATCTCATCGAGGGGCTAGCACAGGGCGGGCGGAAGGATAAAGAACATGCCAAAGGTGAACCGGCCGGAGGCTCGGACGTGCTATGGCCGACGGGCCGCGCACGTGCCATGCTCTCCAAGGCGACGGACGGGACAGACCGGCGGGGGTACACCGTGGAGTTCCATGTTCTGGGGACAGTCGAACTCTCCGTCGGTGGAAGGCCGGTGACCCTCCGGACCAACAAACTGCGCTGCCTGGCGGCGGCACTCGCACTCGACGTCGGCCGGCCCGTACCGGTCGACACCCTGATCTCCCGGCTCTGGGGAACCGAGCCTCCCGCCAAGGCCCGGGCAGCCGCGCACTCGTACATCTCCCGGCTGCGCACCGCGCTCCGGCTGGCCCAGCACGCGGACGGCGACGCGCCGCCCGCGGTGATCAACCGCAGCGCGCACGCCTACACCCTGGCCACCGATCCGCAGCGGGTCGACTGGGCACGGTACGTCCGACTCGGCCGACGCGCGCGGTCGCTCGCCGACGCGGGCCACGACCGCCAGGCACTCGAAGTCCTCCGGCAGGCGGACGACACCTGGCGGGGCGAGCCCCTCGCCGGCCTCCCCGGCCAGTGGGCGCAGGCCGCCAGGAGCACCATGCGCGACCAGTGGCTCGCCACCACACTCATCCGCTTCGAAGTCGAGCTCAGACTCGGGCACTTCGCCGATCTGGTGCCCGAACTGTCCGCGCTGGCGGAACAGCGCCCGACCGACGAGCGGGTGGCGGGCCACCTGGTCACCGCGCTGTACGGCTGCGACCGCTTCGCCGACGCGCTGGAGGTGCTCCGGCGGACCCGGCGGTTACTGCGCGAGTACCTCGGCACCGAACCCGGGGACCAGCTCAGACTCCTTCAGCAGCGCGTCCTCCGCCGTGCCCCGATCGGCGGGATCCTGACCCGTCCGGCGGGTGCCGCCGCCCCCGCCGCCCCGACCGCCGCCGCGCCGCCCCCTCCCCCGCCCGCCACGGCCGACCGCGGCCCCGCGCGCAGCAACTACCTCCCCGTGCTGCACCGGCTGGTGGGCCGCGACGCGGAACTCCGGCGCCTCCTCTCAGCGTCCACGGGCGGCTACATCGGAGCGGTCTCCGGCATGGCCGGCACCGGGAAGACCCGCCTCGTCGTCACCGCGGCGCACCTCCTCCAGGACCGCTACCCGGACGGCCAGTACTACGTCGACCTCCGCGCGAACGGCGGCGCCCAACAGCCCCTGGAGACCGGGACGGTGGCGACGCTGCTGCTCAGGCAGTTCGGGATCCCGGCCACCTCGATCCCGACCGACCGGGAGGAGCTGTCGGCCCGGTGCCGCGGCCTGCTCGCCGAACGCCGGGCCGTGGTCGTGCTGGACGACGCCCGGGGGCCCGAGCAGATCCGTCCCCTGCTCCCGGCCGACCCGGCCTCCTTCGTGCTCGTCACCAGTCGGCACCGACTGGTCGAACTCCCGTGCAGCCCGATCTTCCTGGACGTCATGACGCCCGAGGACGCGGTGGAGCTCTTCACCATGCTGGTCGGCAAGGAACGGGCCGACGACGCCGCAGGAGCCGAGGCCCTCGTCGAGCTGTGCGGTCGGCTCCCGCTCGCCATCGACCTGGCGGCGAGCCGGTTGAAGGCCCACCCCACCTGGTCCCTGGAGCACTTCCTCCGGCGGCTGTCCCGCAGGAGCGGCCGGCTGGACGAACTCCGCCACGGGCTGGAGAGTGTGGCCCTGGCCTTCGACGTCTCCTACCGGTCGCTTCCGCGCCCGCAGCAGGAGGCGTTCCGCCTGCTCGGTCTGCACCCCGCTCCCGACTTCGGCCCCGACACCGCCGCGGCCCTGGTCGGCCGGCCGCTGCGGGAGACCGATCGGATCCTGGAGAGCCTGCACGACCTGCACATGCTCCAGGAGAACTCGCCGGAACGGTACGGCCTGCACGACCTCCTGCGCGAGTTCGCCGTCGATCTCGTCACGGCCGAGGAACGGCGGCAGGCGGTCCGAAGACTCGTCGACTTCGCCTTGCGGGCGGCCGATCGAGCCGACCGCAGCCTCAATCCCCGACGCTTCCGACTGGCCGTTCCCGAACTGCCGCGACACGCCCCCGTGGACGCCCTGCTGGACGGACTCGACTGGCCCGACGACCGGGCGATCAGGGGGTGGCTGGGCGCGGAACTCCCCGGGCTGGTCGCCGTGGAGGCCCACGCCCGGACCAACGGCCTGGCCGAGGAGGCCGCATGGCTCGCCCACGCCCTCACCGACCACCTGGAGTCCGAGGGACTGTGGCGCGAGGCCGACGGGATGCACCGGGCCGCGGCCGACCACTTCCACGCCCGAGGCGAGGACCTGGCCGAGAGCCACGCCCTCCTGGCGCTGGCCTCGGTCCGGATCCGCACCGCCCGGTACACCCTCGCCGAGCCGGCCGCGGAGGGCGCCCTCGCCATCGCCCGGACAGCGGGCGACGCCGGGTGCACGGCGGAGGCGCTGGAGCGGCTCGCGAAGATCCGTTGGAACCAGAGCGACCTGACGGCCGCGCTGTCGATCCAGCGCGAGGTCGTGGAGATACACCGGCAGGCGGGGGACGAAGGGAACAGAATCCGCTGCCTGAACAATCTCGGCGCGGTTCTCGTCTATGTCGGCGACCATCAGGCAGCACTGGAATCGTTCACCGAAGCCTTACCCCTGGCCGAATCCATGGGTGATGCGCGCCTCCGGCTCCTGATTCTCGGAAATATCGGCGGCATACACCTCAGCACCAGGAATCCGAATGCCGCGCGCGACGCGTTCGAGCAGATCCTGACCATCGGGGAAAACATCCTCTCACCGAATGATCTGGCGATCGTCCGCATGAACCTCGCGGAGTCCTTGCCGCTCCCCGCCGACGCCGACCGCGCCACGGAGCTCATCCGGTCCGCGTTCCGCACCTTCCGCCAGACCGGAAACCGGCAGCTGGAGACCAGTGCCGGCAACGGGCTGGGAAACGTGCACCTGGAGACCGGGCGCTACGAGGACGCCCTGGACCAGTACGCGCGCGCCCTCGAACTGGCCCGGTCGATCGGCGCCCAGCGCGAGGCCGCCGGTGCGCTGCGCGGACTGGGCCGGGCCGAGCACGCCCTCGGCCGGTCGTCCGACGCGCTCGGCCACCTCCAGCAGGCCGTAGAACTCTCCCGGCAGATCGAGGCGACGGAGGAGGAGGCCCACGCCTGCGAGGCGCTGGCCGAAGCGCAGCTCAGGGCCGGACACCTGGAGGCGGCCCGGACGACACTTCAGCGCGCTGTCGAGCTCTCGGAGTCGGCCAACCTGTCAGAATCGAAAGAGATGCGCAACCTTCGCAAAGAGCTTGATCAATAGTCGAACATAAATCGCCAGGCTGGCCTGAAGTCAACGCTCATGCCATTATTCCTGTGATCACCCGCCCAAACGATCATCAGGAAAGTATTTCGTGGACAAATTTGCCTTGTACATGGCGGCCGCCCTGGCCGTGGCCCTGCCCGCGCTGACCGTAACCGCGCACGGCAGGCCCGACAAAGCCGAAACGGCGTCGACCACCGAGGCCTGGGTGCCGCTCTGGGCGCTCAAGGCGGCTGCCGCGGACCCCACCGCCTGAACCGGGTCCGCGGCAGCCCGTCACCCGGTTCACACCGCGACGCCGTACCCGGCCGACAGGCCCGGCACCCCCACGGCTCCCGGCGTCGGCCCCTGGCCCGCGCCGGCCTGCCACCCGCGCGGGGACACCCCGTAGGCGGCGCGGAACGCCCGGCTGAAGTGACTGGCGCTCACGAAGCCCCAGCGTCCGGCGATCGCCGCCACGCTCACCTGGCCCGAGGTCCGGCGGGCCAGGTCCCGGCGGGCCATGTCCAGCCGCTGGCGCTGGATCCAGCGGGCCACCGTCACCCCCTCGAAGCGGAACAGCTTGTGCAGGTAGCGCACCGACACGTGGTGGGCCGCCGCGATCCGCTCGGGCGAGAGGTCCGGGTCCCCCAGGTGCCGCAGGATGTGGTCCTTCACCCGGGCCAAGGTGGCGAGCGCGACCTCGGGCGCCTCCGGGACGGACCGGCCGCGGCGCTCGTGGGCGAGCACCGCGAGCAGGTCGAGCGCCGTGGCGGCGAGCCAGGAGGCCAGCTGCGGCTCCATCGTGTCGGCGGACCGGGAGAGGCACTCCAGGTAGGCGGCGACCAGCCGGGCGGTGCCCCCGCCGGCGTCGAAGGCCGTCGCGGTCAGCACCCGCAGGTCCTCCTCGGAGACACCCCCGGCCGACCGCGGCCAGTGGAAGGCCGTGAGGACGAAGGGCTCCGGCAGCTCCTTGACGAACGGCCGCCCGGCGTCGGAGATCGCGAAGGTGCCCGGGCGCAGCTCCACCCGGTGGCCGTCCTGGAGCAGCCGGGCGGTACCGCAGTGCTGGAGCCCCAGGGTGAGGTGGTCCTCTCCCCCGCGGGCGATCAGCCCCGCGGTGCGCTCGACCCGCTGGGGGCCGGCCTGCACCAGGGAGACCCGGGTGGCGCCCAGGCCGTGGCTGGTGATCGTCGCGGGCGCGGGCACGCTCTCCAGCAGCGTCACGTCCAGCGGGACGAAGGTGCGGGAGACGGCCCGGTGCCAGTACTCGGCGCGGTCGGCGGGCGGTACCAGGGCGGAGTCGAAGACGACGGGCATCGGTACTCCTCGTACGGCTGTCGGCCGGACCGGCCGGTCCGGTGTCGCGGTGTCGGGTGGGCACGGGCCCGCGTCGGGACGGTGCGAGAGGGTCACCAGGAGCGTCCGTGCAGGGCGACGTGCACGGTGTCGACGGCCTGGATCAGCGCGGCCCGGGCGGTACTGGTGGGGCAGTCCGCGGCGAGCAGGAGGAAGCCGTGGACGGCGCCCTGGTAGCGCATCGCCACCACCGGGACCCCGGCCGCGCGGAGCCTGGCCGCGTACGCCTCGCCCTCGTCCCGCAGCACGTCGGCCTCGGCGGTGACCACCAGGGCCGGCGGCAGCCCGGCGAGTTGGTCCAGGGAAGCGCGCAGCGGCGCGGCGGTGGCCTCGGTCCGGCGGTCCGCCTCCGGCAGGTAGTCGTCCCAGAACCGGCGCATGTGGTCGCGGTGCAGGAAGTAGCCGGCCGCGAACCGGTGGTAGGACGGCGTGTCGAAGTCGGCGTCGGTGACCGGGCAGAGCAGCACCTGGTGGACCAGCGGCGCGTCGCCGCGCTCCCGGGCCAGCAGGGTCAGCGCCGCCACCAGGTTGGCCCCGGCGGAGTCGCCGACGGCGGCGATCCGCTCGCCGTCCAGTCCGATCTCGTGGCCGTGCGCGTGGATCCAGCGGGCCACGGCGTGGCACTGCTCGACGGCCACCGGGTAGCGGGCGGCGGGCGCCCGGGCGTAGTCCACGTAGACCACGGCGGCGTCGGTGCCCAGGGCGAACTCCCGGATCAGCCGGGCGTAGCAGGCGGCGTCGCCGAGCGACCAGCCGAGGCCGGGCAGGAACAGCACGACGGGGCTGGGCCCGCCGGCGCCGACCGGCCTGGTGACCTGGACGTGCACCCGTCCGGTCGGGCCGCAGGGCAGGGCGAGCCACTCGGTCGTGGTGCCGTACGGGTCGTCCTGGTCCTGGTGCCCGTCCGGGTCACCAGGCCCGTCGGCGCCGTCCGGAGGGTCGTCCGGGGCGAGGAAGGAGAGGTCCGGCAGTTCCGTCGCGGACCGGCCGGCTCCGGCGTCCAGGAAGTCCTGGAGCGCCCGGTCGAGCACCGGGCGCCGGTCGGGCTGGGGGGTGGGGTCGGACAACTCTTGCTCCTGGCTTCGGTCGGCGGGCACGGTGGTTCCTTGAGTGCCCCGGCCGTGGTGGCCTGCGGGGAGGCCTGATCGTTCCCTGTGGCGGGCGGGCCGTCGGCTCCTCCTCAGCCGGGTTCACCGTGCGGGAGTGAACGCCACTCGCGCGGCGAGACGCCGTACGCGGCGCGGAAGGTCCGGCTGAAGTGCGCAGGGTTGACGAAGCCCCACCGCTGGGCGACGGCCGAGACCGTGGGCGCGGTGCGGCCCCGGCGGGCGAGTTCGCGGGCGCAGGCCTCCAGCCGGAGCTGCTGGACGAGGCGGCTCACCGTCACGCCCTCGCCCTCGAACAGCCGGTGGAGGTAGCGCACCGAGATGTGGTGGGCCTGGGCGATCCGCTCGGGCGACAGGTCCGGTTCGCCCAGGTGGCGGTCGACGTACTCGCGCACCCGCTGGACCAGGTGCACGTTCTGGGCGCCCGGCTCGTCCGTCTCCCGGGCGGGTGCCAGCTGGGCGATGAGCGTGCCGAACAGGTCGGCGACGCTGCCGGCCAGCCGGTCCCCGACCGGCGCGGGGAAGGAGTGCGCGGAGGCGGCGAGGACGCCCAGGAAGGGCAGCAGCACCGGTCCGCACCCCTCGGTGGGCCCGACGGCCGTCGCCGAGGCGTGCCGCAGGTCGCGCTCCGGCACCCCGAGCATCCGGCGCGGCACGTGGAACAGGTGGGTGCGGAACCGCTCGGGGTAGTCGACCGCGTACGGGCGCGCCGTGTCGTACAGCACCAGCCCGCCCGGCGGCACCTCCGCGCGGCGCCCGTCCTGCTCCAGGACGGCCCGGCCGGCCACCTGCAGGCCGACCCCGACCTGCGGCTCGCTGCGCGGGGCGCGCGCGATCAGCGCCGCGGTGCGGGAGAGCCGGGCCGCGTCCGCCTCCAGGGTGGAGATCCGCACGTACCCGAGGCGGTGCGACTCCAGGAGTCCGTCGAAGGGCCGCCCGGTGCGCGGGTGCACCTCCAGCGGTACCAGCGACCGCGACACCGCTCCGCTCCAGAAGGCCGCCCTGTCGCCGTCCGCGACCGACGCCGTCGTCACCCGCACGCCCATCTGACCGTCCTTCCGCCGGAGTCCTGCGCACTCCAGCCTGGACCGCCCGCGCGGCGGGCCGGTAGGTCATCTGACTGTCGTGCCGGGGCGGTACGTCACGGGGCTCGGCGGGGCGACCGGGGCGGACCGGTCGGCCGGGTGTTTCCGCAGGTCAGACGCCATCCAGGGCGTGGGCGAGCGCGGCCCGCGTGGTGATGCCGAGCTTCGGGAAGATCTTGTAGAGGTGGGCCCCGACGGTGCGCGGCGACAGCTGGAGCTGCCGGCCGATCTCCTTGTTGGTCAGACCGGTCGCGGCCAGCCGGGCGATCCGCAGCTCCTGCCCGGTCAGCCCGGACGGGTCGGTGGCCGGCGGCCCGTCCTGGGGCAGGGCCACCGAGTCGCCCGCGGCCCGGAGCTCCTCCTCGCACTGCGCCGCCCAGGGGGTGGCCCGCAGCCGGCGGAACACGTGGTGGGCCGCGCGCAGCGCCTCCCTGGCCCCGGGCCGGTGGCGGCGGCGCAGCCACGCGCCGTGGGCGAGCCGCAGCCGCGCGAGGTCGAACACCCACTGCTCGGCGCCCGGCACGGCGTACGCCGCGCGGTAGGCGGCGTCGGCCTCCTCGTCGTCCGCGGCCAGGGCGGTGGCGGCCGCCCACAGGAAGGCGTGCCGACCGGAGATCTCGGCCGAGCGCGCGGCGGCGCCGGCCGCGAGGTGGGCCCGGGCCTCCTCGTGCCGGCCGGTGTGCACGGCGGCCGTGACCAGGTCGAGGACCAGCGCGTGGTTCCAGGGCGGGCCGCCGGGCAGCCGCCCGGGCGGGGTGAGCTCGCAGAAGTGGGCGTACGCCTCCTCGTAGCGCCGGTGGGCGAGCGCGACCAGTCCGCGCAGATGGGCCAGGCGGTCGAGGACGTACCGCATCCGGGCGCGGGTGGCGGTCGGCCGGACGCTCCGCTCGATCTCCCGCAGCCCGGCCTCGTCCCCCCGGCCGGCCAGGAAGTGGGCGTAGTACTGGCGGAACATCAGGGCGTTGGTGTGGTAGCCGAGCTCGTCCGCGATCTCGGCCTCCCGCAGGCAGACGGCGGCGCGGTCCCAGTGGCCGAGCAGGTAGTCCTGGTGGGCCTTGGCCTTGGCCACCGAACCCTCGATGGCGTAGCCGTGCAGGCCGGCGAAGCGCTGCCAGAGGTCGCCCACCGGGCAGTCGAGCGCCGAGGCGGTCCACAGCAGGAGCCAGGCCGCGCCGACCTCCTGCTCCTCGGTCATGCCCTCGGCCGTCGCCAGCAGGTCGTCGGCCGCGCCCGGGGCCGGGTCGGTCCAGGCCCGCAGGCACAGCCGGCCCGCCTCGGAGACGTTCTCCCGGTGCCGTTCCAGGGCGCGCCAGGCCCAGGGGTCGTCCGTGTAGGTGGCGGCCAGGAGGAGTTTGAAGTACACCTGCTCGACCAGCCCGCCGAAGGTGTCGGCGCCCGGCGCGGTCAGGGTGTCCAGGGCCGCGGGCAGCAGCGCGGCGGAGGACTCGAAGTCGACGTGGTGGCTCTGGTCGGCGTAGACCACCGCGTACGAGAACAGCGGGGCGACGTCCGGCGGGACGGTGCCGGTCCTCAGCTCCTCCACCAGGGCCGCGGTCTGGCGCAGCTGCCCGCCGCGGGCCGACATCACGGCGGCCGCGGTGAGCCGGCGGACGCGGTCGCCGGGGCTGGGGCTGAGGGCGGCGGCGCGTTCGAGCAGCAGCGCGCCCTCCGCCTCGCCGCCCCGGCGGGCGAGGTCGTGGCCGGCCTCCTGGAGGCGGCGCGCGAGGTCGTCGTCGGGCAGCAGCGCGGCGGCGGCCTCGTGGACCAGCCGGCGGGGGTCGTCCGGCGCCAGGGCGTCGGACAGCGCGCGGTGCGCCTCCCGGCGCGCGGTGTCGGAGGCGGCGGAGACGACGGCGGTGCGGACCAGGGGGTGCCGGAACACCAGCTGTCCGGCCGGGTCGAGCCGGGCCAGGCCCTCCGCCTCGATCCGTTCCAGGATCTCCCGCGCGTTCTCGTCCGCGAGGGCGCGGAGCCACTCGGCGCTGCCGGAGTCCGGGCCGGCGGCCAAGGCGCCGAGCAGGAGGATCCGGCCGACCTCCGGGGTCACCGTCCCCAGCCGTTCGGTGAACATCCGCTCCAGCTTGCGCCCCAGCGGCAGCCGCTCGGGCAGTGGAGCGGTGCCCCGCTGCTGGGCGGCCGCCAGCTGGCGCGGCAGCTCCACCAGGGCCAGCGGGTTCCCGGCCGCCTCGGTCAGCACGCGTTCCCTGGCGGGCGCCGCGAGTTCGGGATAGCAGGTGCCCAGCAGGACGGCCGCGTCCTCCTGGGGCAGCGCCGGGACGTCGACGGCCTCGGCCGACCAGGTCTGGACGGCCGGCCCGTCCGGGCGGGTGGCCCCGACGATCACCACCGGCAGCTCGGCGCACCGCCGGTGCAGGAAGGCGAAGACGGTCGCGCTGGACGAGTCGAGCCAGTGCAGGTCGTCCAGGACCAGCAGCACCGGGGCGGTCCGCACCGCCTGTTCCAGCAGGGCGAGGGCGGCGGCGCCGACGGCGAAGCCGCTCGGCGTCCCGGAGCGGACGCCGAAGGCGCTCTCCAGGGCCTCCCGCTGGTGCCCGGACAGCGCGTCGGAACGCTGGAGCAGCGACCAGAAGGCCTGGTGGAGGGCGCCGAACGCGAGGTCCGTCTCGGCCTCGGTGCCGACCGCGCGCAGGACGGTGAACCCGCGTTCGCGCGCCGCCCGCTCCACCCAGGCCACCAGGGTGCTCTTGCCGACCCCGGCGTCCCCGTGCAGCAGGACGGTGGAACCGCTGGCGCCGTCCACGGCCTGGACCAGCGCCGCGGTCAGCAGCTCCGTCTGCCGCTGCCGACCGACCAGGATCGGGAACCGCCTGTCCTCCGCCACTGCTTCTCTCCCTCGGGCCGGCCGGGCCGCTCGCCGGGCACCCAAGGCTACCGCCCGCCGGAACCGCTCCGAGGTCACGGGCCGGGCGGCTGGAACGCCCCCGGCCGCCGGGCGGGGGCGGTGCGTCCGGCCCCGGTCATGCGCCGGTGGAGCCGGTCACTCCCGGTAGAGCAGGACGGAGGCGCCCGCCAGGACGGCGCTGGCGACCAGGGCCCAGGCGATCTGCCCGTGCAGGACGAGGACGGCGCCCGGGGCGGCGCCGGCCAGCATGGTGACGACGGAGAGGACCTTGCGCCGCTGGCGGGGGGCGCTGCCGCCGGCCGGCCGGGAGTCGGCGGCCAGGCCGGTCAGGGTGAGGGTGAGCACGGTGGTGGTGAGGTCCGGTATGCCCAGGCCCCTGACGGTGGCGTTGCGGATGCCCATGGCCAGCGCGAGCAGGGCGATCACCGGGTACTGCGCGGCCCCCTCGGGGCTGTGGACGAAGAGGACGGCGGCGGCCGCCGCGTGCAGCACCGCCTCCAGGACGAAGGCCGCGCGCAGCCGCGCGGGGCGTCGGACCGAGCCCTGCCGGGTCGCGATCCGGCCGGCCACTCCCGCGCCGAGCAGGAAGGCGGCGAGCGAGGTCAGCGAGCCGGCGACGGAGAAGCCGGGTGCGCCGGCCAGGGCGAAGGCGATGACGACGACGTTGCCGGTCATGTTCGCGGTGAAGACGTGGCCGAGGCCGAGGTAGCTGACGGCGTCGATGAGGCCGCTGACCAGGGTGAGGCCGAACAGGGCCAGGGCCAGGGGGTGGCGGTCGTGGATGTGAGGTCCGGACGGCTGCGGCGGCGGTGGGGTGGTCACGACGGCTCCTCGTGCGGGAGGGGGAGGGGGACGCGGGTGGGGCACCCCCCGGTCCGGGCGGTGCCCCGTGACGGAACCGGCGGGCGCGTCAGAAGAAGCAGGGGTCCAGCGGCACCTGGGGCTGCCCGGGCAGGGCGAGGCCGCGGGCGGTACGCCAGGCGAGCTGTTCGCCGGAGGCCGCCACGGCCTCCAGCACGCCTTCGGCCTGCTGGACACCGGCGGCCGGGCCGGGGGCGGGGGTGGCGTGGTAGCCGCCGAAGCGGGTGACCGGGCTCCAGGACGGCGACACCTCGGGCAGCTCGGGGGCCAGCCCCTGGTGCTCCTGGACGGCGTGGACGATGCGGCCGCCGACGACGGTCAGGACGGCCTCGATGTGCGGGATGTCGGCCTCGGGGACGGTGAAGTAGTCGGCGCTGAGCAGCGCCAGGTCCGCGTAACTGCCGACCGTCAGACGCCCCTTGACGTCCTCCTCGCCGGTGAGCCGGGCACCGCCCAGGGTGTAGAGCTCCAGGGCCTGCTCGCGGCCGAGCCGGTTGTGCTCGGCCGCCAGGCGCCGGCCGCTGACCGCCCGTCCGGAGACCAGCCAGTGCAGGGCGACCCACGGGTTGTAGGAGGAGACCCGGGTGGCGTCGGTGCCCGCCGCGACGGTCAGGCCGCGGTCCAGCATCGCACGCAGCGGCGGGGCCTCGGCGGCGGCCGGGGCGCCGTAGCGCGAGACGAAGGCCTCGCCCTGGAAGGAGAGGCGGTTCTGCACGGAGACGGCTCCGCCCAGCGCCGCGATCCGGTCGAGGCTGTCCGGGCTGACGGTCTCGGCGTGGTCGAAGAGCCAGCGGTTGCCCTGCGGGAAGAGGCCCTCGGCGGCGAGCTTCTCGAAGACGGCGAGGTCGCGGCGGATGGTCTCGTCGTACGTGGCGTGCAGCCGGAAGCCCCAGCCGTTCTCCATGAGCAGCCGGACGGCCTTCTCGAACTCCGTCTCGTAGGCGCCCAGTTGTGGCCGGGGTTCGGTGAAGTTCTCGAAGTCGGCGGCGGCCCAGGTGAGGTTCTCCCCCGCGCCGTTGAGGCGCAGCCACGCGTCGCCCTCGCCGGGGCGCACGGTGTCGACCCACCGGCGGAGGTCGTCCAGTTCCTGCCCGGCGGTCTGCGGGAACAGGTGGTAGGCGATGCGCAGGCTCAGCTCACCGCGGCGGGCGAGTTCCATCACGGTGCCGTAGTTCTCGGGGAAGCTCTGGAAGCCGCCGGCGGCGTCGATCGCGGAGGTGAGGCCGAAGCGGTTCAGCTCGCGCAGGAAGTGCCGGGTGGAGCCGATCCGGTCGGCCTCGTCCAGGGTCGGTGCCTTGGCCAGGGTGGAGTACAGCAGCAGGGCGCCGGGGGCGGCGATCAGCAGGCCGGTCGGCTCGCCGTCGTGTCCGCGGACGATCTGGCCGCCGGCCGGGTCGGGGGTGTCCCGGGTGAAGCCCGCGGCGCGCAGCGCGGCCTTGTTGAGCAGCGCCGACTGGTAGAGGTGCAGCACGAACACCGGGGTGTCGGGCGCGGCGGCGTTGAGCTCGGCCAGGGTGGGCAGGCGCCGCTCGGCGAACTGGTCGGCGGACCAGCCGCCGACCACCCGCACCCACTGGCCGGGCGGGGTGCGCTCGGCCTGCAGCCGGAGCATGGCCAGGGCCTCGCGCAGCGTCCGGACGCCGTCCCAGCGCAGCTCCAGCACGTAGTTGAGGCCGCCGCGGATGACGTGCAGGTGCGCGTCGTTGAGGCCGGGGACGGCCCGGCGGCCGAGCGCGTCCACCACCCGGGTGCCGGGGCCGACCAGCGGGACGACGTCGGCGTCGTCGCCGACCGCCTGGATCAGTCCGTCCCGGACGGCCACGGCGGTGGCCTGCGGGCGGCGCGGATCGTTGGTGTACACCTTGGCGTTGCGCACGACGAGGTCGGCGGGCTGGTCGGGGGTCCCCGGGCGGATTCCGGCGACGGGCATGGTGGACAAGGGGGGTCCCTTCGTTCAGTGCTGGTTCGGCGCGGGGCCGCGAGGGCGCTCCGGCGCGAGGCCGTGCGTCGAACCTAGGCAGCGGGTGGCGCCGAAGGGGCTTCGCAGCGCATGACCGGTTGTCCGGCAGTGCACTTCGGTGCGCGGGGGCCCGCGGCCGGCCGGTGGTGCGTTGTCGGAACAGTCCCGGGCACAGAGCGAGCAGAACCGCCGGAGCATCGCGGACTAATGTCGCCAACGTGACGCCGAGCCGATCCGGCCGGCGTCCGACGCAGTGTCAACTTCCTGCATCCCCAAGGAAAGAGAACCCACCATGGTCGACTTCGCCAACGTCCACGCCGCGCCGAGCCCGGACCTGCTGACCCCGGACAACGCGATGATGCTGTTCGTTGACCACCAGCCGCAGATGTTCTTCGGCACCGGCAGCGGCGACCGCACCGCCATCATCAACTCCACCGTCGGCCTGGCCAAGGCCGCGAAGATCTTCGACGTGCCGGTGGTCCTGTCGACCGTCGCCGCCGAGTCCTTCTCCGGCCCGATCCTGCCGCAGCTGAAGGCCGTCTTCCCCGACCAGGAGGTCATCGACCGCACCAGCATGAACGCCTGGGAGGACGAGGCCCTGGTCGAGGCCGTCAAGGCCACCGGCCGCAAGAAGATCATCCTGTCCGGCCTGTGGACCGAGGTCTGCCTCGTCCTGCCGGCGCTGTCCGCGCTGGACCAGGGCTACGAGGTCTACGTCGTCGCCGACGCCTCCGGCGGCGTCAGCCCGCTGGCCCACGAGCACGCCCTGCAGCGGATGACCGCCGCCGGCGCCGTGCCCGTCACCTGGGTGCAGGTCCTGCTGGAGCTCCAGCGCGACTGGGCCCGCAGCGAGACCTACGTCGCCGTGACGGACCTGGTCAAGGAGCACGCCGGCGCCTACGGCCTGGGCGTCTTCTACGCCCAGTCGATGATCAACCCGCACGCCGCCGGCTGACGGAGCCTCCCATCATGAACACGGGTCTACTCCTGCTGCGCCTGGTCGTCGGCCTGCTGATCGCGGGCCACGGCGTCCAGAAGGTCAGCTTCCACCTCGGTGGCGGCGGGCTGGAGGGCGGCAGCGCCGAGTTCCGGGGCGACGGCTTCCGCGGTGGCAGGCTCACCGCGGTGGCCGCCGGCGGCACCCAGATCGGGGCCGGGCTGATGCTGGCCGCCGGCCTGCTCACCCCGCTGGCCGGCGCGGGCGTCATGGGCGTGATGACCGTCGCCCTGACGGTCAAGTGGCCCCACGGACTGTGGGTCCAGCACGACGGGTACGAGTTCCCGTTCGTCCTGATCGTCATCGGCGCGGCGCTGACCGCCACCGGCCCCGGCCAGTGGTCCCTCGACGGGGCCCTCGGCCTCGCCGCCTGGCCGCTGTGGTGCCTGCCCGCGGCCGTGGTCGCCGGTGTCGGCGGCGGCCTGGCCACCCGGCTCGCACTGCACCGCCGCTGACGCGGCGCACCACGGCCGAAACGGAGCACCACGGCCGGAGCGGCCGGAACACACCGGGCTCGGGCCCCCTCGGAAGGGACACCTTCCAGGGGGCCCGAGCCCGTTGGGCGTGCCGGTCCCGACCCCTGGAGGGTCTGGGCCTCCGGAAGGCGACGTCCCCTGGAAGGCCTTCGGCCCCCTGGAGGAGGGAGCACCCGCGGGTGCTCCCTCCTCCAGGGGGCCGATCCGCGCTCCCCCGCCGGATCCGGTCTCAGCGACCGTCCACCAGTCGCCTCGACTCGGCGTCCCAGTCGATCAGTTCGGCCTCGCGGCCGCGCGGCACGAGGGCGAAGCTCTCGCGCAGCCAGCCCTGCACCGGCCCGACCGGGACGTCGATCGAGGCGGTGCCGTCGTCACCCCGCAGCGTGATCCGCAGCCGCCGGCGGCCGTGGCAGCGGCACGGCGGGGAGATCCGCACGTCGCCCGTCCCGGCCGGCCGGTGCAGGCCCTTCCACAGCAGGTCGCGGGAGAACTCCCAGGTGCCGACCGCGGGATCGGAGCCGGGGAACTCCATGACCACGGAGAACGGCTCGGTGCCGTGGTAGCCGAAGCGCACCGGGAGGTCGATGAACTTCCCTTCGCCGATGTGGAGTTGGGCGGCGACGGCGAGCACGGCACAGTCCGCGCCCGCCGTGGGGCCCTGGTCGGGGAACGGCTGGCGTCCTGGCACGGGCACGGGACCTCCGGGGGCTGGGGACGGAGACGGAGAAGTGCCGGGCCCGCCGACGAAACGGGCCCGGCACTGTGCGGAGCCGGGCCTGCCGACGAACAGGCCCGGCCCGCGGTCACTCCCCGGTACCGGGGGTGACGACCAGGTGCTCGGCGAGGAACCAGACCTGGGTCTCGCCGGTGCGGATGATCTGCGAGACCAGGAGGTCCTGAGTGCCGTCGTCGCCGAGCTTCGCCGTACGGGCGGCGGCGTCGCGGACGTCGGCCAGGATGGTCTCGTGCGCGTCGAGGAGCCGCGAGAGCATCGACCGCGCCCCCTCGACGCCGTCCGGCGGGCGCGGCACGCCGGTGATCTGGGCGGCGTGCCGGGGGTCGCCCACCGCGACGCCGCCGAGGCTCTGCACCCGTTCGGCGAGCGCGTCGACCAGCTCCAGTTGCTCCTGGGCGTGCTTGTCGAAGAGCAGGTGCAGCTGGTAGGCGGTCGGCCCGCGCATGCCCCAGTGGTACTTCTTGTACAGCGCGTACAGGAACTGGGTGTCCGCGAGGACCCGGTTGAGCCGCTGGCACGAGTACTGCCGGGCGTCGTGGGAGAGCGCGATCGGCAGCTGGGTGACGGTGCCGAACTCCTGGATCTCGGGACCGTGCTGGTGGAGGCGAGGCTGGCTGGTCATGGTGCTCCTGGGGCTGGGTGGTTGCGGGGAAGGGCGGGTCAGTAGGCCGTGGACCGGACGGCCTCGCGGATCACGTCGGCGACGCGTCCGGGGTGGGAGAGCATCACCAGGTGCGAGGAGTCCACCTCGACGGTGGTCATGCCGGCCCGCTGGTAGCCGAAGCGCTGGACCTCGGGGTTGAGGGTCCGGTCGGCGGTGGCGACCACCCCCCAGGACGGCTTGGTCCGCCACGCGGCGGTGGGCGCGGCCTCGCCGAACGCGGCGGCGGCGAGCGGGCGTTGGGAGACGGCGAGGACCCGGGCCAGCCCGGGGTCGACGTCGGCCGCGAAGATCGCCGGAAGGCGGTCGACCGCCACCGACACGTCGGTGCCCTCGCCGTCCCCGCCCTCCAGCGGGAAGGGGGCGTACACCAGGGCGGAGGCGAGGTCGGAGTCCGGGAAGCGGCCCTGCAGCTCGCCCAGGCTCTCGCCCTCCTCCAGCGCGTAACCCGCCAGGTACACCAGCGCCTCGACGTTCTCCTCGGCGCCCGCCACGGTGATCACCGCGCCGCCGTAGGAGTGGCCGACCAGCACCACCGGCCCGGGGATCCGCCGGACCACCGACGCGAGGTACGCGGCGTCCCCGGTCAGGCTGCGGTTGGGCACCGCCGGCGCCACCACCTCCAGCCCGTCGGCCAGCAGTTCGGGGATGACCTCGGCGAAGCTGGAGGCATCGGCGAAGGCGCCGTGCACCAGCACGACGGTGGGCGTGTCTCTGGTCGTCATGAGGGGTCCTCACTGGGGCCTCGTCAGAGGCCTCCGGATCACTGGCGGCTGTCGCCCCCAGGCTAGGAACGCGCGGGCCCGGGGCCTGTTCCGACGGCGCACTGCCTGCGGTCGGCCAGCGCACCGGGCACCGGGGCCGGGGCAGGATCCGGGGCCGGGCCGCCGGTGCGCCCGGCCGCAGCGCTCTCGGACGATTCGGGGTGCTCTCAGAGGCAACCGGCCGGCGGCGGCCGGGCCTAGCGTGGGCCGCGTCGCAGCCAGACGCTGCCGCAAGGAAAGGAACACCCCATGCCGTACATCACCGTTGGCCAGGAGAACTCCGCCTCCATCGACCTCTACTACGAGGACCACGGCACCGGCCAGCCGGTCGTGCTCATCCACGGCTTCCCGCTGAACGGCGCCTCCTGGGAGCGCCAGAGCGCCGCCCTGCTGGACGCCGGCTACCGGGTCGTCACCTACGACCGCCGCGGCTTCGGCCGGTCCTCGCAGCCGACCACCGGCTACGACTACGACACCTTCACCGCCGACCTCCACACCGTGCTGGAGACCCTCGACCTGCGCGACGCCGTCCTGGTCGGCTTCTCGATGGGCACCGGCGAGACCGCCCGGTACGTCGCCACCTACGGCTCCGAGCGGATCGCCAAGGTCGCCTTCCTGGCCTCGCTGGAGCCCTACCTGCTGAAGACCGACGACAACCCGGAGGGCGCCGCCCCGAAGGAGTTCTTCGACGGCGTCGTCGCGGCGGTGAAGGCCGACCGCTTCGCCTTCTACACCGACTTCTTCAAGGACTTCTACAACCTGGACGAGAACCTCGGCACCCGGATCAGCGAGGAGGCCGTCCGCAACAGCTGGAACGTCGCCGCGTCCGGCGGCGCCTTCGCCGCCTCGGCCGCGCCGACCACCTGGTACACCGACTTCCGCGCCGACGTCGCCCGCATCGACGTGCCCGCCCTGATCCTGCACGGCACCGGCGACCGCACCCTGCCGATCGACAACACCGCCCGCGTCTTCCACAAGGCGCTCCCCGCCGCCGACTACGTCGAGATCGAGGGCGCTCCGCACGGTCTGCTCTGGACCCACGCCGAAGAGGTCAACGCCGCGCTGCTCGCCTTCCTCGCCAAGTAGCCCGGACGGCCGCCACACCCCCGACCGCGGCCGTCCGCACCCGCGCCGGTACCGCCGTCGCCGCCCTTGGGCCCGGGCGACGGCGGTACCGGCCACCCCCGACCCGCGCCCGGGACCGCTCCCGGCGGACACCGGGCGCGCGCCACGACCAGGAGGTCCCCGTGAAACCCCGCTTAGCCCGTCGTCTGGTCCCGCTGGTGGCGGCGCTCGCCGCCCTGACGGCCGCTCCCGCCGCCTCGGCGGCCGGGAACGCCCCCGCCGCGCAACCACCGGGCGCCCACCGGCAGTTCGCCGTCGGCCCGCAGTACGACTCCACCCACGTCTACGTCGAACCCGGCACCGAGCAGGCCTTCGTGACCAGCTGGACGTCCACCTTCGGCGGCACCACGATCGGCCCGGTCTCCACCCAGGTGACCCCGACCCCCAGCCGGACCCTGTCGGAGCTGGTGGTGTCCCCGGTCGGCACGCTGTCGGTGTTCGACTTCACCACGCCCGTCCCGTACCCCTTCGGCACCGAACGCACCGGCTGGCTGGTGACCGACCTCGACCAGGCCGTCCGCGCCGCCCGGGCCGACGGCGCGACCGTCACCGTGGCGCCGTTCGCCGACCCGATCGGCCGCGACGCCGTGGTCCAGTTCCCCGGCGGGGTCAGCGCCCAGCTCTACGTGCACACCACGCCGCCGTCCTACCCGGCCCTGGCGAGCGTGCCGGAGAACCGGCTCTACCTCTCACCGGACGCGGTCGGTGCCTTCCTGCACAGCTACCTCTCCTTCACCGGCGGCCGGATCGTCTCCGACGACCGGAGGGCCGACGGCGCCGCCCTCGGCCTGCCCGGCACCACCTACCGGCTGATCCGCCTCACCTCCGGATTCGGCACCACCACGGTCGCGGTGACCGACGGCCACCTGCCCCACCCGTTCGGCCGGGAGCTCACCGGATACGGCGTGCCGGACGTCGCCACCACCCTGGAGCGGGCGAAGGCCGCCGGCGCCTCGGTGCTGTCGGGGCCGGTCCGCGCGGACGGCCGGGACAGCGCGATGGTGCGGTTCCCGGGCGGCTACATCGCGGAGATCCACACCGCTCGGTGACCGGCGGGACGCGGAGGCGCGGGTGGGCGGCCGGGCACACGTCGCCCGGCCGCCCACCCGCGGGCCTCCGCTCGTCCGCGTCCGCCCCCGTCAGGTGGCGCTCCGCCCCCACCACCCGTCAGGTGCCGTACCCCTCGGCCGCGTTCCGCCCCGGCCGGGCCGGAACCGACCTGGCGGCGTCGTGGATGAACTCGGCGACCGTGCTCGGCCGGGAGACGGCCACCGCGTGGGAGGCGTCCGGCAGTTCGAGCACGGTGGCACCGGCCCGCTGCGCGGTGAAGCGCTGGATCGACGGCGGCAGTGCCTGGTCGGCCCCCGCCACCAGGGCCCAGGCGGGCGTGGTGCGCCAGGCCGCCACCGTCGGCACGTCGGTCAACACCCGTTCTGCGGCCGGGCGTTGGAGCGCGGCCAGCACCTGGGCCACCTCCGCGTCGAGGTCGGCGGCCACCAGCGGCCGGAAGCAGTCCGCCGGCACGGTGAGCTCCGTCGCCCGGTCGGTGCCCCCGACGGTGAACTCCGAGCGCCGCAGCCGCGGGATGAGCGGCGAGGGGTCGAAGCGGCTCGCGAGCACGTCGTAGCTCTCGCCGACGTCGGGGAGGTACGCGGCCACGTAGACCAGCGCCACGACGTTCGGGGCGCCCCCGGCCTCCGTGATCACCATGCCGCCGTAGGAGTGGCCGGCCAGGACGACGGGGCCGTCGATGCCCGCGACGACGGAGGCCAGGTAGGCAGCGTCGTGGGCCAGTCCGCGCAGCGGGTTCGCGACGGCGAGGACCGTCAGGCCGCGTCTGTGGAGTTCGGCGATGACGCCGAACCAGGTGGTGGCGTCGGAGCAGCCGTCGTGGACGAGCACGACGGTGGGCCGGGTGGGGTGCATGGCTGCCTTTCGGATGGCGCCGGCGCCACGTCCCGCCGGGCGCGGTCGGGCCGTCGTCACCGGGCGGCGGTCGGGCCGTCGTCACCGGTCGACGGGGCATGGCCTCGGCGGGACGTGGCGTCGGCGGCGCCGGGTGGAGGGGGTCAGGAGGCCGGGCTGCGGCCGTCGGTCTGCGCGGCGTAGGCCTGCCACTCGCGGGGCGAGACCCCGTAGGCGTCGCGGAACGCCCGGCTGAAGTGGGAGTGGCTGACGAACCCCCACCGGTGCGCGACCGCGGAGACGCTGGTCTGCCGGCGGGACGGGCGCTCCAGCTCCCGGCGGCAGGCGTCCAGCCGCCGCTGCCGGACCCACTGGCCGACGGTCGTCCCGTCCTGCTGGAAGAGCTTGTGGAGGTAGCGCACCGAGATGTGCTGCGAGCGGGCGATCGACTCCGGCGCGAGGTCCGGGTCGGCGAGGTTCTCCTCGATGTGGGCGCGGATCCGCGCCAGCAGTTCGGCCGAGCCGCTCAGGTGCTCCGGGCTCTCCCGTTCGAGCAGTTCGGTCACCAGGATGGCGACGATGTCGGAGACGCTGCGGGCGAGGTGGTCGCCCGGCCGGGCACGGTGGGCCCGGGTCCGGGCGGCGAGGGTGCGCAGGAACTGGGAGGCGAGCGAGCCGACGCCCTCGCTCCCGCGCGCCATCAGGCCGCCCGTGCGCCGGACGTCGCCGTGCCGGACGCCCAGGTAGAAGCAGGGGACGCGGAAGTGGATCATCCGGCACCCGACCTCCTGCAGCAGGCCCGCCGGGTGGACGGTGGTGCCGATCAGCAGGTCCCCGGGGGCGAGCGCGGTGCTGACGCCCTGGCGGCGGACGGAGGCCGCGCCGCGGACGTGCAGGGCGACGTAGAGGCAGTCCTCGGGATCGGTCCCGGGCGGTGGGGAGAGGACGTCGATGACGCCGTTGCCGCTGTCGTGGGCGACCCCGTCGAGGGGGTGGACTTCGGCTTCGGGCGCGGGGGTTTCGGGCATGGGTGAGGGACCCGACGGGATCACGGGAGGCTCCGACCGGTTTCGAATCGTTCAGGTGCAGGGGAAGTGGCCCGCCGCGCCGCAGGGCCGACGCGGCGGCGGGGCGTTCAGGAGAGGAACTGCTCCACGACGGCGTTGAACTCGCCGGGGTTCTCCAGGAACGGGAAGTGCGAGTTCGCCACGGACTTCGGGAACACGTGGAGGCGGGCGCCGGGGATCCGCTCGGCGATGAAGCGCTGGGAGGCCGGGTCGACGTGGCTCCCCTCGCAGCCGAGCACCAGGGTCGGCACGTCGACGCACTCGAGGACGTCGCGCCAGTCCTGGGCGCAGTGGTCGAACAGCAGCGGGACGCCCGCGTACGCCGGGGTGGCGCGGACCTGCTCGGTCACGAACGCCGGCAGGCCCGGGTCGGTGTCCCCGCCGAACATCGAGCGGACGAAGTCCTCGCGGACCTTCTCCCCGTCCGGGCCGGCCAGCGCGGCGCCCAGTTCCAGCAGCCCGGCGACGTCGAAGAGGGCGCCGGACTCGCGCCGCTCCCCCTCCGTCATCCAGGGCACCGCCGCCACCGCGGCCGGCTGGTCGACCAGGACGAGCCGGCGGATGCGGCCGGTGCCCTGCTGGTCGATGAGGCTCCACCACACCGAGGCGCCCATCGACCAGCCCAGCGCGTCGAAGGCGTCCAGGCCCAGGTGGTCGACCAGGCCGAGGACGTCGCGGGCCAGCCGCGCGATGCGGTAGCCGTGGCGCGGCTTGCCGGAGCGGCCGTGGCCGCGGAAGTCCACCGTCACGACGCGCCGGCCCGGCGCCAGCCCCTCGACCTGGTGACGGAACATCTCCTGGGTCTGGCCCCAACCGTGGAGCATCACCAGCGGCACCCCGTCGCCGCCGCTGTCGCGGTAGGCCAGGCGCACACCGTCGTTCGTGATCAGTTCGTGCATGGTGCTCGTTCTTGTCCGTTCGTTTCGGCTCACGGGTCCGGGGAGTCCGGAACCCGCGGGTCGCCGGGGGATGAGCGGCAGCTCGTGGTGACGATTCTCGCGGTGGGCTGAACCCGTTGGCCACCGACCGACGTAGGGATTGCCCGACGAAGCTTCATCGCTCTGTAGCAACGGGGGGCTTCGGCGCCGCCCCCGGACCGGCCTCCAGCAGGTCCCGCAGCCGCAGCCCCATGTGCAGCACCAGGCGGTGCGCGCCGTTGTCCAGGTCCAGGCCCGTGATCTCCTGGATCTGGCGCAGGCGGTAGTACAGCGAGGTGCGGTGGACCTCCAGGGCCTCCGCGGTCTTGGGCACCGAGCCGGCGTTCTCCAGGAAGCAGCGCAGGGTCTCCTCCAGCCGGGCGTTGCCGCCGCCGTCCAGCAGGCGCCGCAGCGGCACCGGCAGGAGGGAGGCGGTGAGCGCGCTGTCGGGCAGCTGGAGGAACACCGCGTACTCCCCGAGCCGCTCCCAGTCGCCGATGCCCTCCAGCCGGGGCAGCCGGCGGGCCGCGCGGGCCGCCACCCGGGCCTGGTCGTAGGAGATCCAGGCGTCGGCGAGCGCCGTTCGGCGTCCGCCCACGCCCACCACCACGGCCGGCTCCGGGCCCAGGAAGGTCCTCAGGGAGCGGACGACCGCGCGGCACTGCTGCTCCAGGTCCTCCGCCGCCGGTTCCCGCTCGAAGACCTGCACCAGGACCGCCCGGTCCTGCTCGACCGCCGCCAGGCCGCGGGCCGTACGGGTCTGCCGGAACGGCTCCAGCGCACCGCGCAGCGCCACCGCGATCTGCCCGGACGGCCCCCGCTGGTCGGAGACGGCCACACTGGTCACCACGACGTGCGGGCCGGCCGGCAGCAGCCCGTCGTCCAGCAGCCGCTGGTGCGCCGCGCAGCGCCGCGCCGAGTCCGAGCCGACCAGCTGGTCCACCAGCCGCCGGATCTGCTCCTCGTCTTCGTCCGACGCCAGCTGCTCGGCGAACATCTCGATCGCCACGGCGCGGGCGACCCGGTCGATGGCGGCGGTCTCGGCCGCGGTGAGGGGCTCCCCCGCGGCCACGACCATGAGGATGCCCAGCAGGTGGCCCCGCTCGCGGACCGGGACGCAGTAGCGCGGCTGCAGCCCCAGGTCGTCGCGGCCCGGCAGGACCCCGGGCCTGGTCCACTGGGCGACCCCCTGCGACAGCACGTAGCGGATGGCCTCGTCGTCCGCGATGCCCTGCAGCAGCGTGCGCACGCGCACCGGGTCCTCGTCGCCGAAGTGCCGACTGGTGCAGATCATCCGCACCAGCGGGTCGTCGAGGACGACGGAACGTCCCAGTTCCTCGGCCAGGCCGTCCACCAACGTCTGGAGCGCCTCGCCTCCCGAACGCGAGCGCTGGTTCCACCTCTGCATGATCAAAATCCTCCCGGCGCCCTTCATACAAGGAGCGGAACAGGATGGACAAACCTTCAACAAACCGAGGATTCGGGGGGCTCCGACCGGACCGGAGCACGCCCTCCCCGGGCGGCCGCCACCCCCGGACGAGGCGCCGCTCGCACCGCCGCTCTCCGCCAGACGCCTTGCTGAACAAGCAAGTTGAATGACCATCAGGCGACGCGACGACCGTCGGACCGGCCACCGACCGCACCACTGCGCGAACGCCGGACCGGTCGGACGGGACAACGAGGAGCCCGCGCCCCGCCTTCCACACCGACCGAACGGTGCGCAGATCGTCAGCTCGCGGTGCACGGCCGGAACATCCGGGCCGTGCACCGCTTCCTAACCTGAGGAGCGATTCCGCCTCCCCCTGCTCGTCGGCAGCTCCCAGGGCCCGAGGCGAGAGCGTCGCGCCGCCACCGGCCCCGCCCCGGTGCCCCGACCGTCCGACGCGCCGCCCGACCCCTCTCGACCCCGTCCCGACGCCGCACCAGGAGAAGACCCGTGCCCGCCCACCACTCCCTCTCCGGCCCCCAGCCCCGCCCGGAGGCCACCAGCACCGACGTCGCCCTCGACGCCCGGCTGGTCCTCGGCGAGCACAGATCCGTCGACATCCCGGTACGCCTCGGCTACCGCAGCGACGACCCGCTCGCCGTCGCCCTCCAGTTCCTCGGCCCCGCGGCCGAAGCAGGCACCTGGCGGTTCTCCCGCGACCTCCTGTGGGAGGGCCTGCAGAAGCCCGCCGGCCTCGGCGACGTCCGCGTCTGGCCGCCCTGCACCTGCCACGGCCGCGCCTCGCTGCGCATCATGCTCCGCGGCGTCGACAGCGTCGTCCTCGTCGACCTCCCCTCCCGCCAGGTCCGACGCTGGCTCCGCCGGGAGACCTTCTCCCTGGTGCCCCAGGGCTCGGAGGGCGCCCTGATCGACTGGACCACCGAACTGAACGGCCTGACCACCTGACGGCCGGGCCCCCGTCGGGGATCCGTCCCGTCCCCGAACCGCGGGCGTTCCGGCCCGGGTACGTCGGCGACGAGCTCGGTCGCGACGCGGACTCGTGAACAGCCCCGCCGCTACGCAGCTGCGACGACCGCGCCGCGCAGCAGGCTGCGTGCGCGTTCGGCGCCCCGCCGGTTGCGTTCGAGAGCGGCCGCATCCGGCCCGGCCCCAGGAGTCGCGACTCCCGTGCACCGTCGGCAGACGGCGCCCCCGCCCGCCACCGGATCCGCGCAGCGCGCGCATTCCCCCACGCCGCCGGAAGCGTCACCGGCCGCGACCACCGCCATCGGCACCGCCCCCGCCCCCGGCATCCGCCGCTCCAGACGCGCGCGCAGGAAGCCCGCCGGCGCCAGCACGTGTGAGGGCAGACCGCCCAACAGCGCTTCCCGCAGCCGCCCCACGTCCGGATCCCGGGCGAGCCAGTCCGCCACCAGCGGTGCGAGGTCCAGGACTTCGACCGCCCCCAACCGCAGGCGCCGGTCCGGGGCGGTCAACCGCCCGAGCAGTTCCGCCGCTGCGGCCCGGGCCTCCCCGTCGGCACCGGCGTCACCACCCCCGACCGCCCCCGCCACGGCTGCCGCGCCCACCGCCGCGCGGGAGGAGGTGTTCTCCTCGTTCTTCTCCCCCTCGGGGGAAGTGCCGACCTCCCGGCCCTCCCCCGCACCGAGTGCCGGGTTCTGGACCGCACCGCGCCAGGCCGCCTCGATCTCGTCCGCCTCCGTCAGCGGCACGCTGCTGACCAGGACACGCGTCGTCCACGTGCCCTTGGTCGGGTGCTGGGAGCGCCGGACGTGCAGGAAGCCCTCCTCGATCAGCTGGGCCCGCGCACCGGCGACTGCCGTGCGCCCCTCGGGCATGCGCCCGCCGATCGTGAGGACGGTGTCCCGGCTGCCGGGCGGCAGCGACAGCGCCCACAGCAGCAGCGTCTTCGCCGTGGCCCGCAGACGCGGGTGGCGGACGATCTCGTGTGGCGCCCGTACGTAGCGTTCGGGCGCGATAAAGTGCACGTGCATGAGGAGCCTTACTCCTTGTGCCTGACCCCGGGGTGTTGGTAGCACCGCCGGGGTCAACTATTGATCTGTAGCCGGACGGTAGCACACCGTCACCACCCCCCGCCCGGGAATCCGCGAACCGCCCAGGCGGGATGCCGATCGCCGCGAGGGGTCAGGACGCGCCGGCGGTCGAGAGGGCGCCCACGGCGAACTCGTGGGTCTTCGCGGCCGCCTCGTCGACCGGCACGTGCTTGCCGTCCGGCGGGAAGAGGTCGACGACGCCGATCGCGCCGTGGTGCGCCCAGAAGCAGGTCGTCATCTTCTGCAGGTCGTCGTCACCGGCGACCATCATGTCCAGGTCGCTGCCGAAGCGGAAGTGTCCGTCGCCCTTGTCGCAGGTCATGCCGTCCAGCGCGGGCACGCGGACCGCCTCGTACCGCACACCGGTGTCGGCGGCGAGCTTCTCCGCCTTCGGCAGGCCGCCCTTCGCGCCACCGCCGTCGGATCCGCAGCCCGTGGCGAGCACGCCGACCACGACGACGGCGGCCAGAATCCCCCGGTTGTTCTTCACCACTGATCTCCCCTGATCGATGATCATCAAGAGATCCTATGACCTGCCCGGGGCGCTTCCCTGACGGTCCGTCCGCGCCCGGACGGTGCGGAGCGACCCGGCCTCGCCTCCCCTCCGTGCGATCGGCCCGCCCCTCACCGCCGGAGTTGCCCGGGGAGCGTACGACACGTCACACTGCCTCCCTCACTGGCGGCTTCCGCTGCGCAGTGGCCCCGGGGCCGGGGCCGCGGTGGTCGGCCTCGACGCGCGCCTCAGGGCGTGGGAGCGGTGAGGTATCGCTGGATCGTGGGTCCGAGCCAGTCCACGATCTCCTCCCGGCTGAGCTCCATGCTCGCCGGGAACCGAAGGACATAGCGCGTCAGGGCGAGCCCCAGCACGGTCGAAACGCACAGCGCCGCGCGCGCCTGGGCCTGCTCCGGGTCGGGGCCGACCCTGCGGGCCAGCGGGATCAACTGCTCGCGGAGCACGCTCTGGATGCGATCGGCGGCGGCCGGATCGGTGGCTCCGACCCGCATCAGTGCGGTGAACTCCCCGTTCTCCTCCCACAGGGTGAGGAAGTGGCTGACCAGCGTGCGCCCGATCTCCTCGCTGGGCTCGACGGGGAGGTCGAGCAGCCCGGGGTTGATCGCGACGGCGGCCGCGAACAGGCCCGCCTTGCTGTCGTAGTAGCGCATCACCATCGATGGGTCGATCTTCGCGTCGCGCGCGATGGCCCGGATGGTCGCCTTCTCGTAGCCGTCCGCTGCGAACCGCTCGCGGGCGGCGGCGAGGATCGCGGCGCGGGTCGCGTCGGAACGCCGTACGGCCTGCTGGTTCTCGGTGGTGCCAGTCATGCCCACGAATGTAGGCCAACGGCTGTTGACAGTCCAGGGGCGCACCTCTACGTTTGCCAACACATGTTGCCAACGCTTGTTGCCAACGTGCGTTGTGGAGATCGGAGCACCCTTGACCGGGCCACCGACCGCGAGAGGACGTACCGACATGGCCAGGGCGGCCGGCGGATCCCCGTCCTCCCCCGGACGGTCACCCGTCAGTGCCCCCCCCGCTCCGGCCCCCGTCATTCGGCAGGCCATCGGCCGACCCGGCCTCCTGCCCCACCCAGTCCGAACACCGAAGGAGAAGCGTCGTGTCACTGAAGAAGGTCAACACCGTCCTGGCCACGCTCGTCGTCCTGTTCGTCCTCTACCTCGGGCTGTCCTTCATCCTGGCGCCCGGGGCATCCACTCCCGGCGTGGGCCTGCCGACCTGGCCCACCGGTGACGGCGGCGGCTTCCTCACCATGAAGGGCATCCGCGAGTTCTCGATGGGCCTGGTCGTCGGCATCCTGCTGCTGACGGGCCACCGCCGCGCCCTGGGCTGGGTCCTGCTGATGGAGGCCGTCGCCCCGTTCGGCGACATGATCAACGTCTTCGCCCACCACGGCTCCGTCGCCGCCGCCCTCGGCATCCACGGCCTGACCTCGGCCCTGATCGCCGTCACCGGCCTGCTGATGCTCCGTGAGACCGGCAGGGCCCACGAGGCCCCCGACTCCACGCCCGCGCCCGCCGCGCAGCCCGCCTGACACTCACACCGAACGCGAGACGCCCCCGAGCACGCCGAACCCGCCGGGCGACGGACACCGGGCAGGCAGCGGACCGACCGTCCCGACACGGCGGCCGCCTGCTGGAGAGCACCCCGCCTGGCCACAGCCCCCCAGCTCAACGCTCGCGCCCCCGGGCCTTCAGCGGCACGGCCGGCAGCTCCGGGGCGGCCAGCCGGTCGCCCGCGTAGCCGTGGACCTCGCCGAAGCGGGTGCCGGTGATCCAGTCGGGCCTGCCCCAGCGAGGCAGGCCCGCACGTGGCTCCGGCTGTTCGGGTCACGCAGCCGACATGCGTTGCTGCTTCACTCACGCATGAACGTCGGGGGAGCGTCCCGATACACCCACGGGACCGACATGTTCGGATACTCCGCAGTCTTCCCGACGCTCATGAACTGTTGAGCAACGGGACCTCCTCTGCAACGGCTACCGAACGCCGGAGAGGTTCGCACTCGAATAGCAGTGCGGTCGAGCCGAGGTCACCTGTTAACCGACTCCACCATCCTTACTATCCGTACCATCTTCCCGGCACTTACAGCCCGGGCCTTCCACCATTCGCCCCCTTGACTCCCAGTCACCCGGGGATGGCTATCGCTGAACGTCAGACGAAGGTTTCAGGTCCAGTGAGACGGTCGTGACGCCATGAGGTCTGTGGTGCGGGTCCCCTGCGCTTGGCGGGATGGTCGATCCAAGCCGTCCAGCCCAAGACCGAGGTCAGCCGCACCTAACCCAGCCTCTCCCCAGAGTCATGGCCGCCTTCCAGCGTCAGGATCCAGATGGCCAGCTACCCGAAGCCACCTCAAGGCCTCGTCTTCCCGCGACCGGCGGTCTATCGAAGCGCACGAGCCCCGCTGACTCTCCATCAACCGATCGGTGGATGGAGAGCATCCGCCGCAGCAAGCGGCAGGTGTGGCCGTCCAGTCGATCCGGCGGACCGGGGTCGGCTGCCAGGCTGATGCCATGGCAATCATCGAGGTGGAGAACCTCGTCAAGCGCTATGGCGACCACTCCGTGCTGAACGGGGTCAGCTTCGCCGTCGAGCAGGGCGAGATCTTCGGCATCCTGGGCCCCAACGGGGCCGGCAAGACCACGACCGTCGAGTGCATCGAGGGTCTGCGCACCCCGGACGGCGGGACCATCAACGTCTGCGGTTTGGACCCGCAACGCGACGACGGCGAGCTGCGGCAGCTGCTCGGCGCGCAGCTGCAGGAGAGCGAGCTGCCCGACAAGCTCAAGGTCGGCGAGGCGCTGGAGCTGTACAGCTCCTTCTACCGCCAGCCGGCCGACTGGCGCGAGCTGGCCGAGATCCTCAACCTCACCGGCAAGCTCGGCACCCAGTTCCGGCGCCTGTCCGGCGGTCAGAAGCAGCGGCTGTCGATCGCCCTCGCGCTGCTCGGCACCCCGAAGGTGGCGGTGCTCGACGAGCTCACCACCGGCCTGGACCCGCAGGCGCGTCGCGACGTGTGGGGCCTGATCGAGCGCATCCGCGACCGGGGCGTGACGATCTTGCTGGTCACCCACTTCATGGAGGAGGCGGAGCGGCTCTGCGACCGGCTGGCCGTGATCGACACCGGGCGCGTCATCGCGATCGACACCCCGGGCGGCCTGGTGTCGAGGGTCGACAAGAGCCAGCGGCTCCGGTTCCGGCCGTCCGGGCCGCTGGACGAGGCGAAGCTGTCCGCGCTGCCCGAGGTCACCGCCGTCGAGTGGGCCGGCCCCCAGATCGTCGTGACCGGCACCGGGGACCTGCTGCTCGCCGTGACCACCCTGCTGGCCGGCCAGCGGATCTCCGCCCTCGACCTGCGGGTCGAGCAGAACTCGCTGGAGGACGCGTTCGTAGCGCTCACCGGCCGCCCCGTCGAATCCTGAGGAGTCCCACCGTGTCCCCCCTGCTCCGGCTCACCGCCACCGAGACCAAACTGTTCCTCCGCGAGCCGATCGTCGTGTTCTTCGCGGTCGCGTTCGCCCCGATCCTGCTGGTCGTGCTCGGCCTGATCCCGTCTATGCGGGAGAACAGCCCGGAGCTCGGCAACGTGCGGCCGATCACCCTGTACCTGCCGATCGTCGTATCGATGGGCATCGCCCTGTTCGCACTCAGCGGTCTGTCCCAACTGTTCGCCTCCTACCGGGAGAAGGGCGTGCTGCGGCGGATGCGGACCACGCCGGTCAAGCCCGGCGTGATGCTCGGCGCGCAGTTGCTGATGGCCACGGTGCTGTCCGTGGTGACGATGCTGGTCATGCTGGCCATCGGCAAGCTGGCCTTCGACGTGGACCTGCCCCGCAAGCTCCCGGCGTACCTGCTCAGCTACCTGCTGGTGGCGCTGGCGATGTTCGCCGTCGGCCTGCTCGTCGCCGCGCTCGCGCCGACCGGCCGCAGCGCCAGCGCGATGGGTTCGCTGGTCTTCTTCCCGCTGGTCTTCTTCGCCGGCCTGTGGCTGCCGCGCGCGAAGATGAACGACGTGCTGCTGACGATCAGCGACTTGACGCCGCTCGGCGCCGGCGTGCAATCATTGCAGGACACCACCGCCGGACACTGGCCGCAGCTGATCCACCTCGCCGCCATGCTGGGGTGGACGATCGTGGCCGGCGGACTGGCCGCGCGATACTTCCGCTGGGAGTAGTGGGTGAGCATCGAGGCCGAGCTGCGCGCCGAGTTCGATCACTGGGAGCGTACGGAGACCGCGACCTTCAAGGCCCTCCCGTACGTACTCCTGGCCATCAGCACCCTGATCACGCTGTTCCAGCTGGTCCGGCAGGTGCCGATGCACGTAACCCTGGTGCTCGGACTCTCCGCCGCCGCCGCGCTCTGGATGCTCTGCTTCCGTACGCTCCGCCTGGAACGGCGTCAGAACCGCCGGCTGATGGGCGGATACTACGCCGGGCTGATGCTGCTGGCCGCCTGCCTGGTGGCCGTCGCTCCCTGGTACGGGCTCTTCACTTTCGTCGGCTACCCCCAGGCGTTCCAGTACCTGCGGGGTCGTCGGCGTTACGCCGGCGCCGCCGCTACCGCGATGATCTCGGCGGCGGCGTTCATGGGGGGCGTGAGCGGCATCAACGACGCCCGGATGTGGTGGGCGTGGCTGGCCGTCGGGCTGATCTCCGCGGGGTTGGCCGGGGCGCTCTTCTACTTCGTCGAGATGGCCGACCACCGCAACGACAAGCAGAAGCAGGCGCTCGTCGAACTGCACGAGGCCAACGTCAAGCTGGAGGCGGCACTGGCGGAGAACGCCGGCCTGCACGCCCGGTTGATGGTCCAGGCCCGTGAGGCGGGCGTGCTGGACGAGCGGCAGCGGATGGCCCGGGAGATCCACGACACCCTCGCCCAGGGGCTGGCCGGCATACTCACCCAGCTCCAGGCCGCCGAGCAGACCATGGACGAGCCCCCGACGCTGCGTCAGCACCTGGCGAACGCGACGAACCTGGCCCGCGAGAGCCTCGTCGAGGCCCGCCGGACCGTCCACGCGGTGGAGCCGTCGGTGCTCGCCGAGGCCCGGCTCCCGGACGCGATCGGCGACGTGGCCAGGCGCTGGTCGGAGATCCACCACATCGACGCGGCGCTCACCACCACCGGTGACGCCCGGCCGATGCACACCGAGGTCGAGGTGACGCTGCTGCGGACCGCGCAGGAGGCACTGGCCAATGTGGCCAAGCACGCGCGGGCCAGCCGGGTCGGCCTGACGCTGTCGTACATGGAGGACCTGGTCACCCTCGACGTGCGGGACGACGGCGTGGGCTTCGACCCGAACGCCAAGCGGGTCAGCGGCTCCACGAACGGGGGCTTCGGCCTCGTCGGCATGCGCCAGCGGGTGCAGCGCCTCGCCGGGCGGTTGGCCATCGAGTCGGAACCGGGTGGCGGGACGGCGATCTCGGCGGCCGTCCCCGCCATCCCCGCGGGAGGTGCGGATTGATCACGCTACTGATCGTCGACGATCATCCGGTGGTGCGGGACGGACTGCGGGGCATGTTCACCGCCGACCCCCGGTTCGAGGTGCTCGGCGAGGCCGGTGACGGCGCGGAGGCCATCACCGCCGCGGAGGAACTGCGGCCCGACGTGGTCCTGATGGATCTGCGGATGCCGAGGACCGATGGGGTGACCGCCATCAAGGAACTGACGAAGCGCGGCGTGCCCGCGCGGGTGCTGGTGCTCACCACGTACGACATGGACAGCGACGTCGTGCCGGCCATCGAGGCCGGCGCCACCGGCTACCTGCTGAAGGACGCGCCGCGGGAGGAGCTGTTCCGTGCGGTGGAGGCTGCCGCGCAGGGGCAGGCGGTGCTCTCCCCCTCGATCGCGACCCGGCTCATGGGCCAGGTGCGACGGCCCGCGCCCGCGCCGCTCTCGGCGCGCGAGCTGGAGATCCTGGAGTTGGTCGCCCAGGGGACGACCAACCGCGAGGCCGCTCAGAAGCTCTTCATCAGCGAGGCGACGGTCAAGACCCACCTCCTGCACATGTACGCCAAACTCGGGGTCAGCGACCGGGCGGCCGCCGTGGCCGCCGGGTTCTCGCACGGCTACCTGACGCCCTGACGAGGCTCGCACCGCACACGTGGGTGCCTCCCCGGCGGCACAGCGCCGGGGAGGCACCCACGCGACGCGTCACCGTCCGCCGGCGGAAGGGCTGGTAGTGCCCACGGCCTCCGAGAGGTGGCCGTCCAGGAGCCCGATGACCCGCGGCATCTCCTCGGTCAGGAAGAAGTGGCCGCCGGGGAAGACCTGGAGGTCGAACGCCCCGGTGGTGTGGGCCCGCCAGTCCTCCGCCTCCGCGATCGAGGTCTTGGGGTCGCGGTCGCCCGTCAGGGAGGTGATCGGGCAACTGACGACGGCGTCCTGCTCGGCACGGTAGGTCTCGATGGCGCGGTAGTCGGCGCGCAGCGCCGGCAGCGCGGCCGCCATCAGGTCGGGGTCGTCGAGGACGATGGACGAGGACCCGTCCAGTCGGCGGATCTCGGCGGTGATCGCGTCGTCCCCGAGCAGGTGCACTCCCTCGGACGGTCCCAGCCCGATCGCCGGGCCGCGGCGGCCGGAGACCACCAGGCGGGCGGCCGGCCGCCCCGCCGCCTCGAGACGGCGGGCCACCTCGAAGGCGACGACGGCGCCCATGCTGTGGCCGAACAGGACCAGGGGCAGCTCGGGCCGCCGGGCCAGCACCTCGTGGATGCGATCGGCCAGGACGTTCAGGTCGGCGATCGGCTCCTCACGGCGGCGGTCCTGGCGGCCCGGGTACTGGACGGCCAGCACCTCGACGCGGTCGGCGGCGGCCAGCGCGAACGGCACCGGGCGGTAGAAGGGGGCGGTGCCCCCCGCGTGCGGGAAACAGACCAGGCGGGCGGTGGGAGCTTCCGTACCGCGGTAGCTGCGCAGCCACAGGTCGTCGTCGGCGGCGGGGGTGGGGTCGGGTCGGGTGGACATGGTTCTCCGTTCAGTGTTCGCGGTCGGGACCGATCTCGGCCTCGATGAGGGCGAGCAGTTCGTCGTCGGTGGTGTCGGACAGGGCGTCCGCGGCGGTCCCGCGGCCGGGCCCGCCGACGGGCCGGCCCACCAGCGACTCCAGCCGGACCAGCGCCCGCGCCCTGGCCGTCGGGTCCTCGGTGGCGGCGAGCAGTGCTTCGAGGGTGTCGAGCGCCGCGGGTAGCGGGTCGGGGTTCAGCTCGGCGTGCAGGCGGGACGCCAGGGCGGCGGGCGACGGGTGGTCGTACACCAGGCCCGGCGCCAGCGCGAGGCCGGTGGCGGACGCGAGCCGGTTGCGCAGCTCGACGGCCAGCACGGAGCCCATGCCCTGGGACTTGAAGGTCCGGGTCGGGTGCACCCGCCCGGCGCCGTCGTGGCCGAGGACGGCCGCGGCGTGGCCGCGGACGAGGTCGAGCACGGCCCGTTCGGTGCCCAGGGCCGCGGCGACCGGCCGAGCCCCCGGGTCCGGGGACACGGCGGCGGCGGGAGCCGGACGCACCGAGGCCGGCTGCCCGGCGGCCAGCCAGTGGTGCGTGCGCTGGAAGGGGTACGCGGGCAGGTCCACGGTTCGTCCGGCCGCCGGCAGGACGGCGCGCCAGTCGACGGGCACGCCCTGGACGTGGGCCTCGGCCAGCGAGGCCAGCAGGCGCTCCGCGCCGCCGTCCTCGCGCCGCAGCGTGCCGACGGCCACCTCGGCGGCGATGGCGCCGACCAGCAGCGGATGCGGGGACACTTCGACGAAAACGCCGTGGCCGGCGGCGGTGAGCACCCCGACGGCCCGGTCGAACTCGACGGTCTCGCGCAGGCTCGCGTACCAGTAGTCCGGGTCCGCCTCGGGGCCGGCCAGCCACCGCCCGGTCAGCGCGGAGACCATCGGCACCCGGGCCGGGCCCGGCTCGATCCCCTTCAGGACGGCCAGGACCTCTTCGCGCAGCTCGTCCACGTGGGCGCTGTGCGAGGCGTAGTCGACCGGGACCATCCGGGTGCGCACCGTCTCGCCGCACGCGGCCGCAAGCTCCCGCAGGGCCTCGGGCTCACCGGACACCACTGTCGTCGCGGGACCGTTCACCGCCGCGACCGACAGCCGCCGCCCGAACGGCGCGATCCGCGCCCGGACCGCGTCCACCGGCTCGGCGACCGAGAGCATCCCGCCACGACCGGCGAGCGCCGTCAGCGCCCGGCTGCGCAGCGCCACGACCTTGGCCGCGTCGTTCAGCGAGAGGATCCCTGCGACGGCGGCGGCGGCGATCTCGCCCTGCGAGTGGCCCACCACCGCGTCGGGGACGACACCCGCCGTCTCCCAGACAGCGGCCAGCGAGACCATCACGGCCCACAGCGCGGGCTGCACCACGTCCGCGGCCTCGAAACCGTGGCGCCCGGCCAGGACGTCGTCCAACTGCCAGTCCACGTACGGCGCGAGAGCCTCAGCGCACTCCGCCAGCCGGGCCGCGAACACCGGGGACGACGCGGCCAACTCACGGCCCATGCCGACCCACTGGCTGCCCTGGCCGGGGAAGACGAACACCGTACGCCCGGGACCTTCGGGGCGGACCGCGCCGGTGACCACCACGGCGGAGGGGCGGCCCTCCGCGAGGGCCGCCAGACCTTTCCGCGGCTCCGGGCCGAGCAGCACCGCGCGGTGGTCGAGCGACGCCCGCGTCGTGGCGAGCGACCAGGCGACCTCACGGTCCGACGGCTCCGGCCGGGCCGCCAGGTGCTCCCGCAGCCGGTCGGCCAGCGCGGCCAGCGCGGCCGGTGTCCGGGCCGACAGCGTCCAGACGGCGGCGGCGTCGAGCAGCGGCCGGGGGCCGGAGCCGTCCGCCGCGGTCACGCCGGGGGCCGGGGCGGACGGGTCGGCCGGTGCGACCGGGGCTGCCTCCAGGACGACATGGGCGTTGGTGCCGCCGATCCCGAAGCCCGAGACGCCCGCGCGGGGCGGGTGCGTGCTCTCCGGCCACGGTGCCGGCTCCGTCAGCAGCTGCACCGCGCCGTCTCCCCAGTCGACGGCCGGCGTGGGCTCGGTGATGTGCAGCGACGCGGGGAGCGTGCGGTGCCGCAGCGCGAGGACGGTCTTGATGACGCCGGCGGCACCCGCCGCGGCGAGGGTGTGACCGAGGTTGGACTTCACCGAGCCGACCAGCAGCGGGCGCCCGTGCGCCCGATCCCGGCCGTAGGCGGCGAGCAGGGCGCCCGCCTCGACGCGGTCGCCCAACCGGGTGCCGGTGCCGTGCGCCTCGACCGCGTCGACGTCCGCGGGGGCCAGCTCCGCGTCGGCGAGCGCGGCGAGTATGACCTCGCGTTGGGCCTCGCCGTTCGGAGCCGTCAGGCTGTGGCTGGCGCCGTCCGAGTTGACGGCCGATCCACGGATCACCGCCAGCACCCGGTGGCCCAGGCGGTGCGCCCGCTCCAGCCGCTCCAGCACGAGGACGCCGGCCCCCTCCGACCAGGCGACGCCGTCCGCGTCCGCGGAGAAGGGCTTGCAGCGGGCGTCCGGGGCCAGACCGCCCAGCGCGCTGAACGCGACGTGGTAGCCGGGTGTCGTCATCACCGTCACCCCGCCGGCCAGTGCCAGGTCGCACCGGCCGTCGCGCAGCCCCTCGACGGCGAGGTGCAGCGCCACCAGCGAGCTGGAGGCAGAGGTGTCAACGGTGAGCACCGGCCCGTTGAGGCCGAGGACATGGGCGAGGCGCCCGCTGATCACGCTCGGGGCGGTGCCGGTGAACAACACGCCGGCCAGGTCGGCGGGCGCTTCGTGCAGCGGCGGCCCGTACGGCCGGGCCTCGGCGCCGAGGAACACCCCGGTGCGGGAGCCCCGCAGGGTGGTCGGGTCGATGCGGGCGCGTTCCAGGGCCTCCCAGCCCACTTCCAGGGCGAGCCGCTGTTGTGGGTCCATGGCGTCGGCCTCGCGCGGGGAGAGGTCGAAGAACGCGGCGTCGAACCGGGTCGCGCTGTCGAGGAACCCGCCGCGGTCGGTGGCGCAGCGCCCGTCGCGGCGCAGCGCGTCGAGGTCCCAGCCACGGTCGGTGGGGAAGGGGCCTGTGACGGTGCGGCGGTCGACGAGGGCCTGCCACAGGTCCTCGGGCGAGTCGATGCCGCCGGGGTAGCGGCAGGCCATGCCGACGACGGCCAGGGGCTCGGAGCTCATGCGCCGGCTCCGCCCGCGGATCCCACGGGGCCGAGGGCGGGGGCCTCGACGCGCACGGTGGTGGGGGCCGGACGGCGGTCGGGCACCAGGTGCCGGAACTCGATGCCCGCGCGCCCGGAGCCGGCCGCCCCCGCGTCGGCGGCATCAACGTCGACGGGGCCCGCGGAGGGCAGTTCGGCGAGGCAGTCACACGCCGCGTCGGTGAAGCCGGCGAACCGGTAGGCGATCTCCATCATCCGGTTGCGGTCGGTGCGGCGGAAGTCGGCGGCCAGGTGGACGCCGGCCGCCGCCGCCTCGCCGATCAGCCAGTCGAGCAGGACGGCGCCCGCGCCGAAGGACACCACCCGGCAGGAGGTGGCCAGCAGCTTCAGGTGCCAGACCCGCTCGTGGTAGCCGACGAGCAGCACGCCGACGGCGCCGTGCGGACCGAAGCGGTCGGTGAGGGAGACCGTGAGGACCTCGTGCTCCGGATCGGCGATCAGGCGCCGCAGGTCGGCGTCGGAGTAGTAGACGCCCGTGGCGTTCATCTGGCTGGTGCGGAGGGTGAGTTCCTCGACCCGGGAGAGGTCGGCGTCGTCGGCCCGCTTGATCTCCATGACCAGTTCCAGCGAGCGGAGGAACGCCTCGTCGGGGCCGGTGAACTCCTCGCGCTCGGCGGCCCGGCGAAAGCCCGCCTGGTACATGCTGCGGCGGCGGGCGGCGTCGACGGTGACGACGGCCGGGCTGAACTCGGGCAGGGCGGTCAGCTCCGCGGCCCGCGCCGCGTCGAAGCAGCGGACCTCGGGGTGGTGGTGGGCGACCTCGGCGCGCTCCGCCGGCTGGTCGTCGATGAAGGCGACCGTCGTCAGGGCGAAGTTCAGCCGGTCCGCGATCTCCTTGACCGACCGGGACTTGGGGTGCCAGCCGATCTGCGGCAGAACGAAGTACTCGGCGATGCCGAGGGCCTCCAGCCGCTGCCAGGCGTGGTCGTGGTCGTTCTTGCTGGCCACGGCCTGGAGGATGCCGCGGGCGTCGAGTTCGACGACGGTGCGGCGGATCTCCTCGGGCAGGACCACCTCGTGGTCCTCCAGGAGGGTGCCCCGCCACAGGGTGTTGTCCAGGTCCCAGACCAGGCACTTGACGAGGGTGGGTGCGTCGGACACGGGGCGCTCCTTCGATTTCCGTCCGTTGCCGTGTTCGTGGTGCGTGTCGTGTATGCCGTACTCGTGGTACGTCGTGCCGGTCGCGCCCGTGCGGGGCGGGGGGCGGCTCAGAGCCGGTCTAGGGCGTGCCGGGCGAGGATCAACTGCGAGATCTCGGTGCTGCCTTCGATCAGTTCCATGGCCTTGGCGTCCCGGTAGGCCCGGGCCACCACGTGGCCGTCGGTGAAGCCCCGCGAAGCGAGCACCTGGACGGCCGTCGCGGCACCACGGGTCGCGTGGGTGGCGGCGACCTGCTTGGCCAGCACCGCCGTCACCGCCGCGTCCGGGGCGGTGCGGTCCCACTGCTCGGCGGCATGCCTGCAGACCTGGGTGGCGATCCGCTCCGAGGTGTAGAGCTCGGCGATGTGCCGGGCGACCAGCTGGTGCTCGGCGATCGGGCCGCCGCCCTGCTCTCGGGTGCGGGCGTCCCCGACGGCGGCCGTGAGGCAGGCGCGCAGGATGCCGACACAGCCCCAGGCCACCGACATCCGGCCGTAGGACAGGCCGACCGTGAACAGCAGCGCCAGCGGCTGGCGGCCGCCGCCGAGCACGGCGGCGGCCGGGATCCGGACGTCGTCGAGCACGACACGGCAGTGCGTGGCGGCGCGGCAGCCGAGCGGGGCCGCGACGGGCTCGACGCGGACGCCGGGCGCGTCGGTCGGCACCATCGCGGCGGCGCCGTCCGGACCGTCGCCGTAACGGCCGATGACCATGACGAGGTCGGCGTAGGCGGCCCCGGTGATCCACATCTTCTCGCCGGAGACGATCAGGTCGCCGCTCCCGTCCTCGGCCGGACGGATGCGGGTCGTCATGCCGCTGAGGTCGGAGCCCGCGCCCGGCTCGCTGAAGCCCACGCAGGCGAGCCGGCCGCTCGTCAGCTGCCCGAGGTAGCGGTGACGCTGCTCGCGGTCGCCGAAGCGACGGACGACCGCCGCGGCGATCCCCTGGACCGTCATGACGCTGCGCAGCGAGCTGCACAGGGCTCCGACGTGAGCGGTGAGTTCGCCGTTCTCCCGGCCGGTGCGGCCGGGCCCGCCGAAGCGGGCCGGCACCTCGGCGCACAGCACCCCCATCGCACCGAGCTTGCGCAGCAGGTCGACGGGGATCCGGCCGGCCGCGTCCCAGGCGGCCGGCCCGTCGCCGATCAGGGCGTCGATCGCGACGGTGTCGAAGCCCGTTCCGTCCGGACCCGCGCCGCCCGTACCCGTGGCGTCGCCGCTCATGCGTCCCCGGTTTCGCGAAGGCGCAGCACCATGGCCGCCATGGCGCGGATGCTGCGGAAGTTGTCCCGGTTCAGCTCGGCGCCGACGATCTCGATGTCGTACTCGTCCTCCAGGAACACCACCAGTTCCATGGCGAACATCGAGGAGATCGCGCCGGTGGCGAAGAGGTCCTGCTCGACCTCGGGTTCGGCGCCGGTGTGTCCGACGAGGAAGGCGCTCAGTGCCTGCTCGACGGCGGTCGTCCCGGCACCGGCATTCGCGGTGGTCATGTGTCCGTACCTTTCGTAGTTCCGTGTGGCCGTTCGGGGGAGCCCGGTGCTCAGCCGTACGTGTAGAAGCCCCGGCCGGACTTGCGGCCGTGGTGCCCGTCGCGGACCTTCCGGAGCATCAGCTCGCAGGGATCGCACTCGGGGTCGCCGGTGCGCTCGTGCAGGACCCGCAGGGAGTCGACGAGGTTGTCGATGCCGATCAGGTCAGCGGTGCGCAGCGGCCCGGTGGTGTGGCCGAGGCAGCCTTCCAGCAGCCCGTCCACCGTCTCGACGGAGGCGACGCCCTCCTGCACGAGCATCGCCGCCCGGTTGATCAGCGGGTGCAGCAGCCGGTTGACGACGAAGCCCGGTGCGTCGTTGACCACCAGCGCCGTACGGCCGAGCGCGGTCAGCAGCGACGTGACGGCGGTCATCGTGGCGTCACCGGTGGCCCGGCCGCGGATCACCTCGACCATGGTGATCAGGTAGGCCGGGTTCATGAAGTGCACGCCGACGAGCTCGTCGCCGCGCGCCACCCAGCCCGCCATCTCGTCGATGGGGATGCACGAGGTGTTGGAGATCAGCAGGGTGCCGGGGGCGACCAGCCCGGAGACCTCGGTCAGCACCTTGCGCTTGACCTCGGCGACCTCCACGACGGCCTCGACGACGGCGGTCGCGTGGGCGATGTCGGCCGGCGCGGTGGTGGTGGCCAGCGTGCCGTGGGCGCGGCCCGCGGGGAGGGCCTCCAGCAGCTGGGCGTGCTTCAGCTTGCGGCGGATCGCCGTCCGGGCCGTGGCCAGGGTCTGCTCGTCGACGTCGACGAGGGTGACGTCCACGCCGTGGCCGAGGGCGAGGGCGGCGATGTTGGTGCCCATGACGCCGCCGCCGATGACGGCGAGGCGGTGCTGCTCGTGACGGTCAGTCATCGTGTCCCTCCCGGGTGGTGGTGAAGCGCTCGTCGAGCCAGGAGTCGACGGCTCGCGCCGTGGTCCCGGCGTGGGCGCCGATCATGGTGAAGTGGTCGCCCGGAACGGTCACCGGGGTGAGGTCGCCGGAGAGGCCCCACGGGAGGTCGACGGCGCCGTCCCCGCCCTCGGGGCCACCCGGCTCGCCACCGTGGCGGACCAGCAAGGTCGGCAGGTCCGCGGTGTACGGGACGTGGCCGCGCCAGTCCTGGACGTAGTAGTGGGCGAGCGCGGTCAGCCAGTCGTCCCCGCCGATGCCGCCCGCGTCGACGCCCCCGGGGTTGCCCAGGAGTACGGCGGCCGGCAGGGTACCGATGATCTCGTCGGGGGCGCCGGCCGACCGCGGGGCGAAGCTGTCCAGCAACACCAGCGCTGCGGGAGCCCGGCCCAGCTCGGCGAGGCGGACGGCGAGGGCCTGCGCGACCAGCCCGCCGGAGGAGTAGCCGACGAGGACGAACGGGCCGGCCTCCGGGGCGGTCTCCGGGGCGGCGAGCACCGTCCGGGTGCACAGGTCGAGCAGCGCGTCCGGGTCGGTGGCCAGCGGTTCCCCCGCCGTGTAGCCGGGGATCACCGCGGAGAGGACGTGCCGGGGGCGGCGGAGGCCCTGCACCACCCGGACGAACTCCTGGGCGCCGCCCGCACCGAACGACGGCAGGCAGACGAGCGTCGGCCCGACGGTGTCCGCCGACCGGCGGGTGAGCGGGACCAGGGGCGGGACGCCCGCCAGCTCGTCCGCACCGGCGAAGCGGGGCCGGAACCGGGCCAGCCCAGCGATCATCCGTACGGCGTCGGCCCCCTGGCCGAGGCTGTTCGCCCGCAGGTACAGGGCGGCCAGCGTCTCGGGAGCCGATAGGCCGGAGCCCGCCGCCGTCCCGGTGCTCCCGGCCGGCCCCGTACCATCCGCGGGCTCCGGCGAGGCGGCCAGCGCGAAGCGGGGCGCGGCCCGCTCCGGCCCGCCGTCCTGCCGCACCGGGCCCTCGGCGAGCCGCTCCCGCAGGTACGCGGCCGTCAGGGCGGGGGTCGGGTGGTCGAAGACCAGCGGACCACTCAGCCGCAGACCGGTGGCCCCAGCGAGCCGCTTGCGTAACTCCAGGGCGCTCAGCGAGGTGAACCCCTGCTCCAGGAAGGTGGCGTCCGGATCGACGGACGCCGCGTCCGGGTGGCCGAGCGCGGCGGCGGCGTGCTCAAGGACCAGCTCCAGCAGGACCGCCTCCCGCTCCCGCGCCGACCGCGCCCCGCCGAGCCGGGCGGACAGCCGGACGGCGGCGGACGACCGCCGCGCACCGGCGCCCTCGTCGCCCTCGAACCCGTCCCCGTCCTCGTCCCCCTGCTCCAGGACCCGGAGGGCGTCGGGAAGCGCGGACAGCAGCGGGCTCGGCCGGTGCAGCGTGTACAGCGGCACGAACCGTTCCCAGTCGACGTCGGCGACGACGAGCAGCGTCTCGTCGTCGTCCAGTGCCTGGGCGAGGCCCTCGATGCCGCGCTCGGGAGCCATCATCCGCAGCCCGTACGCGCTCAGCTGCTCACCCGCCTCCCCCGCGCCCATGCCGCCGCCGCCCCACAGGCCCCAGGCCACCGAGGTGGCCGCCAGTCCGGCCGCGCGCCGCCGCTCGGCCAGGGCGTCCAGCGCCGCGTTGGCGGCACCGTACCCGGCCAGCAGCCCGCTGCCCCAGGTGGCGGCGCCGGAGGAGAACAGCACGAAGGCGTCCAGCTCCAGTCCGCGTTCGGCCGACAGCTCGTGCAGGTGCAGGGCGCCGCCGACCTTCACCTCGGAGACCTCCTGCAGCCCGGCGTCGGTCAGCGCGGCGACCGGCGCCCCGTGGCCGGTACCCGCCGAGTGCACCACCGCCGACAGCGCGGGGCCGGTGGCGGCGACGCGGTCCAGCAGCGCGCCGACCGCGGACCGCTCGGCGACGTCACAGGCGACCACCTCGACGGCACTGCCGAGGGCCGCCAGTCCGGCCGCCAGCTCGGGCACCCCGGGCGCCGCCGGGCCCGAGCGGCCGGCCAGCACCACGCGCGGGGTGCCGCGCTCGGCCAGCAGCCGCGCCGTCCGGCCTCCGATCAGGCCCGTACCGCCGGTGATCAGCGCCGTCCCGGCGGTCCGCCACGGCTCGGCGGGTCCGGCGGGTCCATCCGGGCCCGCCGCCGGGCGCGGGGCGCGCACCAGGCGGCGCGCGAACGCTCCCGTGCCGCGCAACGCGACCTGGTCCTCGCCCCCCGGCCCCGCGGCGAGCAGCCCGGTCAGGCGGTCCCCGACCGAGGCGTCGAACCCGGCCAACGCGTCTCCCCCGGCCGGGAGGTCGACCAGGCCGCCCCACTGCTTGGCCTGCTCCAGACCCGCCGTCTGCCCCCACGCCCACACCTGGGCCTGCGCCAGACTGGGCACCTCGCCCGGCAGCGCCGCCACCGCGCCGCGGGTCAGCACCCACAGCGGCACCACCGACCCCGCGTCGAGCAGCGCCTGCAGCAGCGCGCTGGAGGCCGCCAGACCGGCGGGCACCCGGGGCCGGCCGGGCAGTGGCGTCTCGTCCAGCGCGAGCAGGGACACCACACCCGCGAACTCGCCGACACCGCGCAGGACGTCGCCGAGAGTCCCGCGATCGGCGGCGCCGGTCTCCAGCACCCGGACCTCGACGCCGCGGGCCCGCAGCGTGCCGGCCACCTCGGCGGCCGTCTCGGCCCCGGCCGGGCCGGCGACCACGAGCCACGTGCCGGACGGCACCGAGGCCGCCGGTGCCGCACCCGACGGCCCGTCGAGGGACTGCCACTCGACGCGGTACCGCCAGCCGGCCACCGTGTCCCGGGCCACCGGCTCCGGGAACACCGGCCAGTAGCGGCGGTACTGGAAGGCGTAGGTCGGCAGGTCGACGGTGCCGCTCCCAGTCCCGGCGGGCAGCAGGGCGGTCCAGTCCACGGGCAGGCCGCGGACGTACGCCTGGGCCAGCGAGAGCAGGAGGCGCCCGGCGCCGCCGTCGTCGCGGCGCAGGGTGTCGGCCACGACCGGGCCGTACGCCTCCAGGCTGTCCGCGATGGCCGGGGCCAGCACCGGGTGCGGGGACACCTCGACGAAGGCGCCGTGACCGGTTCCGGCGAGGGTGTGCACGGCCCGGTCGAACTCGACGGTCTCGCGCAGGCTGGCGTACCAGTAGTCCGGCACCAGTTCGGATCCGGAAACCGTGGCGCCGGTGCTGGAGGAGACCATCGGAATCCGCGCCTCGCGGGGGGCGATGCCGTGAAGGGCGGCGAGGATCTCCTCGCGCAGCTCGTCCACGTGGGCGCTGTGCGAGGCGTAGTCCACCGGGATCATCCGGGCGCGCGGCGAATCCCCGCAGGCGTCCGCCAGTTCACGCAGCGCGTCGGCGTCACCGGAGACGACCGTCGCCGACGGGCCGTTCACCGCCGCGACGGAAAGGCGGGTTCCGTACGGAGCGATCCGCGCGCGGACGCCCGCCACCGGCTCGGCGATCGACAGCATCCCGCCACGACCGGCCAGCGCCTTCAGGGTCCGGCTGCGCAGAGCAACCACTTTCGCCGCGTCCTCCAGCGAGAGGATCCCGGCCACGGCCGCCGCCGCGATCTCGCCCTGGGAGTGGCCCACCACCGCGTCGGGAACGACACCGGCCGCCTCCCAGACCGCCGCGAGCGAGACCATCACGGCCCACAGCGCCGGCTGCACCACATCAGCGGCCTCGAAACCGTGAAGGCCCGCCAGCACATCGTCCAACTGCCAGTCCACGTACGGCGCCAGAGCCTCGGCGCACTCGGCCAGCCGCGCCGCGAACACCGGCGAAACCTCCGCCAGCTCGCGACCCATGCCGACCCACTGGCTGCCCTGCCCCGGGAAGACGAACACCGTCCGTCCCACCCCGGCCGACGGCACCTCGCCCGTCAGCACCCCGGCCCCGGGCCGGTCCGTGGCCACGGCCTCCAGTTTCGCCGCCAGCTCGGCACGGTCGGCGCCCAGCACCACCGCGCGCCGCTTGAACGCCGTCCGCGTGGTGGCGAGCGACCGGGCCACCTCCGGCAGCGGCAGCTCGGGGCGTGCCAGGAGATGGTCCCGCAGCCGCCGCGCCTGGTCCGCCAGGGCCTCCTCGGACCGTCCGGAGACGGTGACCGGGAGCACGACGGGCTCCGCGATCAGCACCGGCGTCGTGGCCTGCGCCGACACCGCGGCCGGCTCCGGCGTCCCGTCGGACTCCGGCGCGGCCGGCCCTCCGGCGGGCGCCTCCTCCAGGATCACGTGCGCGTTGGTGCCGCTGATCCCGAACGCCGAGACGCCCGCGCGACGCGGCTGTTCGCCCGCCGGCCACGCGACGCGCTCCTGGAGCAGGCTCACGTGCCCCGCCGACCAGTCGACGTGCGGGGTCGGCTCCGCCGCGTGCAGCGTCGCCGGCAGCTCCTCGTGCCGCAGCGCCAGCACCATCTTGATCACACCGGCGATGCCGGCCGCCTGCTGGGCGTGCCCGATGTTCGACTTCACCGACCCCAGCCAGAGCGGCCGTTCGGCCGGATGCCCCTGCCCGTACGTCGCCAGCACCGCCTGCGCCTCGATCGGGTCGCCCAGCGTGGTGCCGGTGCCGTGCGCCTCGACCACGTCCACGTCCCCCGTCGCCAGCCGGGCGTTGGCCAGCGCCGCGCGGATCACCCGCTGCTGAGCGGGGCCGTTGGGCGCGGACAGGCCGTTGGAGGCACCGTCCTGGTTGACGGCGCTCCCCCGGACCACGGCCAGCACCCGGTGCCCGTTGCGCCGGGCGTCCGACAGCCGCTCCAGCACCACCACACCCGCGCCCTCGGCGAGGCCCATGCCGTCCGCGCTCGCCCCGAAGGCCTTGCAACGGCCGTCCCGGGCAAGGGCGTTCTGCTGCGAGAAGCCCACGAACTCGCCCGGGCTGACGATCACGGTCACCCCGCCGGCCAGCGCCAGCGTGCACTCCCCCGCGCGCAGCGACTGCACGGCGAGGTGCAGCGCGACCAGCGAGGAGGAGCAGGCGGTGTCCACCGACACCGCCGGCCCGGTCAGGCCCAGCGTGTACGACACCCGGCCGGACAGCACGCTCATCGCCGTACCGGTGATCAGGTGCGCCTCCGAGCCCGAGAGGTCGCCGCCGGCGGTCGCGTACCCGGAGGGCGCGGCGCCCGCGAACACGCCGGTGGCCGACTCGCGCAGGCTCGCCGGGTCGATCCCGGCCCGCTCGACCGCCTCCCAGGCCGTCTCCAGCAGCAGCCGCTGCTGCGGGTCCATCGCCAGCGCCTCGCGCGGGCTGATCCCGAAGAACCCCGCGTCGAAGTCCGCGGCCCCGGACACGAACCCGGCCTGGACGGTGCTGCTCGTGCCGTCCGCGCCCGGGGCGGCGTCGAAGAGCGCGTCGAGGTCCCAGCCGCGGTCGGTGGGGAACCCGCCGACCGCGTCCCCACCCGCCGCCAGGAGGTCCCACAGGTCCTCGGGGGTACGCACGCCGCCCGGGTAGCGGCAGGCCATCCCGACGATCGCGATCGGCTCCCGCTCCCGCTCGGTCACCTCGCGCAGCCGGGCCCGCGTGCTGCGGAGCTTGGCGGTGGTCTGCTTGAGGAAATCGAGCAGTTTCTCTTCGTTCTGCATGGTGCTGTCGCTCACATTCGACCTCGTTCGGGAGGAGTTGGCGCCGACGGTCCCGGCATGGTCAGTCGAAGTCCGGATCGTCGAGCTCGTCCTCCAGGAGGGCGAACAGCTCGTCGGCGGTGGCCTCCTGCAGAGCGCGCTCGTCAGCCTCGCCCGTTCCGTCCGCCCCGGTCTCGCGGACGGCGCGGAAGCGGTGGGTCAGCGCCTCCAGGCGGGCGACGATCTCCGCGCGGGTCTCGTCGTCCGACGGGGTGAGCCCGGCGGCCAGCCGCTCGAACTCGTCCAGCACGGCCGTGTGGCCGACCAGTTCCCTCCCGGTCAGCTCGGTGATCAGGAAGTCCGCCACCGCCTCCGGGGTCGGGTGGTCGAAGACCAGCGTCGACGGCACCCGCACCCCGCACGCGCTGTTCAGGCGGTTGCGGAGCTCGACGGCGGTCAGCGAGTCGAAGCCCAGCTCGCGGAACGCCCGGCTCGCCATGATCTCGTCCGCCGAGTCGTGGCCGAGAACCGCGGCGGCGTGCGTCCGCACCAGTTCCACGACGGTCCGGCGCCGCTCGGCGGCCGACAGGCCGGCCAGGCGGGCGGCGAACTCGTTGCGCTGGTCGTCCTCCGGACGGCCGGAGGAGGTGTCCTCCTGGGCCTCGGGGATGGTGTCCAGCAGCGGGCGCGGGCGGGCGGCGGTGAAGACCGGCGCGAACTTCTCCCACTCGACGTCCGCGAGGGCGATGAACGTCTCGTCGTCGGCCAGCACCTCACCGAGCGCCGTCAGGGCCCGGTCGGTGTCGAGGAAGTTCATGCCCTGCCGCAGCAGCCGGTGCGGGGTCACCCGGCCGGGCGCCTGGTCCATCGCCGCGTCGACGGCGTTCCAGTCGCGGGTGTTCCACACGCCCCACGCGATCGAGGTCCCCGGCAGGCCACGGGCGCGACGGTCCTCGGCGAGGCCGTCCAGGAAGGAGTTCCCGGCCGCGTACGCGCCGTGGTCGTTGCTGCCCCAGGTGGCGGAGATCGAGGAGAACATCACGAACTCGTCGATGCCCAGGTGCGCCGTCGCCTCGTCCAGGTGGACGGCGCCGGCCGCCTTCGCACCGAGTGCCGCCGCCAGACCCTCCCGACTGGTGTCCTCAAGTCGGGCCAGGTACGGCGTGTTCGCCGAGTGCAGGACGGTGGACAGGCCGGGGCCGGAGTCCTCGATCCACGCGACCATGGCCGTGACCTGCGAACGCTCCGTCAGGTCGCACGACACGACCTCGACGGCGGTGCCCGAACCCGCGACCGTGGCGGCCAGCGCCGCCACGCCGGGCGCCGACGGCCCGGAGCGGGAGGTCAGAACGACCCTCGGCGCACCGTGCTCGGCCAGCCACGGGCCGACACAGACACCGATCGAGCCCGTACCGCCGGTCAGCAGGACGGTCCCCTGAGGGCTCCACGCTCCGGCCTTGGGCCGGTGTTCCTCGGCACGCACCAGGCGGCGCAGGAACACACCCGACGGCCGCACCGCGACCTGGTCCTCCCGACCGTATGCGAGGACGCCGGCCAGCCGGGCGGCCGCATCGGCGTCCACCACCGGCGGCAGGTCGACCAGACCGCCCCAGCGGTCCGCGTGCTCCAGGCCCACGGCGCGGCCGAGGCCCCAGACCTGGGTCTGCACCGGACTCGTCGTCACCTCGCCGTCCGTGACCTGCACCGCGCCACGGGTCAGCACCCACAGCGGAGCGGCGATCCCGGCCCGGCCCAGCTTCTGCACCAGATCGAGGGTGTCGGCGCTGCCGCGCGGGACCCACCCGAACTCGGCGTCCGGCGACTCGTCCAGGGCCAGGAGGGACACCACGCCCTGGACATCCGCACCGGCACCGGCGATGGCCGCATCGAGGCCCGCCAACGTCGTCCGCACGGCCTCGGCACCACAACTCGCCAGCGCCTCGGCGACCGTCGTCGCGTCGGGACCGTCGCCGACGACCAGCCAAGTGCCGGTCAATTCCGCCGGGCCGCTCGCGGTGGCCGGCTGCCAGGTGATCCGGTAGCGCCAGTCGTCCACCGACAGCTTCGCCCGCTCCACCGCCGGGGCCTCGGGCCAGTAGCGCCGCCGCTGGAACGCGTAGGTCGGCAGCGCGACCGCCGTGCCGCCGCCGAGCACCGACGCCCAATCGACGGGAGCGCCCTGGACGTAGGCCTCGGCGAGCGAGGTCAGCAGACGCTGCGCGCCACCCTCGTCGCGTCGCAGGGTGCCCACGACGACCGGGGAGCGCTCCTCCAGGCTGTCACCGATCGCCGGGGTCAGCACCGGGTGCGGCGAGACCTCCAGGAACACTCCGTGGCCCCCGTCGCCGAGGATCCGCACGGCGCGGTCGAACTCCACGGTCTCGCGCAGCGACGCGTACCAGTACGCCGGGTCCAGCTCGGGGCCGGACAGCCACGCGCCGGTCAGCGCCGAGACCATGGGGATCCGGGCCTCGGTCGGCGTGATGCCCTGGAGGACGGCGAGGATCTCCTCGCGCAGCTCGTCCACGTGGGCGCTGTGCGACGCGTAGTCCACCGGAATCATCCGGGCACGCGGCGAATCCCCACACGACTCGGCGAGCTCGCGCAGCGCGTCGGCGTCACCGGACACGACCGTCGCCGACGGGCCGTTCACGGCCGCGATGGACAGGCGGGTTCCGTACGGGGCGATCCGGGCGCGGACACCGTCCACCGGCTCGGCGATCGACAGCATCCCACCGCGACCGGCAAGGGCCTTCAGGGTCTTGCTCCGCAGAGCCACGACCTTCGCGGCGTCGTCGAGGGAGAGAATCCCGGCCACCGCCGCGGCGGCGATCTCGCCCTGCGAGTGACCCAGCACCGCCTCCGGTGCGACACCGGCCGCCTCCCACACCGCGGCCAGCGACACCATCACCGCCCACAGCGCCGGCTGCACCACATCAGCGGCTTCGAAACCGTGGCGCCCCGCCAGGACATCGTCCAACTGCCAATCCACATAAGGCGCCAGAGCCGCAGCACACTCCGCCAGCCGGGCGGCGAACACCGGCGAGGCCTCCGCCAACTCACGGCCCATGCCGACCCACTGACTCCCCTGACCGGGGAAGACGAACACCGTCCGCCCCACACCACCAGGAGCCACCGCCCCGGTCACCACACCCGCCGCCGGCTGACCCGTCGCCACCGCCGCCAGACGCTCCGCGAGCTCGCTCCGCTCGCCACCGAGCACGACGGCCCGGTGCTCCAGCGCCGCACGCGTCGTCGCGAGCGACCACGCCACATCGCCGACCGGCAACTCCGGCCGCGCCAGCACGTGTTCACGCAGTCGTCCCGCCTGACCCGCCAGTGCCGCAGCGCTCTGACCGGAGACCGGCCAGGCCGACGTCCCACCGGCGAGCACCGGAAGCGCCTCGGCTTCCAGCTCCTCGGCTTCGGCGTCGGGTGCCTCCTCCAGGATGAGGTGGACGTTGGTGCCGCTCACGCCGAAGGCCGACACACCGGCCCGGCGCGGCCGCTCGCCGGCCGGCCACTCCACCGCGTCCTGCAGCAGACGGACGTTGCCCGTGTCCCAGTCCACGTGGGTCGACGGCTGCTCCGCGTGCAGGGTCTTCGGCAGCATGCCGTTTCGCAGCGCCATCACCATCTTGATCACGCCGGTGACACCGGCGGCGCACTGGGTGTGGCCGATGTTGGACTTCACCGACCCCAGCCACAACGGCCGGTCCTCGAAGCGCTCCTGGCCGTACGTCGCCAGCAGCGCGCCCGCCTCGATCGGGTCACCGAGCGTCGTACCCGTGCCGTGCGCCTCCACCGCGTCGACATCGGAGGGCGACAGCTGCGCGTTGGCCAGCGCCGCGCGGATCACCCGCCGCTGCGAGGGACCGTTGGGCGCCGCCAGACCGTTCGACGCGCCGTCCTGGTTGGCCGCGCTGCCGCGGATCACCGCCAGCACCTGGTGCCCGTTGCGCCGGGCGTCCGAGAGACGCTCCAGCAGCACCATGCCCGCGCCCTCGCCCCAGCCGATGCCGTCGGCCTCCTCCGAGAACGCCTTCGACCGGCCGCTGGAGGCCATGCCGCCCTGGCTGCCGAACTCCATGAACGCGCCGGGCGAGACCATCACCGCGACACCGCCGGCCAGCGCCATCGAGCACTCGCCCGACCGCAGGGCGAGCATCGCCTGGTGCATCGCCACCAGGGAGGACGAGCAGGCCGTGTCCACCGTGATGGCGGGACCGGTCAGGCCCAGGCAGTACGAGATCCGGCCCGAGGCGACTGCAGACACCGTGCCGATCAGCCGGTAGCCGTCCAGGCTCCGGTCGTCGGCCGGCAGGCTCGCGTCGTAACCGGCGTGGCTCGCACCGACGAAGACGCCGGTCGCCGAGCCGTGCAGCGACTTCGGGTCGATCCCCGCGCGCTCGATCGCCTCCCAGGACGTCTCAAGCAGCAGCCGCTGCTGCGGGTCCATCGCCAGCGCCTCACGCGGGCTGATCCCGAAGAACCCCGCGTCGAAGTCGGCCACGTCGTAGATGAATCCGCCCTGTCGGCGGTACGCCTGCCGCTGGCCGAAGCCCTCCTCGACCGCTTCCCAGCCTCGGTCGGTCGGGAATTCGCTGATCGTGTCGGTCCCCGCAACGAGCAGGTCCCAGAACTGGTCGGGCCCCGTCACACCGCCCGGGTACCGGCACCCCATGCCGACGATCGCGATCGGCTCGCCGATCGCCGCGGCCACGACCTGGACCGCACCGTCGGCCTGGGCCGTCTGCCCAGCGGTGCCGACGAGTTCGCCCCGCAGGTAGTCCGCGAGGGCGGTGGCGTTCGGGTGGTCGAAGACCATCGTGGAGGCCAGCTTGACACCGAGCACCTTGGAGAGGCGGTTCCGCAGCTCGACCGCTCCGACGGAGTCGAAGCCCAGCTCCTTGAACGCGCGTTGCGGCAGCACGTCGTCCGCCGAGTCGTGGCCGAGAACAGCGGCCGCGTGACCCCGCACCAGGTCGGTCAGGACCTGACGCTGCTCAGCGACCGGCATGCCGGCCAACCGGCCCGCCCACTCGCCGACTTCCTCGGTCGCGGACTCGACGGCGGCCTCCGCGGCCAGGACGGCACGCACCTCGGGAAGGTCCGCCAGCAGACGGCTCGCCCGGTGCAGGGTGTACGTCGGCACGAACTGCGACCAGTCGAAACCGGCCACCACCATCGCACCCTCACCCGCGTCCAGGACCTGACCCAACGCCAGCATGCCCCGACGCCCGTCGATACCCTCCATCCCGAACTCACGCAACCGCTCACCACCCGAGCTCGCGGCCATACCGACACCGGACCACAGACCCCACGCGACCGACGAGGCCACCAGACCCCGGGAACGACGGTCCTCCACCAACGCGTCCAGATGCGCGTTCGCCGCCGCGTAACCACCCAGGCCACCACTGCCCCACACACCCGCACCCGACGAGAACAACACGAACGCGTCCAGATCCCGACCCGCCGTCAACTCGTCCAACACCATCGCGCCACCGACCTTCGCCGACAGCAACCGCGACAGCTCGGCCACCGACAGCTGCTCCACCGGTGTCCTGCCGCCCGTTCCGGCCGAGTGGACCACCGACGACAACGCCGGTCCCGTAGCGTCGATCGAGTCGAGCAGCCCCGCCACACAGCCGCGATCGGCGACGTCGCACGCCACCACCTGCACCGCCGAACCACGAGCCGCGATCGACGCCGCCAACTCCGCCACACCGGCGGCACCCGGACCCGAACGGGACGTCAGCACCACCCGCGACGCACCACGATCCGCCACCCACTGGGCGGTGATCGCACCCACACCACTCGTGCCACCCGTCACCAGCACCGAACCACGCGGCGACCACACCTCCCCCACGACCGGACGGCCGGCACGCACCAACCGCCGCGCCACCACCCCGCCCGCACGCACCGCCACCTGATCCTCATCGCCGACCAGCACAGACACCAACCGCGCACCGACGCGGGCGTCCACCACAGCAGGAAGATCGACCAACCCGCCCCAGCGACCCGCCAACTCCAACGCCGCCACAGCACCCAGACCCCACACCTGCGCCTGCACCGGCCGCACCACATCACCCGCGACCGCACCCACCGCACCCCGCGTGACCACCCACAGCGGAGCGGACACACCGAGCCGGCCAAGCTCCCGAACCAGCGCGACCGTCGCCGCCAGACCACCCGGAACCAGCGGGAACGCCCCCACCGGCGACTCGTCCAACGCCAGCAGCGACACCACACCCCGCAGATCGGAGCACGCGGCCACCGCAGCGGCGACGCCATCCGGAGCCGAGCGGACCACGGTCGCCCCGTGGGACTCCAGCGCCTCCGCAACCGCAGCGACATCCGGGGACTCCCCGACCAGCAGCCACGTTCCGGCCAGGACCCCGCCGGACTCGCTCACCGGCACCCACGACACCCGGTACCGCCAATCCGCGACCGCCGACCCGGCCCGCTCACGGCGCCGCCAGTCGGTCAGCGCGCCCAGCGCGGCATCCGCCGGGTCCACCCCGAGCAGCTCGGCGAGCGCCGTGACATCACCACTCTCCACGGCGGTCCAGAAACCCGCCTCCGCACCGGTGGCCTCGCCCGCTTCGGAACGGCGGCCGTCCAAGGCGGGCCAGTAGTGGCGGTGCTGGAACGCGTAGGTCGGCAGTGCGACGGTCGTCCCGCGGCCGAGCACCACCGCCCAGTCGACGGGGGCGCCCTGGACGTAGGCCTCGGCGAGCGAGGTCAGCAGACGCTGCGCGCCACCCTCGTCGCGTCGCAGCGTGCCCACGACGACCGGGGAGCGCTCCTCCAGGCTGTCACCGATCGCCGGGGTCAGCACCGGATGCGGCGACACCTCCAGGAACACACCGTGCCCCGCATCGGCGAGAATGCGCACGGCGCGGTCGAACTCCACGGTCTCGCGCAGCGACGCGTACCAGTACGCCGGGTCCAGCTCGGGGCCGGACAGCCACGCGCCGGTCAGCGCCGAGACCATGGGGATCCGGGCCTCGGTCGGCGTGATGCCCTGGAGGACGGCGAGGATCTCCTCGCGCAGCTCGTCCACGTGGGCGCTGTGCGACGCGTAGTCCACCGGAATCATCCGAGCACGCGGCGAATCCCCACACGACTCGGCGAGCTCGCGCAGCGCGTCGGCGTCACCGGACACGACCGTCGCCGACGGACCGTTCACCGCCGCGACGGAAAGGCGGGAACCGTACGGGGCGATCCGGGCGCGGACGCCGTCCACCGGCTCCGCGATCGACAGCATCCCGCCACGACCGGCCAGCACCTTAAGGGTCCTGCTCCGCAGAGCCACCACCTTCGCCGCGTCCTCGAGGGAGAGAATCCCCGCGACGGCGGCAGCGGCGATCTCACCCTGCGAGTGACCCACCACCGCATCCGGCGCGACACCGGCCGCCTCCCACACCGCGGCCAGCGACACCATCACCGCCCACAGCGCCGGCTGCACCACATCCGCGGCCTCGAAACCATGCCGGCCCGCCAGCACATCGTCCAACTGCCAATCCACATAAGGCGCCAGAGCCGCAGCACACTCCGCCAACCTCGCCGCGAACACCGGCGACGACTCCGCCAGCTCGCGCCCCATCCCGACCCACTGGCTCCCCTGACCGGGGAAGACGAACACCGTCCGCCCCACCCCACCAGGAGCCACCGACCCGGTCACCACACCCGCCGCCGGCTGACCCGTCGCCACCGCCGCCAGACCCGCCGCGAGCTCACTGCGCTCGCCGCCCAGCACGACCGCACGCTGCTCGAACACCGAACGCGTCGCCGCGAGCGACCACGCGACGTCGCCCACCGACAACTCCGGCCGCGCCACCACGTACTCGCGCAGCCGGCCCGCCTGACCCGCCAGCGCCGCAGCGCTACGACCAGAGACCGGCCAGGCCACACCCGCCGCCCCGGTGAGTACCGGGTTCTCCCGGCCCGCCAGCTCAACCGCCGCCTCGGCGGCCGCCGGGGCCTCCTCCACGATCAGGTGGACGTTGGTGCCGCTGATCCCGAACGCCGACACGCCCGCCCGGCGCACCCGCTCGCCCGCCGGCCACTCCACCGCCTCCTGCAGCAGACGGACGTTGCCCGCCTCCCAATCGACGTGCGAGGACGGCTCGTCCGCGTGCAGGGTCTTCGGCAGCACGCCGTGCCGCAGCGCCATCACCATCTTGATCACACCCGCCACACCCGCGGCCTGCTGCGCGTGCCCGATGTTCGACTTCACCGACCCCAGCCACAACGGCCGGTTCTCGAACCGCTCCTGGCCGTACGTCGCCAGCAGCGCGCCCGCCTCGATCGGGTCACCGAGCGTCGTACCCGTGCCGTGCGCCTCGACCACGTCCACATCCGCCGCCGACAGCTGCGCACTCGCCAACGCCGCACGGATCACCCGCCGCTGAGCGGGGCCATTGGGCGCGGACAGGCCGTTGGAGGCGCCGTCCTGGTTGACGGCGCTCCCCCGGAGCACGCCGAGCACCTGGTGCCCGTTGCGGCGGGCGTCCGAGAGGCGCTCCAGCACCAGCATGCCCGCGCCCTCACCGATGCCCATGCCGTCGGCGCCCTCGCCGAAGGCCTTGCAGCGGCCGTCGGAGGCGAGCGCCCGCAGGCGCGAGAAGCCGACGAACTCGCCCGGGTCGGCCATCACCGTCACACCACCCGCCAGCGCCATCGAGCACTCGCCCGACCGCAGCGCCTGGCCCGCCTGGTGCAGCGCCACCAGCGAGGACGAGCACGCCGTGTCGACGGTCACCGCGGGCCCGTTCAGGCCCAGCGTGTACGAGATCCGGCCGGACAGCACGCTCAGCGCGTTCCCCGTGATCAGGTGCGCCTCGGCGCCCGGGACGGTGGCACCCGTCGCGATGTAGCCCGACGACGCCGCACCGATGAACACGCCGGTCGCCGAGCCGTGCAGCGACTTCGGGTCGATGCCGGCCCGCTCGACGGCCTCCCAGGAGGTCTCCAGCAGCAGCCGCTGCTGCGGGTCCATGGCCATCGCCTCGCGCGGGCTGATCCCGAAGAACCCGGCGTCGAACTCCGCGGCCCCGCTGAGGAATCCGCCCTCCACGACGTAGGTCGAGCCCTCGGCGTCGGGGTCGGGGTCGAACAGCGCCTCGATGTCCCAGCCGCGGTCGGCCGGGAACGCGCCGATCGCGTCGCCGCCCGCCGCCAGGAGGTCCCACAGCTCCTCCGGAGTCCGGACGCCGCCCGGGTAGCGGCAGGCCATGCCGACGATCGCGATCGGATCGGTCGACACCGCCGCCGCCGTCACGGCCTGGCTCTCGTCCGAGTCCGCGCCGAACAGCGCGGCCAGGATCTCATCCGCCAGCGCCGACGCGCTCGGGTGGTCGAAGATCACCGTGGACGGCAGCCGCAGGCCGCACGCGGTGTTCAGGCGGTTGCGCAGCTCGACGGCGGTCAGCGAGTCGAAGCCCAACTCGCGGAAGGCCCGGCTCGCCACGATCTCGTCCGCCGACTCGTGGCCCAGCACCGCGGCCGCGTGCGTCCGCACCAGTTCGGTGACCGTCCGGCGCCGCTCGGCCGCCGACAGGCCGGCCAGCTGGATCTCGAAGTCACCACGCCCGTCCTCGTCACGACGGACCGTCGTGTCCTCCTGGGCCTCGGGGATGGTGTCCAGCAGCGGGCGCGGGCGGGCGGCGGTGAAGACCGGCGCGAACTTCTCCCACTCGACGTCCGCGAGGGCGATGAAGGTCTCGTCGTCGGCCAGGATCTCGCCGAGCGCGGTCAGCGCCCGCTGGGTGTCGAGGAAGTTCATGCCCTGCCGCAGCAGGCGGTGCGGGGTCACGCGACCGGGCGCCTGGTCCATCGCCGCGTCGACGGCGTCCCAGTCGCGGGTGTTCCACACGCCCCACGCGATCGAGGTCCCCGGCAGGCCACGGGCGCGACGGTCCTCCGCGAGCCCGTCCAGGAAGGAGTTCCCGGCCGCGTACGCGGCGTGGTCGTTGCTGCCCCAGGTGGCGGAGATCGACGAGAAGAGGACGAACTCGTCGATGCCGAGGCCGGCTGTCGCCTCGTCCAGGTGGACAGCGCCGGCCGCCTTCGCACCGACCGCGACGGCCAGCTCCTCCCGGCTGGTGTCCTCCACCCGGGCCAGGATCGGCGCGTTGGCGGAGTGCAGGACGGTGGACAGGCCGGGGCCGGAGTCCTCGATCCACGACACCATCGCCGTGACCTGCGCACGCTCCGTCAGGTCGCAGCTGACGACCTCGACGGCCGAACCGCCGTTCGCCACGGCGGCGGCCAGCGCCGCCACGCCGTGCGCCGACGGCCCGGAGCGGGAGGTCAGAACGACCCTCGGCGCACCGTGCTCGGCCAGCCACGGGCCGATGCAGACGCCGATCGAGCCGGTGCCGCCGGTCAGCAGGACGGTGCCGCGCGGCGACCAGCCCTCCGGCTCCACACGCCGGGCCTCGGCCCGCACCAGGCGGCGCAGGAACACACCCGACGGCCGCACCGCGACCTGGTCCTCACCGCCATCGGCGAACACACCGACCAGACGAGCCGCGGCATCGGCGTCCACCACCGGCGGCAGGTCGACCAGACCGCCCCAGCGGTCCGCATGCTCCAGACCGACCGTACGACCCAGGCCCCAGACCTGCGTCTGCACCGGGCTCGTCGTCACCTCGCCGTCCGTGACCTGCACCGCGCCGCGGGTCAGCACCCAGAGCGGAGCGGTGACACCGGCCCGGCCCAACCTCTGGACCAGGTCGAGGGTGTCGGCGCTGCCCCGGGACAGCCACGCGAACTCGGCGTCCGGCGACTCGTCGAGCGCCAGGAGCGACACCACACCGCGCACGTCCCCGCCTGCGATGGCCGCATCGAGGCCCGCCAACGTCGTCCGCACCGCCTCGGCGCCACGCGCCGCCAGCGCGTCGGCAATCGTGGCCGCGTCGGGGGCGTCGCCGACGACCAGCCAGGTGCCGGACAGGTCCGCCGGGCCGCTCCCGGTGGCCGGCTGCCAGGTGATGCGGTAGCGCCAGTCGTCCACCGACAGCTTCGCCCGCTCCACCGCCGGGGCCTCGGGCCAGTAGCGGCGCCGCTGGAACGCGTAGGTCGGCAGCGCGACCGCCGTGCCGCCGCCGAGCACCGACGCCCAGTCGACGGGAGCGCCCTGGACGTAGGCCTCGGCAAGCGAGGTCAGCAGACGCTGCGCGCCACCCTCGTCGCGTCGCAGGGTGCCCACGGCGACCGGGGAGCGGTCCTCCAGGCTGTCACCGATCGCCGGGGTCAGCACCGGATGCGGCGAGACCTCCAGGAACACTCCGTGGCCCCCGTCGCCGAGGATCCGCACGGCGCGGTCGAACTCCACGGTCTCGCGCAGCGACGCGTACCAGTAGGGAGGGTCCAGTTCGGGGCCCGCGAGCCATGCACCGGTCAGCGCGGAGATCATCGGGACCTGCGCCTCACGAGGCCGGATCCCGTCGAGGACGGTCAGGATCTCCTCGCGCAGCTCGTCCACGTGGGCGCTGTGCGAGGCGTAGTCCACTGGGATCATCCGGGCGCGTGGGGACTCCCCGCAGGAGTCCGCGAGTTCGCGCAGCGCATCCGCGTCACCGGAGACGACCGTCGCCGACGGACCGTTCACGGCCGCGATGGACAGGCGGGAACCGTACGAAGCGATCCGGGCGCGGACACCGTCCACCGGCTCGGCGATCGACAGCATCCCACCGCGACCGGCCAGCGCCTTCAGGGTCTTGCTCCGCAGAGCCACCACCTTCGCGGCATCGTCCAGGGAGAGAATCCCCGCGACGGCGGCAGCGGCGATCTCGCCCTGCGAGTGACCCACCACAGCGTCGGGAGCGACACCTACCGCCTCCCACACCGCCGCGAGCGACACCATCACCGCCCACAGCGCCGGCTGCACGACGTCAGCGGCCTCGAAACCATGCCGGCCCGCCAGCACATCGTCCAACTGCCAATCCACGTACGGCGCGAGAGCCTCGGCGCACTCGGCCAGCCGCGCGGCGAAGACCGGCGAGGCCTCCGCCAGCTCGCGCCCCATGCCGACCCACTGGCTGCCCTGCCCCGGGAAGACGAACACCGTCCGCCCCACCCCAGCGGCCGCCACCGACCCCGTGACCACACCCGCCGCCGGCTGCCCGGTGGCGACGGCCGTCAGCCCTGCCGCCAGTTCATCCCGGTTCGCGCCGAGCACGACGGCCCGGTGCTCCAGCGCCGCACGCGTCGTCGCCAACGACCAGGCCACATCGCCGACCGACAACTCCGGCCGCGCCACCACGTGTTCACGCAGCCGACCCGCCTGACCCGCCAGCGCCACCGCACTGCGACCGGAGACCGCCCAGGCCACACTCGCCGCCCCGGTGAGCACCGGGCTCTCCTGGCCCGCCGGCTCAACCGCCGCCTCGGCGGCCGCCGGGGCCTCCTCGACGATCAGGTGGACGTTCGTACCGCTCACACCGAACGCCGACACACCCGCGCGACGCGGCCGCTCACCCGCCGGCCACGCCACCGGTTCGCTCAGCAGCCGCACGTTCCCGGACGTCCAATCCACGTGCGAGGACGGCTCCTCGGCGAACAGCGTCTTCGGCAGCACCTCGTGCTGCAGCGCCATCACCATCTTGATCACACCCGCCACGCCGGCCGCGCACTGCGAGTGCCCGATGTTGGACTTCACCGACCCCAGCCACAACGGCCGGTCCTCGAAGCGCTCCTGGCCGTACGTCGCCAGCAGCGCGCCCGCCTCGATCGGGTCACCGAGCGTCGTACCCGTGCCGTGTGCCTCCACCGCGTCGACATCGGAGGGCGACAGCTGCGCATTGGCCAGCGCCGCGCGGATCACCCGCCGCTGCGAGGGACCGTTGGGCGCCGCCAGACCGTTCGACGCGCCGTCCTGGTTGGCCGCGCTGCCGCGGATCACCGCCAGCACCTGGTGCCCGTTGCGGCGCGCGTCCGAGAGACGCTCCAGCAGCACCATGCCCGCGCCCTCGCCCCAGCCGATGCCGTCGGCCTCCTCCGAGAACGCCTTCGACCGACCGCTCGACGCCATACCGCCCTGACGCCCGAACTCCATGAACGCACCCGGCGACACCATCACCGCGACACCGCCGGCCAGCGCCATCGAGCACTCGCCCGACCGCAGCGCCAGAATCGCCTGGTGCATCGCCACCAGCGACGACGAGCACGCCGTGTCCACCGTCACCGCCGGACCGTTCAGACCCAGGCAGTACGAGATCCGGCCCGACGCCACGGACGACACCGTGCCGATCAGCCGGTAGCCGTCCAGGCTGGTGTCCTCGACGGGCAGGCTGGCCTCGTAACCGGCGTGGCTCGCACCGACGAAGACGCCGGTCGCCGAGCCGTGCAGCGACCGCGGGTCGATCCCGCCGTGCTCGATCGCCTCCCAGGCCGTCTCCAGCAGCAGCCGCTGCTGCGGGTCCATCGCCAGCGCCTCACGCGGACTGATCCCGAAGAACCCCGCGTCGAAGTCGGCCACGTCGTAGACGAATCCGCCCTGCCGGCGGTATCCGCCCTGGTTGTCGAACGCCTCCCAGCCGCGGTCGGACGGGAACCCGCCCACCGCGTCAACGCCGTCGGCCACCAGGTCCCAGAACTCCTCGGGACCGACCGCCCCGCCCGGGTACCGGCACCCCATGCCCACGATCGCGATCGGCTCGCGGGCGCCGGACTCCAGCTCCTTGACCCGCTCACGGGTTTCGAAGTGCTCGGCGGCCAGCTTCCTCAAAGCGTCGAGCAGCTGCTTCTCATCGGCCATCGTGGGTCCTCCTCGACGTCGTCTTGATCTGAGCACCGGAGATCATCACGACGCCCCCAGTTCCTTGTTGATGAAGTCCAGAACCTCGTCGGCCGAGGCTTCGTTGAGCTGTCCGGCCACGGTCTGCCGGGTGACGGCGGCGCCGCCATCCTCCGCGCCGGTCCCGGGGGCGCCGCGCCGCATCCACCGGGACAGCAGGGTCTGCATGCGCTCGGTGATGTCCTGGCGCGCGTCGGCTCCCCCGTCGACGGAGTCCAGTTCGGCAGCCAGCCGCTCCAGGGTCTCCAGCACCGGATCGCCGTCGTCCGCTCCGCCGGTGCCGACCAGCTCACCTCGTACGTAGTCCGCGAGGGCGGTGGCGTTCGGGTGGTCGAAGACCATCGTGGAGGCCAGCTTGACACCGAGCACCTTGGAGAGGCGGTTCCGCAGCTCGACCGCTCCGACCGAGTCGAAGCCCAGCTCCTTGAACGCGCGTTGCGGCAGCACGTCGTCCGCCGACTCGTGGCCGAGGACCGCGGCCGCGTGACCCCGCACCAGGTCGGTCAGGACCTGACGCTGCTCAGCGACCGGCATGCCGGCCAACCGGCCCGCCCACTCGCCGACTTCCTCGGTCGCGGACTCGACGGCGGCCTCGGCGGCCAGGACGGCACGCACCTCGGGAAGGTCCGCCAGCAGACGGCTCGCCCGGTGCAGGGTGTACGTCGGCACGAACTGCGACCAGTCGAAACCGGCCACCACCATCGCACCCTCACCCGCGTCCAGGACCTGACCCAACGCCAGCATGCCCCGACGCCCGTCGATACCCTCCATCCCGAACTCACGCAACCGCTCACCACCCGAGCTCGCGGCCATACCGACACCGGACCACAGACCCCACGCGACCGACGAGGCCACCAGACCCCGGGAACGACGGTCCGCCACCAACGCGTCCAGATGCGCGTTCGCCGCCGCGTAACCACCCAGGCCACCACTGCCCCACACACCCGCACCCGACGAGAACAACACGAACGCGTCCAGATCCCGACCCGCCGTCAACTCGTCCAACACCATCGCGCCACCGACCTTCGCCGACAGCAACCGCGACAGCTCGGCCACCGACAGCTGCTCCACCGGTGTCCTGCCGCCCGTTCCGGCCGAGTGGACCACCGACGACAACGCCGGGCCCGTAGCGTCGATCGAGTCGAGCAGGCCTGCCACGGAGGCCCGGTCGGCGACGTCGCACGCCACCACCTGCACCGCCGAACCACGAGCCGCGATCGACGCCGCCAACTCCGCCACACCGGCGGCACCCGGACCCGAACGGGACGTCAGCACCACCCGCGACGCACCACGATCCGCCACCCACTGGGCGGTGATCGTACCCACACCACTCGTACCGCCCGTCACCAGCACCGAACCACGCGGCGACCACACCTCACGCACGACCGGACGGCCAGCACGCACCAACCGCCGCGCCACCACCCCGCCCGCACGCACCGCCACCTGATCCTCATCGCCGACCAGCACAGACACCAACCGCGCACCGACGCGGGCGTCCACCACAGCAGGAAGATCGACCAACCCGCCCCAGCGACCCGCCAACTCCAACGCCGCCACGGCACCCAGACCCCACACCTGCGCCTGCACCGGCCGCACCACATCACCCGCGACCGCACCCACCGCACCCCGCGTGACCACCCACAGCGGAGCGGACACACCAAGCCGGCCAAGCTCCCGAACCAGCGCGAGCGTGTCAGCACCACCACGCGACACCCACGGGAACGCCCCCACCGGCGACTCATCCAACGCCAGCAGCGACACCACACCCCGCAGATCGGAGCACGCGGCCACAGTCTGACCGATCCGGTCAGGACGATCCGCAGTGACGACATCGGCACCGTGATCCGCCAACGCCTTCGCCACGACGCCCGCATCGGCGCCGTCCCCGACCAGCAGCCACGTTCCGGCCAGGACCCCGCCGGACTCGCTCACCGGCACCCACGACACCCGGTACCGCCAGCCCTCGACCGCCGACCCAGCCCGCTCACGGCGCCGCCAGTCGGCCAGCGCCGGCAGCACCTCGCCCAACCGGTCACCATCGATGTTCAACACCGCCGCCAGGCCGTCGGCGTCCCCGCCCTCGACCGCCGCCCAGAACTCGGCATCGACGACGGAACCCTCGGCAACCTCGGCCACCGCCTCCGGCCAGTAGTGACGGTGCTCGAACGCATACGTCGGCAGGTCCACCGTCGAACCACCGCCCACGAGCCCAGCCCAGTCGACGGGAAGTCCCCGCACATAGGCCTCGGCGAACGACGTCAGCAGACGCTGCGCGCCACCCTCGTCACGTCGCAGCGTGCCCACGACGACCGGAGAGCGCTCCTCCAGGCTGTCACCGATCGCCGGGGTCAGCACCGGATGCGGCGACACCTCCAGGAACACACCGTGCCCCGCATCGGCGAGGATCCGCACGGCGCGGTCGAACTCCACCGTCTCCCGAAGCGACGCGTACCAGTACGCCGGGTCCAGCTCGGGGCCGGACAGCCACGCGCCGGTCAACGCGGACACCATCGGGACCTGCGCCTCACGAGGCCGGATCCCGTCAAGAACGGACAGGATCCCCTCACGCAGCTCATCCACGTGCGCGCTGTGCGACGCGTAGTCCACCGGAATCATCCGAGCACGCGGCGAATCCCCACACGACTCGGCGAGCTCGCGCAGCGCATCCGCGTCACCGGACACGACCGTCGCCGACGGACCGTTCACCGCCGCAACCGACAGCCGGGAACCGTACGAAGCGATCCGGGCGCGGACACCGTCCACCGGCTCCGCGACCGACAACATCCCACCACGACCGGCCAGCACCTTAAGGGTCCTGCTCCGCAGAGCCACCACCTTCGCGGCATCGTCCAGGGACAGAATCCCGGCCACCGCCGCGGCGGCGATCTCACCCTGTGAGTGGCCGACCACCGCATCGGGAGCGACACCGGCCGCCTCCCACACCGCGGCCAGCGACACCATCACCGCCCACAGCGCCGGCTGCACCACATCGGCGGCCTCAAAACCATGGCGCCCAGCCAGCACATCGTCCAACTGCCAATCCACATAAGGCGCCAGAGCCGCAGCACACTCCGCCAACCTCGCCGCGAACACCGGCGACGACGCGGCCAACTCGCGACCCATCCCGACCCACTGACTCCCCTGACCGGGGAAGACGAACACCGTCCGCCCCACACCACCAGGAGCCACCGACCCCGTCACCACACCCGCCGCCGGCTGACCCATCGCCACCGCCGCCAGACGCTCCGCGAACTCGCTCCGCTCGCCGCCCAGCACGACGGCCCGGTGCTCCAGCGCCGCACGCGTCGTCGCCAGCGACCACGCCACATCGCCGACCGACAACTCCGGCCGCGCCAGCACATGTTCACGCAGCCGACCGGCCTGACCCGCCAGCGCCACCGCGCTACGACCGGACACCACCCACGCCTGGGGCCCGCTCTCCACAGCCGGGGCGGGAGCCGGGTCACTCGCGTCGAGAGCGGCCGGGGCCTCTTCGATGATCACGTGCGCGTTGGTGCCGCTGATCCCGAACGCCGACACGCCCGCCCGGCGCGGCCGCTCACCCGCCGGCCACTGCACCGCCTCCTGCAGCAGACGGACGTTGCCCGCCTCCCAGTCCACGTGCGAGGACGGCTCGTCCGCGTGCAGGGTCTTCGGCAGCACACCGGCCCGCAGTGCCATCACCATCTTGATCACACCCGCCACACCCGCGGCCTGCTGCGCGTGCCCGATGTTCGACTTCACCGACCCCAGCCACAACGGCCGGTCCTCGAACCGCTCCTGGCCGTACGTCGCCAACAGCGCACCCGCCTCGATCGGGTCACCCAACTCCGTACCCGTCCCGTGCGCCTCGACCACGTCCACATCCGCCGCCGAGATCCGGGCGTTGGCCAACGCCGCACGGATCACCCGCCGTTGAGCCGGACCGTTCGGCGCCGTGAGACCGTTCGACGCACCGTCCTGGTTGATCGCGCAGCCGCGCACCAGGCCCAGGATCCGACGGCCCTTGCGCTGCGCCTCGGAGAGGCGCTCCAGCACGAGCATGCCCGCGCCCTCGCCGATGCCCATACCGTCGGCGCCCTCGCCGAAGGCCTTGCAGCGGCCGTCGGAGGCGAGCGCCCGCAGGCGCGAGAAGCCGACGAACTCGCCCGGGTCGGCCATCACCGTCACACCGCCGGCGAGAGCGACGTCGCACTCGCCCGATCGCAGCGCCTGCACCGCCTGGTGCAGCGCGACCAGGGACGACGAGCACGCCGTGTCCACCGTCACCGCCGGGCCCACCAGGCCCAGGGAGTACGAGATCCGGCCGGACAGCACGCTCAGCGCGTTCCCGGTGATCAGGTGCGCCTGGGCTCCCGCCTCGCCGCTCGCGGCGCCGATGTAGCCGGAGGAAGCCGCGCCGACGAAGACGCCGGTCGCCGAGCCGTGCAGCGACTTCGGGTCGATGCCGGCCCGCTCGACGGCCTCCCAGGACGTCTCCAGCAGCAGCCGCTGCTGCGGGTCCATCGCCAGCGCCTCACGCGGGCTGATCCCGAAGAACCCGGCATCGAACTCCGCAGCCCCGCTGAGGAATCCGCCTTCGACGACGTACGTCGAGCCCTCGGCGTCCGGGTCGGGGTCGAAGAGCGCGTCGACGTCCCAGCCGCGGTCCGCCGGGAACGCGCCGATCGCGTCGCCGCCCGCCTCCAGGAGCTCCCACAGCTCCTCCGGAGTCCGGACGCCACCGGGGTAGCGGCAGGCCATGCCGACGATCGCGATCGGATCGGTCGACACCGCCGCCGCCGTCACCGTCTGGTCCTCGTCCGAGTCCGACCCGAACAGCGCGGCCAGGATCTCATCCGCCAGCGCCGAGGCGCTCGGGTGGTCGAAGATCACCGTGGACGGCAGCCGGACGCCCACGGCCGCATTCAAGCGGTTGCGCAGGTCCACGGCGGTCAGCGAGTCGAAGCCCAGCTCGCGGAACGCCCGGCTCGCCATGATCTCGTCCGCCGAGTCGTGGCCCAGCACCGCGGCCGCCTGGGCCCGGACCAGCTCCACGACGCTCCGGCGCCGCTCGGCCACCGGCAGGCCCGCCAGGCGGGCGGCGAACTCGCTGCGCTGCTCGTCGACCGTACGAGGGGCGGTGTCCTCCTGCGCCTCGGGGATGGTGTCCAGCAGCGGACGCGGGCGCGCGGCCGTGAACACCGGCGCGAACTTCTCCCACTCCACATCCGCGACCGCGATGAACGTCTCGTCGTCCGCGAGGACCTCGGCGAGCGCGGTCAGCGCCCGCTGCGTGTCCAGGAAGTTCATGCCCTGCCGCAACAACCGGTGCGGGGTCACCCGGCCGGGCGCCTGGTCCATCACCGCGTCGACGGCGTCCCAGTCGCGGGTGTTCCACACACCCCACGCGATCGACGTCCCGGGCAGGCCACGGGCGCGACGGTCCTCGGCGAGCCCGTCCAGGAAGGAGTTGCCCGCCGCGTACGCGCCGTGGTCGTTGCTGCCCCAGGTGGCGGAGATCGAGGAGAACATCACGAACTCGTCGATGCCCAGGTCTGCCGTCGCCTCGTCCAGGTGGACAGCGCCGGCCGCCTTCGCACCGACCGCCAGGGCGAGCCCGTCGCGATCGGTGTCCTCCAGCCGTGCGAGGAACGGGGTGTTCGCCGAGTGCAGGACGGTGGACAGGCCGGGACCGGAGTCCTCGATCCACGACACCATCGCCATGACCTGCTCACGCACCGTCAGGTCGCACGACACGACCTCGACGGCCGAACCAGCCTGCGCCAGCGTGGCCGCGAGCGCCGCCGCCCCGGGCGCCGACGGGCCGGAGCGGGAGGTCAGAACGACCCTCGGCGCACCGTGCTCGGCCAGCCACGGACCGAGGACCACACCGATGGCACCCGAGCCGCCGGTCAGCAGGACGGTGCCGCGCGGCGACCAGTCCTCCGACTCGACGCGACGGGCCTCCGCCCGTACCAGCCTGCGCAGGAACACCCCGGATGGCCGCACCACGACCTGGTCCTCCCGGCCGTCTGCGAACACACCGACCAGACGGACCGCGGCATCGGCGTCCACGACCGGCGGCAGGTCGACCAGACCGCCCCAGCGGTCCGCATGCTCCAGGCCGACCGTACGGCCGAGACCCCAGACCTGGGTCTGCACCGGGCTCGTCGTCACCTCGTCCGGGCCGACGGCCACCGCGCCCCGGGTCAGCACCCACAGCGGAGCGGTGGCCCCGGCCCGACCCAACGCCTGCACCAGCTCGACGGTCTCCGCCAGCCCGCGCTGAACCAGCGGGTGGTCGGCGAGCAGCGGGCTCGGGCGGTGCAGGGTGAAGGCGGGCGCGAAGGTCCGCCAGTCCACGTCGGCGATGGTGACGAGCGCGTCGCGCCCGTCCATCGCCTGGCCGAGCGCCCGGACGGCGGTGCCCGGGTCCAGGACGCCCAGGCCGTGCCGGACGGAGGACTGCGCGGTGGCGCCGCCGTCGGCCCAGGGGCCCCAGGCGACCGAGGTGGCGACCTGTCCGCGGGCGCGGCGCTGCTCGGCGAGGGCGTCGACGAAGGCGCTGCCCATGGCGTAGCCGGGTACCAGGGCGCTGCCCCAGGTCGCGGCGACGGAGGAGAACAGGACGAAGTCGTCCAGGTCGAGGTCGGCGGTCAGTTCGTCGAGCCAGCGGGCGCCGGCCGACCGGGCGCCGGCGACGGCGGCGAGTTCCTCCGCGGTGGTGTCGGCGACGGCGGTGGCCTGTCCGGCGCCGACGGCGTGCACGACGCCGCGCAGGGCGGGGCCGCCGTCGGCGGTGATCTGCCGCAGCAGGCCGCCGAGTTCGGCGCGCCGGGTGGTGTCGCAGGCGGCGATGGACAGGGCGGCGCCCGAGGCGGCGACGTCGGCGGCGAGCCGGGCGACGTCGGCGGTCAGCGGCTCGCCGGCGGCGAGGACGACGCGTTCGGCGCCGCGCCCGGCGAGCCAGCGGCCGACCTCGGCGCCGATGGCGCTGGTGCCGCCGGTGACCAGGACGGTGCCGCGCCCGGGCCTGGGGGTGGCGGCGGCCGCGGCCGCTCGCACCAGGCGGCGGGCCAGGATGCCCTGCGGGCGCAGGGCCGTCTGGTCCTCGGCGACGGCGCCTGACAGCAGGGCGGCGAGCCGGGTGCCGGTGCGGTCGTCCCAGGCGTCGGCGGGCGGCAGGTCGACCAGTCCGCCCCAGTGCCCGGGGTGTTCGAGGCCGGTGACCCGGCCCAGTCCCCAGACCTGGGCCTGGAGGGGGCTGCCGCTCTCGCCGGGGCCGGTGGCCACGGCGCCGGAGGTGAGCACCCACAGCGGGGTGCCGGGAGCGCCGGCGCCGAGGTGCTGGATGAGGTCGAGGGTGGCGGCCACGCCCCGGGTCATGGTCGGGTGCCCCTGGTCCGGGGACTCGTCCAGGGCGAGCAGGGAGACCACGCCGGCGGGGGCCGGGTGAGCGGCGAGGGCGGCGCGGTCGGCGTCCGGCAGGGTGCGGACGTCGGCGGCGCCGTGCTCGGCCAGGGCCCGGGCGACGTTCCGGGCGGTCTCCGGGTCGGCATCCGCGCCGACCAGCAGCCAGGTGCCGGTCAGTTCCGGCGCTGCGGGGCGCTCGGCGACCCGGGTCCAGGTGATCCGGTAGCGCAGGCCGGTCAGCGCGTCGTCGGGCGCGGGGGCGGCGGGCCGGGCCGGTTCGGGCCAGTAGCGGCTGCGCTGGAAGGCGTAGGTGGGCAGTTCGACGAGGTGGCCGGGGCCGTGCACGGCCGCCCAGTCGACGGGTGCGCCGGCCACGTACGCGGTGGCGAGCGAGGTGAGCAGGCGTCGGGCGCCGCCGTCCAGGCGCCGCAGCGTGCCGGTGACGACCGCCGCCTCGCCGAGGGTGTCCCGGACGGCGCCGGTCAGCGCGGGGTGCCCGGACACCTCGACGAACATCCAGTGCCCGCTGTCGCCGAGGGTTCGTACGGCCTGTTCGAACTCGACGGTGCCGCGCAGGCTCGCGTACCAGTAGTGGGCGTCGAGTTCCCGACCGTCCTGCCACTGCCCGGTGTACGCGGAGACCAGCGGGACGACGGCCGCGCGGGGCTCGATGTCCGCGAGCGCGGCGAGGATCTCCTCCCGCAGTTCCTCGACCTGGGGGCTGTGCGAGGCGTAGGCGATCGGGACCCGGGTGGTGCGGCAGGTGGGCGGGCAGGCGGCCGCGAACGCGTCGAGCGCGTCGGGGTCGCCGGAGACCACGCAGGACCGGGGGCTGTTGACGGTGGCGAGCGAGAGCCTGCTCTCGAAGCCGGTGAGCCGTTCGCGCACCGTGTCGGCCGGTTCGGCGACGGACAGCATGCCGCCGCGTCCGTCCAGGGTCCGCAAGGCTCGGCTGCGCAGGGCGGCGACCTTCGCGCCGTCGGCGAGGGTGAGGGCGCCGGCGACGGTCGCTGCGGCGATCTCGCCCAGCGAGTGGCCGACGACGGCGTCCGGGACGACGCCCGCGGCCTGCCAGACCGCGGCCAGCGACACCGAGACCGCCCACACAGCGGGCTGGAGCACGTCGGCGGCGAGGAAGTCGTGCCGGCCGGCCAGGACGTCCGCGAGGTCCCAGTCGACGTACGGCGCGAGGGCGCGCGCGCACTCGGCGAGCCGCTCGCGGAAGACCGGTGAGTCCTCGGCGAGTTCACGGCCCATGCCGATCCACTGGCTGCCGTGGCCGGGGAAGACGAACACGGTGCGGCCGGCGCCGCCGGGCGCGACGGAGCCGGTGACCGCATCGGCCGCGGACTGTCCGGTGGCCACCGCCGCGAGGGCGGGCAGCAGTTCGGCGTGGTCCGCGCCCACGACCACGGCGCGGTGCTCCAGCGCCGGGCGTGTGGTGGCGAGGGACCAGGCCGTGTCGCCGACCGGCAGCTCGGGGCGGGCCAGCGCGAACTCGCGCAGTCGGCCCGCCTGGGCGGCGAGGGCACGCGGATCGCGGGCGCCGACCGGCCAGGCGACCGGTCCGCCGGACAGCACCGGCGCGGGGCCGGCCTCCGCCGTCCCGGGTTCGGGGCGGGCGGGCGGTTCCTCGATGATGACGTGGGCGTTGGTGCCGCTGACGCCGAAGCTGGAGACGCCCGCTCGGCGGGGCCGCTCGCCGTCCGGCGCCCAGTCGACGGACCGATGCAGCAGAGCGACGTGGCCGGCCGACCAGTCGACGTGGGAGGACGGGGTGTCGGCGTGCAGCGTGCGCGGCAGCTGCCCGTGCCGCAGGGCCAGGACGACCTTCATGATCCCGGCGATGCCGGCGGCGGCCTGGGTGTGGCCGATGTTGGACTTGACCGAGCCCAGCCACAGCGGCCGGTCCGCGGGCCGGTCCTGGCCGTAGGTCGCGAGCAGGGCCTGGGCCTCGATCGGGTCGCCCAGTTCGGTGCCGGTGCCGTGCGCCTCGACGGCGTCCACGTCGGCGGGGGCGAGTCCGGCGCTGGCCAGCGCGGCGCGGATCACCCGCTGCTGGGAGGGGCCGCTGGGGGCGGTGAGCCCGTTGGACGCGCCGTCCTGGTTGACGGCGCTGCCGCGGACCAGGGCCAGCACCCGGTGGCCGTTGCGGTGGGCGTCGGAGAGCCGTTCGACCGCGAGGACGCCGACGCCTTCGGCCATGCCCATGCCGTCGGCGCCGGTCCCGAAGGCCTTGCACCGGCCGTCGGCCGCCAGGCCGCGCTGCTGGGAGAAGCCGACCAGGTCGCGCGGGGTGGGCATCACGGTGACGCCGCCGACCAGGGCGAGGTCGCACTCGCCGGCCCGCAGTGCCTGGGCGGCGGAGTGCAGGGCGACCAGGGACGAGGAGCAGGCCGTGTCGACGGTGAAGGCGGGGCCCTCCAGGCCGAGGAGATAGGAGACCCGGCCGGACAGCACGCTGGTGGCGACGCCGATCATGGCCTGGCCCTCCTGGCGGTGGCCGGCCTGGTCGGCGGCACCCGCGATGAGGTGGTCGTAGCCGGAGCCGAAGCCGCCGACGAACACCCCGGTACGGCTGCCGCGCAGGCCGGTGGGGTCGATGCCGCCGCGTTCCAGGGTCTCCCACACGACCTCCAGCAGCAGCCGCTGCTGCGGGTCCATGGTGACCGCTTCGCGCGGGCTGATACCGAAGAACCCGGCGTCGAACTCGGCGGCCTCGTGCAGGAAGCCGCCTTCGCGGGCGTAGAGGGTGCCGGGCCGGTCGGCTGCGGGGTCGTAGAGGGCGGCCAGGTCCCAGCCGCGGTCGGTGGGCAGGCCGGTGATGGCGTCCCGGCCGGAGTCGAGCAGCTGCCACAGCTGCTCGGGGGTGTGGATGCCGCCGGGCAGGCGGCAGCCCATGGCGACGATCGCGACCGGGTCGGCGAGGTCCGGTGCGGCGGCGCGTGGAGCGGCCGGGGCGGCGGCGACCGCTCCGCCGTCGACCAGTCGGGCACGCAGGTGCGCGGCGAGCACCTGCGGGTCCGGGTGGTCGTACAGCAGGGTGGCGGGCAGCGGCAGGCCGGCGGCGGTGCTGAGCCGGTTGCGCAGTTCGACCGAAGTGAGGGAGTCCAGGCCGAGTTCGCTGAAGGCGCGGCCGGGCTCGATGTCCGCGGCAGAGGCGTACCCCATCACGGTGGCCGCCTCCTCCCGGATCAGGTCGCAGAGCAGCCGGTCCTGCGCTTCGGCGGAGGTCGACGCGGCCAGCCGGGTGGCCAGCAGGTGCTCCGAGTCGGCGGCGAGCGGCGCCGCGTCGGCGGACCCGGCGGACCCGGCCGCGTCGGCGGCCCGGATCTCGGGCATGTCGCGCATCAGCGGGGCGCGGCGCAGCTGTTCGGGGCCGCGGGCGGTGGCCATCGCGGCGAAGTCGACGGCCATCAGCGACAGCACGGCCAGTCGCGGATCCTGGTCCTCGACGGCGGCGGCGAGAGCGCGGACGGCGTCCTCGGGCTCCATCAGGACTTCCCACTTGTTGCGGGCGAGCCGTCGGCGGGCGCCTTCGCTGGCCTCGCCGACACCGCCGCCCGCCCACGGACCCCAGGCCAGCGAGGTGGCGGGCAGGCCGCGGGAGCGGCGCTGCTCGGCGAGGGCGTCCAGGTAGGCGTTGGCCGCGGCGTAGTTGCCCTGGCCGCCGTTGCCGAAGGTGGCGGAGATGGAGGAGCAGAGGACGAAGGCGTCGAGTTCCAGGTGGGCGGTCAACTCGTCCAGGTGGGCGGCTCCGCCGGCCTTGCCGTCGAAGGTGTGGGCCAGGCGGGCGGCGTCCAGCCGGTCCAGGACGCCGTCGTCCAGGGCACCGGCGGCGTGCAGCACGACGGACAGCTCCGGCCCGGTGGCGGCGATCCGGTCGAGCACTGCGGCGAGCGCGGGGCGCTCGGCGGTGTCGCAGGCAAGGACGTCCACGGCGGCGCCGGCGGCGGCGAGTTCGGCGGCGAGGGTCGCGGTGCCGGCGGCGGCGGGGCCGGAGCGGCTGGTCAGGACGAGGCGGCGGGCGCCGCGCTCGTGGGCGAGCCAGCGGGCGACGTGGCCACCGATGTGGCCGGTGCCGCCGGTGACGAGGACGGTGCCGCGGGGGACGAGCGGCCGCCGGTCGGCGGGGCGGGGCGGCTTGGGGGCGTGGGCGAGGCGGCGCGGGCGCAGGCCGTCGGTGCGCAACGCGACCTCGTTCTCGTCGCGGGCGGCGAGGACGGCGGCCAGGCGGGCGGCAGCCCGCTCGTCCCATGTCCCGGGCAGGTCGACCAGCCCGCCCCAGCGGTCGGGGTGTTCGGCGGCAACGGTCCGCCCGAGGGCCCAGACGGGCGCCTGCCGGGGGTCGGCGGCGCCGGTGCCGGGATCGGTGGTGACGGCGCCGGCGGTCAGGACCCACAGCGGGGCACCGACGGTGGCGTCACCGAGGGCCTGGACCAGGGCCAGGGTGGCGGCGAGGCCGCGGGCCACGGTGGGGTGGGCAGCGAGCGAGCCGGTGTCGAGAGCCAGCAGGGAGAGCACGCCGGCGGGCCGGGCGCCGTCCAGCGCGGCGGTGATCCGCCGCGCGTAGTCGCCGCGGTCGGCGTCGGCGGTATCCAGCTCGACGGTGACGGTCCGGGCGCCGCGGTCGGCGAGGGACGCGGCGCTCGGGTGTACGGAGTGTCCGGCAGGCGTGAACACCAGCCAGGTGCCGGTGAGCAGGGCGGGGGCGGGCTCGGGGGCGTGGACCCACTCGGCGACGAACCGCCAGTCGTCGGTGGGGTCGGCGGCGGGGCCCTGGGCTGTGGCCGCGGCCGCCGCCGGGCGGACGTCCGGCCAGAAGCGGCGGTGCTGGAAGGCGTACGTGGGCAGTTCGACGCACCGCGGGGCCGCGGAGGTGGGCAGCACGGCGGTCCAGTCGACCGGCAGACCGTGGACGTACGCGGTGCCGAGGGAGCGCAGCAGCCGCTCGGCGCCGTCGTCGTCACGGCGCACCGTATCGATCACCAGCGGGTCGGGCAGGTCGCCGCGCCCGGCCAGCACCTCCTGGACGGCGGGCAGCAGCACCGGATGCGCGGAGACCTCGACGAAGGTCCGGTGGCCGGTGGCCGCGAGGGCTTCGACTGCCTCGCCGAAGCGGACGGTGTTCCGGACGTTGGCGTACCAGTACTGCGGTCCCAGCTCCTCGCCGTCCACCACGCGTCCGTGGACGGTGGAGAACAGCGGGACGCCGGCGGGGCGCGGCCGGATGCCGGCCAGCAACTGCGGCAGCGCGTCCTCCAGCGGCTCGCACAGCCGCGAGTGCGCCACGAAGTCCGTGACCGGCACCCGCCAGCGCATCGCCTTGCGCTTGCGCAACACCCGTTCGAACTCGACGAGCGCGTCCGGCTCGCCGGAGACGACGGTCGCGGCGGGGGCGTTGACGGCTGCCACGGCGAGCCGGTCGCCGAAGGGTTCCAGGAGTTCGCGCACCAGCTCGACGGGCAGCACCACCGAGAGCATGCCGCCCTGGACGCGCAGACCGGTCAGCGCGGCGGCGCGGACGGCGACGACACGGGCGGCGTCGTCCAGGGTCAGCGCGCCGGCGACGGTGGCCGCCGCGATCTCGCCCTGGGAGTGGCCCACCACCGCGTCCGGCGTGACACCAGCCGCCTCCCACACCGCGGCCAGCGAGACCATCACGGCCCACAGCAGCGGCTGCATCACGGCGGCCCCGTCGGGCGCGGGGGCGCCCGGCGCGCCGGCGAGCACGGCGTGCGGGTCCCAGTCGACGTAAGGGCGCAGGGCCTGCGCGCACTCGGCGAAGCGGGCCGCGAACACCGGCGACTGGGCCGACAGCCGCCGGCCCATCCCCTCCCACTGGCTACCCTGGCCGGGGAAGACGAACACCGTCCGGCCCTCGCGGGCGGCACTCTCACCGACGAGGACGTGGTCGGCGGCCTCGCCGGCCATCACGACGGCCAGGCCCCCGGTGAGTGCGGCGCGGTCGGAGCCGACGACCACGGCGCGGTGCTCGAAGGGGCTACGGGTGGTGGCGAGTGACCAGGCCACGTCGCCGAGCGGCGGCGTGTCGGCAGCGAGGGCGTACGCGTGCAGGCGCCCGGCCTGGGCGGCCAGGGCGTCCCGGCCGCGAGCGGTGACCGGCCAGGCGGTGACGCCTGTGCCGGCGGTGAGCAGCGCCGCTCCGGCGGGCGCCGCCGGTTCGTCCCGCGCCGCGTCCACGGCGGCGGGGAGTTGCTCGGGGGCCTGCTCGATGAGGACGTGCACGTTGGTGCCGCTCATTCCGAAGGCGGAGACGCCGGCGCGCCGCGGCGCGTCGTGCGGGGTCGTCCAGGGCCGCTGCTCGGTCAGCAGCCGGACCGCACCGGACTCCCAGTCGATCTCCCGGGAGGGCTCGTCGGCGTGCAGGGTGCGCGGCAGCGTCCCGTGCCGCATCCCGAGCACCATCTTGATGAGCCCGGCGAGGCCGGCGGCGGTCTGGGTGTGGCCGATGTTGGACTTGGCGGAGCCGAGCCACAGCGGACGGTCCGCCGGCCGGTCCTGGCCGTAGGTGGCCAGCAGGGCGTGGGCCTCGACGGGATCGCCGAGGGGGGTTCCGGTGCCGTGCGCCTCCACCGCGTCGACCTGGCCCGGCATCAGGCCCGAGGCCTCCAGGGCTGCCCGGATCACCCGCTGCTGGGAGAGCCCGCTGGGCGCGGTCAGGCCGTTGGAGGCGCCGTCCTGGTTGACGGCGGTGCCCCGCACGACCGCCAGGACGGGGTGGCCGAGGCGCCGGGCGTCGGAGAGCCGTTCGACAGCGATGGTCGCGGCGCCCTCGGACAGGCCCATGCCGTCGGCGGCGGCCGCGAAGGGCTTGCACCGGCCGTCGGCCGCCAGGCCGCGCTGCCGGGAGAAGCCGACCAGTTGGCTGGGGGTGGACATCACCATCACGCCGCCGACCAGGGCGAGTTCGCACTCGCCGGCGCGCAGTGCCTGACCCGCCAGGTGCAGGGCGACCAGGCCGGAGGAGCAGGCGGTGTCGATGGTGAGGGCGGGGCCCTCCAGGCCGAGGACGTAGGCGACGCGGCCGGAGATGATGCTGCTGGAGTGCCCGGTGACCAGGTAGCCCTCGGCCGCCGGGTCCCCGTCGGCCAGTCCGGCGCCGTAACCGGTCAGGGTGGCGCCGGCGAAGACGCCGACGGGGGTGCCACGCAGCGACTCGGGGGCGATGCCGGCCCGCTCCAGGGCCTCCCAGGAGGTCTCCAGCAGCAGTCGCTGCTGGGGGTCCATGGCGAGGGCCTCGCGCGGGTTGATGCCGAAGAAGGCGGCGTCGAACCCGGGGGCGTCGTAGAGGAAGCCGCCGCGGTAGGTGACGGACTTGCCCTGGCGGGTGGGGTCGGGGTCGTAGAGGTCGGGGTCCCAGCCGCGGTCGGTGGGCAAGCCCCCGATCACGTCGGCGCCGGAGGCGAGCAGACTCCAGTACTGGTCCGGGGTGGTGACCCCGCCGGGGAAGCGGCAGCCGATGCCGACGATGGCGAGCGGCTCGTCTGCGTCGGACACCGTGGTGCCCGGGGCCCGCGCGGGGGCGTCGGTGCCGGTGCCGAGGGCCGTCGCGGCGAGGTGGGCGCCGAGCGAGGCCGGGGTGGGGTGGTCGAAGACGATCGTGGACGGCAGCCGCAGGCCGGTGGCCGCGGCCAGCCGCTTGCGCAGCTCGACGGCGGTCAGCGAGTCGAAGCCCAGGTCGCGGAAGGCGCGGTGGCCGGCTATGTCGCCCGCGTCACGGTGGCCGAGGACGGCCGCGGCGTGACTGCGGACCAGGTCCGTGGCCAGGCGCTCGCGTTCGGGCACGCCGGCGGTGCCGCCCAGGGCGCGGGTGAAGTCGGTCCCCGGGGTGTCCGCCTCTGTGGCGGCAGCCGCGGACGCCCCGGTGGCGGCCGCGCCCCCATCGGAGGCCTGGCGGGCGGCGGGGATGTGGTCCAGTAGTGCGCTGCGGCGGGCCGCGGTGAAGACCGGCGCGAAGTCGGCCCAGGCCATGTCGGCCAGGGCGAGATAGGGCTCGGTGGCGCCGGTTCCGTCGGCGAGGACCCGGCCGAGCACGTCCAGCGCGCGGCCCGGCTCCAGGAAACGGGTGCCCTGCCGGCGCAGGACGTCGCCGGTGATGGTGGCCGGGCCGTTCGGGCCGAAGGCGTCCGGCGCCGACCAGTCGCGGGTGTCCCACACGCCCCAGCCGAGCGAGAGCGCGCCGGCGCCACGTGCCGCGCGCCGCTCGGCGAGCGCGTCGAGGTGGGCGTTGGCGGCGGCGTAGGCGCCGTGCTCGGCGCTGCCCCAGGCGGCGGCGATCGACGAGAAGAGGATGAACTCGTCGGCGTCGGTGACCAGTTCGTCGAGGTGATCGGCACCGGCCGCCTTGCCGGCCAGCGAGGCCTCCAGACCCGCGAGGTCGGTGTCGTCGAGGCGGGTGAGGTGGAAGGCGTTGGCCGCGTGCAGGACGGTGGACAGCCGCGGGCCGGTGGCGGCGATCCGGTCGAGCAGGGCGGCGAGCGCGGCGAGGTCGGCGAGGTCGCAGGCGACGACGTCGACGGCGGTGCCGCCCTCGGCGAGGGCGGCGGCGTGGGCCGCGAGCGCCGGGACCGGTCCCGAGCGGGTGGGCAGGACGAGGCGCTGGGCGCCGCGCTCGGCCAGCCAGGTGGTCAGGTGCGGGCCGATGGAGCCGGTGGCACCGGTGACGAGCACGGTGCCGCGCGGGGACCAGGCACGGCCCGATCCGGCCGCGGCCGTCCGGGGGGCGTGGACCAACCGCCGGGCGAAAGCCCCGGCGCGACGCAGTGCCACCTGGTCCTCGGCGCCGTCGGCGAGCACGGCGGCGAGCCGGGCGGCGGCCCGCTCGTCCCAGGCGTCGGCGGCCGGCAGGTCGACCAGTCCGCCCCAGCGGTCGGGGTGCTCCAGCGCGGCGACCCGGCCCAGTCCCCAGACCTGCGCCTGGACGGGCGCGGGCGGAGTGTCGTCGGGGGTGACCCGCACCGCGCTGCGGGTGAGTGCCCAGAGCGGGGCGTCGATCGCGGCGTCCCCAAGGGCCTGCACCAGGGCCAGGGTGGCGGCGGTGCCGTGCGGGACGGCGGGTGAGCCGGCCAGCGGGCGGGGGTCCAGCGCGAGCAGCGACAGCACGCCGGTCGGCTGCGCGGGTGTCCCGGGGAGCGCGGCGAGCGCGGCCGTGAGTTCGGCGGCGAGCTCGGTGCGCAACACCGCCTCGGTGCGCAGCACGACGGTCTCGGCGCCGTGCGCGGTCAGGGCCGCGACGTGGTCGGCAGGGTCTGTGTCCTGCCGGGTGACGACCAACCAGGTGCCGGTCAGAACGGGGGCGGCGAGGTCGAACGGCTCCCAGGCCGTGCGGTAGCGCCAGCCGTCGTCGCTGTCGGTGGCGACCGCCGTCGGCGCGGCCTCGGTCCGGCGGGGCCAGTAGCGGCTGCGCTGGAAGGCGTAGGTGGGCAGCTCGATCCGCTCGGCGCGGGGAAGGACGGTGGTCCAGTCCACCGGAGCACCCTGGACGTACGCCTCGCCGAGGGAGGCGAGCAGCCGCCGGTCCCCGCCGTCGTCGCGGCGCAGCGTGCCGATGACCACGGGGTCGCGGTCCGCGAGTTCGTCGCCGACAGCCATGGCCAGCACGGGGTGCGGGGACACTTCGACGAAGGTGTCGTGGCCGTCGTCGCCGAGCGTGCGGACGGCACGGGCGAACTCGACCGTTTCACGCAGGCTGGCGTACCAGTAGCCGGCGTCGAGTTCCGGCCCGACGAGCCACTGCCCGTTCATCGCGGAGATCATCGGGAGGCGGGCCTCGCGGGGCTCGATCTCCTCCAGGGCGGCGGTGATGCCCTCGCGCAGTTCCTCGACGTGCGCGCTGTGCGAGGCGTAGTCCACCGGCAGGACGCGGGTGCGCACCTCGGGGTGGCGCTTGGCGAGCTCCTGCAGCGCGGCCTGGTCCCCGGCGACCACCGTGGCCGACGGACCGTTGACGGCCGCCACCGACAGGCGGTCCCCGAAGGGCTCCAGCCAGCTGCGGACGGTGTCGGCCGCGCTGTCAACGGCCATCATCCCGCCGCGCCCGGCGAGGGCCGTCAGGATCCTGCTGCGCAGCGCGACGACTTTGGCCGCGTCGTCGAGGGACAGGATCCCGGCGACGACGGCGGCGGCGATCTCGCCCTGGGAGTGGCCCACCACCGCGTCCGGCGCGACACCGGCCGCCTCCCACACCGCGGCCAGCGACACCATCACCGCCCACAGCGCCGGCTGCACCACATCGGCTGCCTCGAAACCGTGCCGACCGGCCAGGACGTCGCTTAACTGCCAGTCCACGTACGGTGCCAGAGCATCAGCACACTCAGCGAGCCGCGCGGCGAACACCGGCGAGACCTCCGCCAGCTCACGCCCCATGCCGACCCACTGGCTGCCCTGACCGGGGAAGACGAACACCGTTCGGCCGGCGCCCTCGGCCCGGGTCTGTCCGGTCACGACGTCCGCCGCGGGCTTCCCAGCGGCGAGCGCGGCCAGGCCCTCGGCCGACGTGGGGTCCAGCACCACGGCGCGGTGCTCGAAGGCGGTGCGGGTGGTGGCGAGCGACCAGGCGACCTCGGCGGGCGCCGCCCCGGGCCGGGTAGCGAGGTGGGCGGAGAGCTTGCGGGCCTGCGCGGCCACGGCCTGCGGCGTCCGCCCGGACAGCACCCAGGCGCTCGCACCGGGCAGGACGGGCGGGGCGGACGTCTCGACGTCCTCGTCACCGGCCGGCTCCGTGGTCGGCGCCTGCGGCGCGGGCGCGTCCTCCAGCACCAGGTGCGCGTTGGTGCCGCTGATGCCGAACGCCGAGACCGCGGCGCGCCGCGGGGCGTCGTCCGAGCGCCGGGGCCAGTCCACCGGCTGCTGCAGCAGCCGCATCCGGCCCGCGGTCCAGTCGACGTACTCCGAGGGCTGCTCGGAGTACAAGGTGCGGGGCAGCACGCCGTGGTGCAGCGCCATCACCATCTTGATGACGCCCGCGACACCGGCCGCGGCCTGGGTGTGCCCGATGTTGGACTTCACCGACCCCAGCCACAGCGGCCGGTCGTCCGTGCGTCCCGCCGCCTGTCCGTAGGTCTCCAGCAGGGCCTGCGCCTCGATCGGATCGCCCAGCCGCGTGCCCGTTCCGTGCGCCTCCACGGCGTCCACGTCGGCCGCCGTCAGCTTCGCGTTGTCCAGGGCCGCCCGGATGACGACCCGCTGGGAGCTGCCGTTGGGCGCGGTCAGCCCGTTGGAGGCTCCGTCCTGGTTGACCGCGCTGCCGCTGATCACCGCGAGGACGGGGTGGTCGTTGCGCCGGGCGTCCGACAGCCGCTCCAGGACCACCATGCCGGCACCCTCGCCCCAGCCCGTTCCATCGGCGTCCGCCGAGAAGGGCTTGCAGCGGCCGTCGGCGGCCAGGCCCTGCTGGCGGGAGAACTCCCGGAACAGCACCGGCGAGGACATCAGGGTGGCGCCGCCCGCCAGGGCGAGGTCGCACTCCTTGGCGCGCAGTGCCTGCACCGCCAGGTGCAGCGCCACCAGGGAGGATGAGCAGGCGGTGTCCACGGTCACAGCCGGTCCGACCAGGCCGAGGGTGAAGGAGATCCGGCCGGAGAGCACGCTGTTGGCGGTGCCGGTGAGCAGGTGGCCAGTGGCGTCTGCGAAGTCCAGTGCCCCGTCGCTCCCGTAGGCCGCAGCGGAGGAGTAGACGCCGGTGAACACGCCGGTGCGGGACCCGTGGAGCGTGGACGGATCGATGCCGGCGCGCTCGACCGCCTCCCAGGAGGTCTCCAGCAGCAGCCGCTGCTGCGGGTCCATCGCCAACGCCTCACGCGGGCTGATCCCGAAGAACGCGGCGTCGAACTCGGCCGCCTCGTACAGGAATCCGCCCTCACGGGTGGTGGAACCGGGAAGGTCGGGCGAGTCGTACAGCGCCGCGGCGTCCCAGCCGCGGTCGGCCGGGAACCCGGCGACCGCGTCAATGCCGTCCGCGACCAGCCGCCACAGCGCCTCGGGACTGTCGACCCCGCCGGCATAGCGGCAGCCCATGCCGACGACGGCGATGGGCTCGTGCCTCAGCATCTGCAGTTCCGTCCGGGTACTGCGAAGCTTGGCGGTCACGACCTTGAGATAATCGCGAAGCTGCTGTTCGTCGGCCATGCCGGCTCTGCTCCCCCCGTAGTGAACTGCGCATCGACGTGCTGACCACATGCGCGTACGGCGGACGCGGCCCTTCACTGCTATACGTGTTTCTTCACGGTGCTGCTCCCGCCGCGCGGGCATGCGGAAGGCCGCGGCCGACCGCTCATCGCGGTGGCCGCGCTGCCTCCCGGCGCCCGGCGGTGGCTCCCGCACGCTCAGGCGCGGGATTCGGTTCCGTTCCCCGCCGGGCGAGGACGGCGTGCGGTCAGGGCGTGGCGTCGGCCGTCACGTTGACGGCCTCCTCGCCCTCTCCGCTCTCGGCCGTGGCCGGCTGAGCAGGCACGCTCAGGCCGGGGACGGACAGGTCCGGGATGACCTTGACGGTCTCGAAGCCGGCCTCGATGGCCTCGGCGAGCGTGGCCGTGACCTCGTCCTCGAATTCGATACGGGTGACGGCGACATCCGCGTTCGTCGGGAGGGTGTCATCGACGAACGCGATGCCGGCGCCGCTCGCCTCCTTCAGTGCGACCTTTTCCTTGTCGTTCACTTCGCGGTTCAGGACAAGCGAGAACCTGTGCACCATGATTGTCCGCTCCTCTGGTGAATGAGTAAGTTCTTCTTCAGACATGCCACTGGCCGATTTCGACCCTGCCAGCGATTCAAGGGAGAAACAAAGACCTGCGGGCATTCCGGGAACGGAAACCCACCCACTTTCGACAACAGAATTCCGGCCGACGGCAAACCCGCGTGGTTCGGACCCCAGCCAGGGCAGCCCCATTCCGCCGCGGATTCGCATGAGACCAGCTCAGCAGCGGGCACACACCGATGGCCGATCGGCTACCCGACTGCTCGGCCCTCGCCCGAAGACCCGGGGCGGAGAAAGCCCGGCATCGCTTCAGCGCGAGCGGCGCACCCGAACGACCGAACACCCCCGGCGCCAGCACCAGACGCCTCGACCGCCAACCGCGCCAACCGGATTCCGGCAAGCGCGCACGCGCTCCTTCACCCGCCCCCTCCCTCGTACCACCCCGGCTTAGTACACACCCCGCCCGGAGCGATCATCTACGGAATCGCTGACACTGACTACTTCATCACATCCACTGAAAACGACCCGAAGGTTCGCTTCCACCTCTCCCCCCGTCCCCGTGTCCGACTTTGACCCCAAATCGGTCGAACGCCGACAGAAGGTCTTTGCCTATCCGATGCCCCACCTGGGTGACAGTCAGTGTCAAAACTCTGCCGAGTATAGGTGTGCCTCTCACGCAAGCGCAACACTTTTCGAGCCACCCTTGCACATCAATCACTGCAGTCCCATCCGCCACACAGCCAACTCCCACCACATCCGTTACCGCCCGGATATCCGGTAAGAAATATTCCGCTTTGCCGCGCCCTTTCCCCTGCCACCACCCATGAGCTGCACCGATTCATCCCTGACCGGCCGGCACCGCCGAGCCGCATGCCAGGACCGTCCCAGTACGTCTCGCCGAGCGGGCGCGAGCCGGACAGCTCGTTCAGCTCTCCAGGGCTTTCTGACCGGTCCGGTGGAGATCACGCCCTGCCAGCTGCTGACCAGCCGGCCCGACCGGGCCGCGCCTGCTCCCTCGTCGGCGGACGCAACATCCGCAGCTGCGGCCGGCCCTGACTCCAGACCCAGCACATGCGCGAGGACGTGCTCATCCTGCCGGGCGCCGCCCCGGACGCGAGCGCACTTCTGGACCCGTACGAGGACAGGGCCACCGACCCGCACGACCGGCTCGGCATTCGGCTCCGCGAGGACTGCCCCGGGCTGCGCCTCGTCCGCATCATCGAACGCGACGCCGCCCGGGAAGTGCCGCACGTCGACAGCCGGGACCATGTACGTCCAGTCCCTGCGCACGGCCCATCTCCACACGAACGTGGCCACCCGGCTCCCCCACCCCCTCCATGCCGCCGACCTCGCTGCCCGCTACCAGCGGTAGACGCGCGTGAGGTCGCGCCACGCCGAGCGCCGAACGCAAGCGCCAAATCCACATTTCCGCACAGTCAGCGCACCCGTCCGCGCGACTTCAACGGGATCGACGGCAGCTCCGGCGCGGGCAGTCGTGCACCGTCGTAGCCGTGGACCTCGCCGAAGCGGGTGCCGGTCATCCAGTCGCTGCGGGCCCGGGCGATGTCCTCGGTGGAGCGGCCGATGAAGTTCCACCACATGACGATCTTCTCGTCGAAGGGCTCGCCGCCGAGGAGGAGGACGGCGGTGTCGCCGTGGGCGCGGAGCGGGAGGTCGGGGCGGCCGCAGCCGAGGTAGAGCAGGGAGCCGGGCTCGACCGGGACGCCGTCGACGTCGGCGCGGCCGGACATGGCGAGGACGGCGTACTCGAAGTCGGGGACGAGCGGGAGGCGGAGGTCCGCGCCGTCGGTGAGGGCGAGGTCGGCGCCGACCAGCGGGGTGTGGGTGGTGCCGGGCGAGGTGGCGGTGTCGAGCGTGCCGAGGATGACGGTGGCGCGCAGCCCCGGGGCGGTGACCACGGGCAGCTCGGGGTGGTGCTCGAAGGCGGGGGCGCCGTGCCGGCCGGCCTCCGGCAGGGCGACCCAGAGCTGGGCGCCGTGCAGGTGGCGGGCGTGCGGGCGCGGGGACTCCTCGGAGTGCGAGATCGCCCGGCCGGAGGTCATCAGGCCCAGCTCGTACGGTCGGACGGTCTGGAGGCTGCCGAGGCTGTCGCGGTGCAGCACCTCGCCCTGGTGGAGCCAGCTGACCGTCTGCAGCCCCATGTGCGGGTGCGGCGGGACCTGCATGCCCGGCTCGTCGGCGATGTCGTCGGGCCCGTAGTGGTCGACGAAGCACCAGGCGCCGACCATCCGGCGGCCGAGGTTGGGCAGCAGTCGGCGGACCACCGTGCTTTCACCGAGCGGGAACTGACGGGCCGTCAGCAAGTCCTTCACGGGGCCGGTGCCGGCCTCGCGGCCGCAGCTGGTCAGGGTGGGCCTGGTGTCGAGGTTGCTCATCGCGGTTCCACCACCGTACGGGGAGACGGAGAGGGGCCGGCGTCGCTCGGGGCGGGGGGGCCGGGCGGGGTCCTCGGGGACGCCGTCACCGATCATCCGCCACGGTGCGGCATTCCTCCACCCGCGCCCGGCCGTCCGGCGGTCGGACCGGTGAGCGGCGGGGCTCAGTGCCCGCAGGCCCACCAGGCGTCGGCCGACGCCTTCCCGGCGAGCTCCCGCAGGTTGCGGACCGCCTCGGCCGGGTCCTCGGCGCCGTACACCGCGGAGCCGGCCACGAACACGTCCGCGCCCGCCTCCGCGCAGCGCTCCACGGTGTCGGCCGCGACGCCGCCGTCCACCTGGAGCCACAGCTCCAGGTCGTGCTTGGCGATCAGCTCCCGGGTGCGGCGGATCTTCGGCAGCATGATGTCCAGGAAGGCCTGGCCGCCGAAGCCGGGCTCGACGGTCATGATCAGCACCATGTCGAGCTCGGGCAGCAGGTCCTCGTACGGCTCGATCGGGGTGCCCGGCTTGAGCGCCATCGAGGCGCGGGCGCCCTTGGCGCGGATCTCGCGGGCGAGCCGGACGGGCGCGGCGGCGGCCTCGACGTGGAAGGTGACCGAGCCGGCGCCGGCCTCGACGTACTGCGGGGCCCAGCGGTCCGGGTCCTCGATCATCAGGTGGAGGTCGAGCGGGATGTCGGTGGCGCGGGCGAGCGACTCGACCACCGGCACGCCGAGGGTCAGGTTGGGCACGAAGTGGTTGTCCATGACGTCCACGTGCAGCCAGTCGGAACCCCGGACGGCCTCGGCCTCGTCGGCGAGCCGGGCGAAGTCCGCGGACAGGATGCTGGGGTTGATCTGGGCCATGACCGACTACCTTCGTACGAGGGCTTGCGAGGGCTGGGCGGCGCCCCCGGAGCGGGCACCTCATCCCATCATCCCGCGCGCCGGCGCCGCCGACCGCACACGGTGACCTCCGCGTGACCGTCATCACATCCGCTCCGGGGTTACCGGGGCCCTCGCCATGGTCATCAGCCCTGGAACGGTCCACAGCCCTGAACACGTCCGAGGAAGGTCTCCCGATGACCGATTCCGTCCACCCGGCCCGCGCCCTGTGGTGGCTCTTCGAGCCGGTGCACGCCGTCACCTACTTCCTTCCCGAGGGCGCCGCCGCCTTCGAGGAGGCGGGTCTGCAGGGCCGCCTGCACGGCTACTTCGGCACCCGCGCGGCCCCGCTCGGCGCGGTGGACGCCCCGCCGGTGACCGCCGCGTTCTTCACCTTCGCCCCGGCGATGGTCGAGCGCGCCCTGCCGGAGGTGTGGAGCCGCACGAGCCCGGAGGAGGCGCTGACCGCCCGGCTGAAGGCCTCGGCGACGATCCTGGGCCAGCTGCTGGAGCACGTGGACAGGGAGCAGGTCGAGCTGGTCGCCGAGACCCTGGAGCAGGCCGCCACCCGGCTGGACTGCGCCGGACGGGTGCTGGCCGCCGCCAACGCCGCGCTCCCCCGCCCCAGTGGCCTGTACGAGCGGCTCTGGCAGGCCGCCACCCTGATGCGCGAGCACCGCGGCGACGGCCACGTGGCCGCCCTGGTGGCGGCCGGGCTCGACGGCTGCGAGGCGCTGGTGGTCCGCTGCGCGATGGACATGCGGCGCGAGATGATCCAGCCGCTGCGCGGGTGGACGGACGCCGAGTGGGAGGCGGCCGCCGAGCGCCTGGTCGAGCGCGGCTGGCTGACCGCCGAGGGGGCGCTCACCGAGCTCGGCCGGATCCGCCACCAGAGCCTGGAGGCCGCCACCGACCTGGCCGCCGCCCGGGTCTGGGACGGCTACCCGCGCGCCGAACTCGACCGGCTGGCTGCGGCGTTGAAGCCGGTCTCGGCGCTCTGTCGCGGCCGGCTGCCGATCAACCCGATGGGACTGCCGGACAACAACCAGTGACGGCAGGCCCGTTGCGCCCGGACGGCGGCGCCCCGGGCGGGCCCAGGACGATCCCCCGACCGGCGTAGAACCGCCCGAACGTCCGCCACGGCACGCGCGCGAAGGCCTGTGACTCCCCCGGGAACCCGGAGGGGTTGTGGATCAGCAGCGCCGTGTCCGTGGCGCCCACCGCCAGCACCAGGTGCCCGCCGCGCCGCACCGGATCCGGCCCGTACGGATCGCGGATCGACGGGTGCACCGACACCATCACCAGCCGGCCGCCGGCCACCTCGGCGGAGACCTGATGCGGCGTCAACTCCGCTGCGCGCGCCGCCAGTCCCCAGCGGCGCTCGACGTACTCGGCGAACGGCGCGTGGATCAGCCCGCGCAGGCTCTCGCCGTCCCGCAGGTACGCGCCGGCCGCCACGCACTCGCCCGCGAGCGCCATCGCCGCCGGGGTGACGCCCCACCAGTGCGCCAGCGCCATCCGCAGGCAGGCCACCCCGCACAGCCGCCAGGACCACCACGCGTACTCCTCCGAGGTGGCCGCGCCGGACTGCCCCCAGCGCGGGTCGGCGGACGCGTCCAGCCGCCCGTCGACGATCTCCCGCACCAGCTCCGCCGACTCCCACTGCGCGTGGTACGGCACCTCGTGCACCACCCGCAGCGGCCGCGCCGGCGCGTGCGGCCGCGCGTCACCCCGATCCACCATCCCCCGACGCTCTCACGGCGCGGCGACGGGACGGCCGGCGACACTCCCGGCGCGGCCGCACTCCCGACGCGCCCGCCCTCAGGCACCCCCGCACCCCCGCACCCCCGACGCGCCCGCGCTCAGGCGCCGGTCCCCCTGGCCACGTCGGATCCGCCCGCCCCGCCGACCCCGCCGGCCGCGCCCGCCCCGTCGGCCGCCGGCTCGCGGTAGGCCAGCCGCTGGGCCGCGTTCCGCCCCCGCGCCTCCACCGGCAGCGAACCGGTGGCGGCGGCCAGGCCGAACGGCGGCATGTCGAAGTAGATCGACTCGTACCCGCCCGGCGGCACGATGTACGACTCGTGCCACAGCCCGACGTGCCCGCGCACCTTGCCCTCCCGCTGCTTGCGGTTGGCGATGCCCCACACGGTGTGGTGGAAGCCGTCCGGCGCGTGGGCGTAGCCGTACAGCTTCTCCTTCGACTCCCAGTACTGGACGACGTAGTAGGTGCGCGGCGAGGCGGTCAGCAGGATGCGGCCGCGCAGGCCGCGCTCGGGGGCGCGGCGCAGCTCGTACAGCATCCGGAGCATCGCGTACATCACCGGGCCCCAGTGGTGCACGGCCCAGAACCGGTTGATCCGCATGCCGATCAGCAGCACCACCGTGTCGCCGGTGGCGGCGGCGGTGGTGAAGCCCGGCTGTGGTCTGGCGAACAAGGACAAATCTGCCTCCCCGTACCCTTGCCCATGTAGGCCGTGACTACATCAGCGCCGGGTGCCCCGGTCAAGGCTCGCCACGGGCACAATTCGGCTACGGAGAAGGCGTGTTGGCGATGTGCCGGCCCGGCCCCGCGCCCCGGCCCCCGCCGGGCCGGAGGCGCGGCCGGGGCGGGGAGCGGCCGGAGCCGGGACCGGGGAGCGGCCGGGGGCGAGCGGACCGCCCTACCAGGCGTAGTCCTCCGGGGCGGGCCGGTGGCCCGGGAAGAGCTCGTCGAGGCGGTCGAGGGTCTCCTGGTCCAGCTTGAGGTCGAGCGCCCCGAGGGCCGCGTCGAGGTAGGCCGGGGTGCGGGGGCCGATGATCGGGGCGGTGACGGCGGGGCGGGAGAGCAGCCAGGCGAGGGCGAGGTCGGCGGGGTCGGCGCCGAGTTCGGCGGCGAAGTCCTCGTAGGCCTGGATGCGGTCGCGGTGCCTGGCGAGGAGTTCGCTGGCGTAGGGCATCGCACTGCGGTCGCGGGTGCCCTCGCGCTCCTTGCGCAGGATGCCGCCGAGCAGGCCGCTCCGCAGCGGGGACCACGGGATCAGCCCGACGCCGTAGTGCTGCAGGGCGGGGACGACCTCCAGCTCGACGGCGCGGTCGAGCAGGTTGTAGAGGGACTGCTCGCTGACCAGGCCGAGGAAGCGGCGGGCGCGGGCGGTCTCCTGGGCCTGGGCGATGTGCCAGCCGGCGAAGTTGCTGGAGCCGACGTAGACGATCTTGCCCTGGGCGACCAGGACCTCCATCGCCTGCCAGATCTCCTCCCAGGGCGTGGCCCGGTCGATGTGGTGCATCTGGTACAGGTCGATGTGGTCGGTCTGCAGGCGGCGCAGGCTGGCCTCGACGGCCTTGCGGACGGCGAGCGCGGAGAGCCTGCTCTCGTTCGGCCAGTCGCCCATGTCGGCGTAGACCTTGGTGGCGAGGACGGTGCGCTCGCGGCGGCCGCCGCCTTTGGCGAACCACCGGCCGATGATCTCCTCGGTACGGCCCCGCTGGCCGCCCGCGCTGTCGCGGCCGTAACTGTTCGCGGTGTCGAAGAAGTTGATGCCGCGCTCGTGGGCGGTGTCCATGAGGCGGTGGGCCTCGGCCTCCTCGGTGTGGGGGCCGAAGTTCATGGTGCCGAGGCAGAGTCGGGAGACGGTCAGGCCGGTGCGGCCGAGGTGGGTGTACTCCATGGCGCCCCACCCAAGACCACACCGGCTCCGGTGTCCAGCGCATCAGGGGTGCGCCGGAGCCCCGCGGATCACCGCCCGTGGCCGGCGAACTTCCGTACGGCCAGCGGCACGCAGGTCACGAGCAGCACGGCGCTCCAGAGCAGTGCGGCGGGGACGGCGTGCTGCGTCGGCCAGGCGGTGCCGGCCGCCGAGGGGTTGCCGAACAGCTCCCGGCAGGCCTGGACGACGGAGCTGACCGGGTTCCAGTCGGCGAGGAAGCGCAGCCAGCCGGGCATGCCGCCGGTCGGCACGTAGGCGTTGGTGACCATCGCCAGCGGGAAGACCGCGACGGACAGCTGACCGGCCGCCTCCTCCTTGCCGACGGCCAGGCCGAGCACGGTGCCGACCCAGGTCATCACGAAGCGGAAGAGCAGCAGCAGGGCGAACGCCCCGGCCGCGTCGGCGAGTCCGTGCCGGGCGTGCCAGCCGACGGCGAGGCCGACCAGGGCCAGCAGCGCCAGGACGACCACGCTGACCAGCAGGTCGGCGAGGGTCTGCCCGAGCAGCAGTCCGGTGCGGGAGAGCGGCATGGAGCGCAGCCGGTCGGTGACCCCGCGCCCGACGTCGCGGGCGGCGCCGACCATGGTGGTCATGACGCCGTTGGTGGCGACCATGGCGAACATGCCGGGCATCAGGAACTCCCGGTAGTCACCGCCGCCGGGCACCCGCATGGCGCTGCCGAAGACGTACCCGAAGACCACCACCATCACCACCGGCACGCCCAGCGAGGCGGCCAACAGCCCGGGTGAGTGGCGGTAGTTGAGCAGGACGCGGAGCATCGAGGTCCAGGTGTCGGACACCAGCCGGGCGGCTGCGGACGGTCGCGGAGCGGCGTGGACGGCGACGGCCATCAGGCGGCCCTCCCTGCGTCGGCGGACTCGTGGGCGAGGGTCTCGTGGGTGAGGGTGAGGAACACGTCGTCCAGCGAGGGCGCGCGCACCGCGACGTCCTCGGCGACGACGCCGGCGCCGTCCAACTCGCGCACCAGCGAGGGCAGCAGGACGGGCATGCCCGGGACGGTCAGCACGGTGACCGTCCGCTCGGCGACGTCCACCTGCGCGTCGCCGCCGGTCATCGAGGACAACACCACGGCGGTGGCGGCGAGTTGGGCGGGATCGGCCAGGGTGACGGAGACCTGGCTGCCGATCGCCGCCTTGAGCCGGTGCGGTGGGCCGGTGGCGATGGCGGCGCCGTGGTCGACCACCACGATGTCGTCGGCGAGGCGGTCGGCCTCCTCCAGGTACTGGGTGGTGAGCAGCACGGTGGTGCCGCCGTCCGCCAGCTCCTTGACGGTGTCCCAGATCGCCTGTCGGCTGCGCGGGTCGAGCCCGGTGGTGGGCTCGTCCAGGAAGAGCACCGACGGGCTGGTGACCAGGCTGGCGACGAGGTCGAGGCGTCGGCGCATGCCGCCGGAGTAGGTGCGCACGAGCCGGTCGGCGGCCTCGGTGAGGTCGAAGCGGGTGAGCAGTTCGTCGGCGCGCTCCCGGGCCCGGCGGGCGCCGAGGTGGTGCAGCCGACCGAGCAGCCGCAGGTTGTCGCGGCCGGTGACGCCCTCGTCGACGGCGGCGTGCTGCCCGGCGAGGCCGATGGCCCGCCGGACGTCCTCGGCGTCCCGGACGACGTCGTGCCCGGCGACCCTGGCGGTGCCGCGGTCGGGGGCGACCAGGGTGGCGAGGACACGGACGGCGGTGGTCTTGCCTGCGCCGTTGGGGCCGAGCAGGCCGCAGACCGTGCCGGCCGGGACGGTGAGGTCGAGGCCGCGCAGGGCCTCGGTGGCACCGAATCGTTTCTCCACGCCCGCCATCTCGATGGCGGGCCGGGTGGTGTCGGACATGGCTCTGCCCCTTCTCCAGGTACAGCGTACGTAGAAGCGCGCGCCAGCGCATCGTACTACGTACGCCGTACGTATCTACGATGAGGAGAGCGAGGTGATCTTCCAGTGCCGTCCAGCGAACCGACTCCGTCCAGCAAACCCACGCCACCCGACGCCCCCGAGGTGATCTGGCTGCGCCCCGAGCGCACCGGCCGCGGCCCGCGCCCGGCCCACAGCCGCGCCTCGATCGCCGCCGCGGCCATCGGGATCGCCGACGCCGAGGGCCTGGACGCGGTCTCCATGCGGCGGGTCGCGGCGGCGCTCGGCGCGGGCACCATGTCGCTCTACAACTACGTGCCGAAGAAGGAGCACCTGCTCGACCTGATGCTCGACGCGGCCGCCGCCGAGTACCGGCTCCCGCCCGCGCCCAGCGGCGACGTCCGGGCCGACCTCACCGACCTCGCCCACCAGCAGCTGGCCGTCTTCCGCCGCCACCCCTGGCTGCCCGCCCTGGTACTGGCCCGCCCGAGCATCGGCCCCAACGCCCTGCGCTACACCGACCACTTCCTCGCCGCCACCGCCCCCACCGGCCTCGGCGGCGGCGACCGGATGGAGGCGATGGCGCTGTTCAACGGCTTCGTCGGCCAGTTCGCGCAGTACGAGCACACGGCGGCCGCGGGCGCCAAGTGGCAGGCCGAGCTGGTCGGTTACCTCGGCCGGGCGGCGGCGAGCGGTGAATTCCCGCACCTGGCCCAGGCCTTCGCCACGGCCGGCCCGCCCGCCGACCCGGACCGGGCGTTCGACCGCGCCCTGGACCGGGTGATCACCGCCATCCTGGCGCCGGCGGACGGGAGTTAGCCCAGCGCCTCCCTCGGCAGCAGCCCCGCCACCCGGCCGTCCACCAGCACCAGCACCGCGGGCCGCCCGCCCGCCAGCGCCGCCCGCGTCTCGGCCGCCGACTGCCCGACGCCGACCGTCGGCAGCGCCGGCCCGACCAGCGCGCCCAGCGGGTCCCCCGGCTTGGCCGCGCCGTCCGCGAGCGCGGCCGTCAGCACCTCCCGGGACACCGCGCCGACCACCTCCGTCGCGGCCACCCCGTACGGGCGCGCCGCCCGCGCCAGCACCGCCGGGGCGACGCCACCGGGTGCGGTGCGCAGCGCCTCCAGCGCCCCGCCCACGGTCGCGTCGGCGTCGACCACGACCAGCGGCCCGGCGGCGTCGAGCAGCGGCCGCAGTCCCTCCCCGTCCTCCTCCAGGAAGCCCCACTCCCGCATCCACGCGTCGCTGTGCACCTTGGACAGGTAGGAGCGCCCCGAGTCCGGCAGCACCACCACGACCAGGTCGTCCGGCCCGAGCCGCCGCGCCACCCGCAGGGCCGCCGCGACCGCCGCGCCGGAGGACGGCCCGGCCAGCAGGCCCTCCTCCCGCGAGAGCCGGCGGGCGGTCAGCAGCGACTCGCGGTCAGGGATCCGCTCGTAGGAATCGATCACCTCCGACCCCAGCGCCTGCGGCCGGCGGTCCTCGACGGTCTCGGGGTGCAGGTAGTGCCCGATCGACTCGACGAACCACGGGCTGCCGTCCCCGCCCCCGTACGAAGAGGACTCCGGGTCCGCGCCGACCACGGTCACCCTGCCCCCGGAGGCCTCCTTCAGGAAGCGCCCGTTGCCGGTGACGGTGCCGCCGGTGCCGACGCCCGCCACGAAGTGGGTCACCCGGCCGCCGGTCTGCTCCCAGATCTCGGGGCCGGTGGTCCGGATGTGGGCGTCGGGGTTGGCCGGGTTGTCGTACTGGTTGGCGAGCCAGGCGCCCGGGATCTCCTCGACCAGCCGCCGGACCACGTTGAACAGGTGCCTCGGATCCTCCTGTGGCACCGAGGTCGGCGCGAGCACCACCTCCGCGCCGTACGCCCGCAGGATGTCGGACTTCTCGGCCGACGCCTTGTCGGCCACCCCGGCGATCACCCGGTACCCGCGCTGCCGTCCGACGATGGCCAGGCCGATGCCGGTGTTCCCGGAGGTCGCCTCGACGATCGTCCCGCCCGGCCCCAGCAGCCCGTCCCGCTCGGCGGCGAGGACCATGGACAGCGCGGCCCGGTCCTTGACGCTGCCGCCGATGCTGAGGAACTCGGCCTTGGCGTAGATCGGCGCGGCGATCCCGGCGCCGAGCCGGGCCAGGCGGATCAGCGGCGTGCCGCCGATCGCGTCGAGGACGGATTCGTGAACTGCGGCCATGGTCGGCCCCTTTCGCTGACACTGTCTCAGCCCGAGCCTGCCCAGGCCAGGGGCTGGATAGACGGCGGCGGTGGTGCGACCACCCGTCACCGCGCCGGGATCACCGCGCCGGGATCACCGCGCCGGGCACGCGCTCACCGGCCGGTGCCGCCCAGCCGCCCCAGCCACGCGGTCAGCGCCGCCCAGAAGCCCCGGCGCTCGGGCCGCTCCGGCTGCTCGGGCTGCGGCGCGTTCGGCACCCGCAGTTCCGGGCCGTCCGGTGCGACGCCCTGGGCCCGGGCGGCCCTGAGCCACACCGGGAGCTCCGCGAGCAGCAGGTCGTACAGCTTCTGGTCGGAGACCTTCCGGGGGTCCGGCCCCAGGTGGACGAAGCCCGCGTTGTCGATGGGCCGTCTCGCCGGGACCGCCAACTCGTCCAGCTTGCGCAGGAAGTCGAACTGCCGGCTGCCCGGGTCGCCGAACCCGATGAACTGCCAGAAGATCGGCAGCTTCGCGGCCTCGCACAGCCGCTGCTCCGCCGCGCCCTTGTCGATCGGCCCGCCGTCCGTCTGGAACAGCACCAGGGCCGGCGCCGTGGTACCGCTCTTCCGGAAGTGCTCGACCACGGCATCCATCGCCAGGTGGTAGCTGGTCCGGCCCATGTGGCCGAGGCGCGCGACGATCCGGTCGATCCAGCCCGCGTGGTCCGCCAGGGCGATCTCCTCCTCCGCGTCCACCTCGGTGGAGAAGAACACGACGGGCACGCTCCCGTCGTCGTCCAGGTTGGCCGACAGCCCCAGCACCCGGTCCGCGAGCGCCTGGACGCTGCCGTCCTTGTAGTAGGGCTTCATCGAGCCGGAGTAGTCGATCACCAGGTACACGGCCAACCGCTGGCCGCTCAGCCCGCTCCGCTCCACCGAGGCGCTCGCGGTCTTGTAGAGGTTCACCAGCGCGGGCGCGCTCTGCTCGACCTTGCTCAGACTGACGGCCACGGGCCACTCCCTCACTCACCGCGGCAGCCGGGGGCCGCCGGAGCGCGTGATCGTCGACGCGCCCCGGACACTCTGCGGCGCGGACAGGCGTGGCGGCAAGCCGCTACGCGAAGCAGCCGTTCACAGGAACAGCGGGTCGGACGGCCACGGGTAGCCCAGTCGATCAACCTCGTACCCTCCCCAGACTTCGGCGGTGGCCCGGGGATCTGCTGCGGTCAGCCGCGCTTCGAGCTGCTCGGCCTGGAGCTCCGGGGCGTCCTCGGAGATCCAGAGGGTCGTCCCGAACTGCACGTGGGGCAGGTCCGTGTCGGCCCGGCCCGGCCCAACAGGGACCGGGGGTCCGCTGCCATGTACCGGGAGCCTCCGACGCCGCCGGGGAGCACCTCTGCCAGGAGATCCCGGCCGTTGACGACCGGGCGGACCTGCACGCCGCCCTTGCCGTCCGGTGGGCACACGATGTTCAGGCTGAGAAGGTCCGGTTCCATGGCCACCGGCACATGGTCGCGGACCCGGCCCCGGCTGTCATCCGAATTCGGGCGGCCCCCGCTCACAGGCCGCCCGGGTGCCGCGACAGCCAGTCGGCGTGCCGTTCCCTCAGCCGGTCGCGCTCCTCCGTCGTGGCCAGGTGGACGTCCGCTCCGCCGTCGTACGGGTGGTAGAGCCGCCGCATGCCGGTGCCGGTGATGATCACCCCGCCCTCCCGGTCGTCGGCGACCCGGCGCAGCAGCCCGTCCAGGCTGCCGCGCCGCCACTGCCGCCGTTCCACGAAGACGTGGCAGTACGTGCGGAACTCCGGCACCTCGTCGTCCGACTGGAGCCAGGTCCGCCAGTGCTTGGCGTCCCGGCGCATCCGGGGGACGCTCGCCGAGCCCGTCCACCTGGGGGTGAGGACGTACACCTCGGCGCCGGCGAACAGCTCGTCCAGCACGGTGTTGTGGCGCTCCAGGACGATCGCGTACTCCCGCTCGTCGTCGGGGTACCGCTTGGACTCCGGCAGGCTGTGGAACCGCACCCAGACGTCCCGTTCCCGGCCGATCTCGTACCCGACTGGCTCGGTGCCGGGCCACCGTCGTTCCCAGAGCGCCGTCAGCGCCTCACGGTCCACCCGCTCCTCCTCCTTCTCGATGGCAGGGGAGTCTGCCACATCCGTCCCACCAGCCCCGGCCTGGTGAGATCCCCTCGTCAGGGCCGCCCGGCTCCCGTAGCGTGGTTCGGTCGATCTTGAGGAAAGACCAGGGCAGAACGGGGCACCACAGATGCAGCAGCACCAGGGCTGGGGCGGCGCCCGCAGCTTCGGCAACGACGGCGCCGGCGGCCAGTTCGCCTTCGGGGACGACGAGTTCGGCGTCGGCTTCGCCTACGTCGCCAACCGGATGATCGGCCACGGCGACGCCCGGGCGAACCGGCTGATCGAGGCGGTGCGCGCGTGCCTGGACTGACCGGCTTCCTCCCGCTCGTCACCGCCCTGGCCACCACCGGCGGCCTCGGCGAGCTGCGCTACGGCGCCTCGCTGCCCGAACTCGCCGCCCGCTACGGCGATCCGTGGGACGGCGGCCGGGTCCACCGGAACAGCCGGTGGCCGCACGCCTTCGGCTGGGGCGACGTGCAGGCGGTGTTCTGCCGCTGCCGCAAGCTCCACTCGCTGTCCCTGCCGGTCTGGCACGGCGAGCTCGACCTCCCCCAACCGGGCGGCGGCGCGCTGACGTTCGCCACCCGCGTCACCGAGGCCGAGCTGACGCCCGCGCTCACCGCCACCGGCCACGGCTGGCGGACGCTGACGTACGAGAACCTGCCGAACCAGCGGAACCTGGAGTTCTCGCCCGCCGAGGAGGTCCGGGTCGAGCTGGTGCTCACCGACCGCGACGGCTACGACCGGCCGCCGCTACCGGAGTGGGTGCTGCACAAGGCGGTGCTGTGGGGCTTCGAGCACGCCGAGTGCCCCGAGCCGGACGGCACCCTGCCGGACGACGGGTGGGGTGCGAGCGTCGAACAGTAGGGCGGCGACTGGGGCGCGCGGCCGAACTCCGGACCCGCGACGGGCCGTTCCGCCTCGCGTGCGCAACGGCCCGTCGGCTCCCGCTACTTCAGCAGGAAGTCGTACACCGCCTGCCGTCCGGCCGGGTTCGCCGCCCGGTTCTGCACCGAGTGCGCCGCCCCGGGCACGATCACGATCCGCGGGTGGTGCGCGAACTCGGCGTACTCGTCCATCAGTTCGTACGGTGTGGCGAGGTCACGGTCGCCGCCGAGCAGCAGGACCGGCACGTCGGGCAGCCTGCGGTGCTCCGACGGCATCGGCGGCACCGGCGTCCGCGGCCAGTCGAGACAGACCAGGAGACTGCCGAGCCCGGTCGCGGTCGCCGGGTCGTACGGCCAGGTCTGCTCGGCGGTCAGCCGCTGCCGGGTGCGCTCCAGCGCCGCCGCGCGGCCTTCGACGGGGGTGTCGGTGGTGCCCCACGGGAAGCGCGAGTCGGCGCACAGGGTGGCGGAGTGCAACCCCTGGCTGAGCTCCTCGGCCGAGGCGGCGTCGACCTCCCGGTGGACGAGGTCGAAGAAGTCCTGGAGCTTCGCGGGCCGACCGGCCGCGGCCTCGTGCAGGATCTCCGGGACCGCGCCGTAGTCGGGGTCGATGAACTCGTAGCCGGTGAGCGCGCTCAGGAGCTGCGCCCCGTTGCCGTACCGCCGGACGGTGGCCGCGAGGTCGGCGGCCGGGTCGGTGGTGCAGCCGGTGGCCTGGCAGGCCGCCCGCAGGACCCGGGCGGTGGAGGGTAGGGCGGCCAGGTCGAGGGGGTCGAAGCCCTGCCGCGGCGCCACCGAGTCGAGCACCAGCCGGGCCACGTGCGCCGGGTGGGCGAGGGCGTAGCGCTCGGCGACGACGGTGCCGTAGGAGACGCCGTCCAGGGTGAGGCGCCGGTCGCCGAGGGCGCGGCGCAGCAGGTCGATGTCGGCGACGGTGTCCGCCGTGCTGTAGAAGCGGGCGTTCGGGCCGAGGGCGGCGGCGCAGTCGGCGATCGACTGCTTGCGCGGCACGGCGAGGTCGGAGGAGCCCATGTCCTCCTGGAGGCCCGGGCAGCGGAGCGCGCCCCGGCCGGTGCCGCGCTGGTCGAACATCACCAGGCGGTAGTCCTTGAGAACGGGTTCCAGCCTGGCCGCGATCCGGTCCATCCCGGGGACGCCGGGCTGGCCGGGGCCGCCGGTGAGGAACAGCAGGTCGCCCTTGGGCGCCCTGGTGGTGCCGGTGACGGCCACCCGGAGGTCGAGGGTGCCGGGGGTGGCGCCGCGGTGGTCGAGCGGGACGGTGAGGGTCCCGCAGGTGAGCTCGGGGGCGTCCGGGCAGGGCGCCTGCCCGGTGATCCCGGTGCCGGGGGTGGTTCCGGTGCCGGTGCCCGTTCCGGTGCCGGGTCCGGTGGAGGCGAGGGCGGGGGTGGCCAGGGTGGTACCGGCGACCACCGCGAGGGCGCCCAGCAGGGCGGCGACGCGGCCGCGCGTACTCGTCATGTTCGTCCTTCCGCTCGCACCGCGTCCATGCCGACGCGGTCACGGAAGTAGCCTGCGCCCCGGGGCACTTCGACGGCGAGCGTGCGGCGGGCGTTACGCGAACAGCGCGCGTCCGGCCGGGGACTCCTCAGCCCAGCGCCCGCGGCAGCACCACCCGCACCCACTCCTCCGGCTGCGACAGGTGAGGGGCGTGCCCGGCGCCCTCGTACAGGTGGCGTTCCGCCTTGGGCAGGGCGAGGTCGATGAGGTCCAGCACCTCGCCGAACATCGGCGCGCTGTCGTCGCTCTGGGTGAGCAGCGCCGGTTCGCCGAACCGGGAGAGCCCCGTGAGGTCGAGGTCGAGCGCGTCCGGGTCGCGCAGCTCGTCCAGGTAGGTGGGCGCGTTGCGGATGTAGGTGTGCCGGACCGGCGCGGGCAGCTGCTCCCAGGCACCGGGGCCGAAGGCGAGGCTGTCCACGTACAGTTCGGCGGCCGCGGCGGACTCGGCCTGCTCCAGCAGCTCCCGGACGGCGGCGATCCGGTCGGCGAAGGCGGTGCCGATCGGGCGCAGGTCCGGGTCGGCCAGCAGGATGCCGGTGCCCGGCGGCTCGTGCACGGCGATCCCGCGCAGCAGGTCGGGCCGGGCGGCGGCGAGCCGGAGGGTGACCAGTGCGCCGTAGGAGTCGCCGTAGGCGAAGGCGGGCGCCAGGCCCAGCCCCTGGATCAGCCCGGCCAGGTCGGCCGCGTCCTCGTGCACCGAACCCTGGGTGAGCAGGTCCTCGCTGCGGCTGTGCCCCCGGCGGTCGTAGGCGACCGCGGTGGTGGACTCGGCCAGGCCCGGCAGCACCCGCGCCCAGGAGTCCGCGTCGCTCCAGGAACCGTGGACCAGGACGACGCCGGGGCCCTCTCCGTGGGCCTCGTAGTGCAGCGCCACCCCGTTCACCCTGATCTCGGTCATCACGAGCCTCCCGATCTCGGCGGTGCTCCCCCACCAGACTGACACAACCGCCCGGAACGCTCAGATCCTCCGGCGGCGGGTCCCCTTCCCGGGGGAGCTCCGGTGACGAAGGTCATCCCCGGGCGCGATCCGGCCGCCGCACCGCCCGTGCCAGGCTCGACGCATGCACTACGACGTACGCCGGCTGGCCGCCGGGGAGTGGCGGGAACTGCGCGGGATCACCCTGGAGGCGCTGCGGGACTCCCCGAACGCCTTCAGCTCCTCCTACCCCGACACCGCCGCCCTCCCCGACGACCACTGGCGGCAGCGGGCCGCCCACCAGGCCACCGCGCGGGAGAGCGCCACCTTCACGGCCGGTGACGGGAACGGCGCCCGGGTCGGGATCGCCGGCGTCGAGCCGCTGGCGGACGTCCCCGACCACGTGCACATCCACTCGGTCTACGTCGCCCCGGCGCACCGCGGAGCCGGCGGCCCGGCCGCCGAGCTGGTGCACGCGGTGATCCGGCACGCCCGGGAGCACACCACCGTGGGGGCACTGACCCTGGGCGTGCACGAGGACAACGAGCGCGCCCAGGCGTTCTACCGGCGGCTCGGCTTCGAGCCGACCGGGAAGGCGGTCCCCTACGTCCTGCGACCGGCGGAGCGGATCCTCGTCCTCGGCTACCCGGGGTTCCGGGCGTAGGGCTGCCCGCGTCAGGGCTTGTGGCGTCGGGGCTGCCGGCATGGGGGCTTCCGGCGTCGGGGGCTGCCGGCGTCGGGGGCTGCCGGGTGCGGTCGGGCGGCCGCCGGCAGCCGCCTGTCAGCTCATCACCCGCACCGGCGGCTCGTCCCGCGTCCCGTCCTCCGCCACCACCGTGAACCGCTCCGGGCCCGACAGCGACAGGTCCACCGGGTAGAGCGACGCGGTGTCGTTGACGTCCAGCACGGCGCTCCGCCGCCCGGTCGCCGCCTCCACCCGGGTGACCCGGCCCCGGGTCATCGCCCACACCGAGCCGCCGTCCACCACCAGCCCGGTCACCCGGTCGTCCAGCCCCGCCGTCCACCGCTTGCCGCCGTCCGTGAGCGAGTACGCCAGCAGCCGGCCGGTGGCGGTCCGGCTCGGGTGCCCGCCGCCACCGCTGATGCCGACGTCGCCGGGCCTCTCGCCCGGCACGACGAACAGGTCCCCCACCACCACCCCGCCGAACAGCGGCCGGGCGCTGAACTCGTCGAAGGCGTGCAGCCCGCCCAGCATCACGTCCAGGTCGTACTCGTCCCCGGCGACCGGTATCGCCGCCCGCTGCCGGCCGGCCCGGTCGTAGCTGAGCACCGCGTGGGTGCCGCCCTCCGCCTGGGCGTCCACCCACACCGCGAGCGGGTCGACCGACACCACCGCGAGGTTCCTCAGCCCGCCCGCCGCGGGCAGCGCGATCCGCTGCCGCTCCCGGCCGTCCGCCGGCGCCAGCGAGCGCAGCAAGGGCGGCGCGTCGCCGCACCGCGCGACCGTGACGGCGTCCCCGGGCCCGCCCGCGACCTGCAGCGGGGCGCAGCCGGGGTCGGCCGCGCTATGCCAGACGTCCCGGCCGTCCGCCAGCCGTACCGCGCGCCAGCCGGCCTTCTCCTGGAGGAGGGCCTGCGGCCCGGCCACCGCGAGCACGTCCGGCGTCGCGTCGTCGCCATCCCGGGCGGGCGCGTCCACGGTGGCGGTCCAGCGCTCCCCGCCGTCGGCGAGGTCGAGCGCGGTGACGGCGGAGCACGGCCGGCCGGGCGGCGAGTGGCCGATCAGGCCGACGGCGCCGCCGCGGCCGGTCCCGTCCGGCCCGGTGCCCCGGCTCATCGCGCACACCGAGTCCTCGCCGGGCGGGGTCCAGCGCCAGGCGACGGCCCCGGTGTCGCCGCGGTACGCCACCACCAGGTCCGGCCGGACCCGCACCACCAGGCCCCCGCCGGCCCAGCTGCCCACCGCGCGGATCGTGGACGGACGGTCCAGCGGCGCCTTCCAGGAGTCGTTGAGCCCGTCCCCGGCGAAGCCGACGAAGATCCCGAGCCCCAGCAGCGCCCCGACGGCGGCCGAGGGGAGCCCGGCCCTCGGGTGGATCAGTGCCCAGACGAAGCCCGCCCCGCACGGCACCAGCCCGAGGACGCTGACGATCCCCAGGTAGGCGAGGCTGTCGCCGCCGAACCCGTGCGCCCGGCCGAACAGCACCGCCAGCCCCATGCTCGCGAACATCGCCCCCAGGACCCCGCCCGAGACCACCGGCCAGGTCGCCCCGGCCCGGGCGAACCCGGCTCCCCACCCCGCCCGGACGACACTGTCCTCGGGCCGCCGAACGGCCATGCCGGTCTCTCCCCTGCGACGCGCCGCCCACCCGCGACGGGGCGACGATCATCGGATCGTCGCAGAGCGCGCCATGGTCCGGAACAAAGAGCAGGGAAAACCCCGGCCATGACCCGCACATACCAGGCCCCGGCGCAGAGGGCACGGTGCGTCCCCGCCCCTAGGGTCTGTCCGTCCCGGCTCCCCCCGGCCGCCTTCCTCGCGGCGGAAATCGATTGCCCGCCCCCCGGGCCGCTGACTACCGTCTCCCGACATGACCGCGACTCCCACGACCCCCGACTGGCGCACCGCCAACCGTGCGAACTGGGACGAGCGCGTACCCGTCCACGCCGCCGGCCGGTTCTACGACCTGCCCGGCTTCGTCGCGGGGCGTGACACCCTCCAGGACTACGAGCCCGCCGAGGTCGGCGACGTCACCGGCCGGACGCTGCTCCACCTCCAGTGCCACCTCGGGCTCGACACCCTCTCCTGGGCCCGCCGCGGCGCCGTCGTCACCGGGCTCGACTTCTCCGCCCCGGCCGTCGCGGCCGCCGCCGACCTCGCCGCCCGGGTCGGCGCCGACGACGCCCGGTTCGTCACCTCCGACGTCTACGAGGCCGTCGAGGCGCTCGACGGGCGGACGTACGACATCGTCTACACCGGCTTCGGCGCGCTCTGCTGGCTCCCCGACCTGACCCGCTGGGCCCGGACGGTCACCGCGCTCCTCTCCCCCGGCGGCTTCCTCTACGTCGCCGAGCACCACCCGGTGGCCGATGTCCTCGCCGACGACGGGCGCGGCTTCGAGGAGGACTACTTCGAGCGCACCCCGATCGTCGTAGACCACCCCGGTACCTACGCCGACCCGGACGCCCGGCTCGACGCCACCGTCACCGTCCAGTGGCAGCACGGCCTCGGCGAGGTGGTGACCGCCCTGGCCGACGCGGGCCTGCGCCTGGACTTCCTCCACGAGCACGCCCACGGCCACTTCCGCGTCCCGGCCGGCTCCCCCGCCCCGCAGTCCTACTCCCTCCGGGCCACCCGGCCCCGATGACGCCGCCCGTCAGGTCGCGCCGGGGCCGGGGCGGGCCAGGCCGGGGTGGCCGGGGCTGGGACTGGGACTGGGGCCGGGGGTGAGCGGGCCAATATTCGCCCCCTACGGTCGGCCCGGCTCCGCGCCCGGCACCCAGTTCCCGTGCAGGCCCAGCGGCACCCGCACCGGCAGGTGGATGCGGGCGACGGGCTCGCCGGTGAAGTCCTGGGCGGCGAGGATCACCAGGTCCGTCGCGCCCCGGGCCGGGTCGAGGACGTAGGCCATCAGGTACCCGTCGTCCTCCGCCGTCGGCGACTCGGCGGCGACGAACACCGCCTCGCCCACCGCCCCGTCCCGCCCGAACTCGTGGGCCTCGACGGTCCCCCGCTCCAGGTCGTGCTTGAGCAGGGCGTTGCTGAAGCCCTCGTCCGGGCGGTCGTCCCCGGGGCCGGCCGGCGGCGCGTAGAGCTCGACGGCGGCCGCGTAGCCGTAGCGGTAAGGGCGGCCGGTGCGGCGCGGATTGAGGCGCGGGAACTCCTGGACCCGGTCGTCCAGCCGCTCCTCCCGCACCGTCCCCGCCGCCAGGTCGATCGTCCAGCGGTCGAGCGTGGGCCGGCTCGCGCCGATGGCCCGCAGGTCCATGCCCGGCGGGTGCCGCACGACGTCGACCACCAGCGAATCCGCCGTCCGCTCGTACGCGTTGAGGGTGTGCCCGACCAGGTGCGGCGCGAGCTCGAACCACCGCACCGCGCCGCCCTCGCGCGGCATCACGCCGACCCGGGCGGTCCGCCGGTCGTCCCAGGTGAACGGCACCCCGGTGGCCAGGTGCGCCGCGCTGAACACCACCGGTGTGTCGTACAGCAGCACGAACCGCTCGGTGAGCGCGAAGTCGTGCATGTACGGGTTCCCGGGCACCTCGATCAGCGTGCTGCGCCTGACGTCCCCGGCGGCGTCCATCACGATGTGCTGCACGTGCTCGGAGCCGTACCGGAAGGCCAGCGAATGCAGCTCCCCGGTGTGCGGGTCGAGGATCGAGTGGGCGTTGGCGCTGTACCCCTCCGGCGTGGCGCCCAGCTCGCAGGGGCCCACCGTGTCCAGCTCGTAGGTGAGTTCGTACGGGCGGATGCCGCCCTCGATCAGCGCGTAGGTGCGCCCGGCGAGGCCCGCGACCTGCACGTTCGGGGAGACGTCCAGCCGCTCGTCGACGGGCGTGCCGCGCCGGGGCTCGCCGAGCCGGTCGGCGACCGCGCCGGAGCGGACCCAGCGGTTGCGGTACCACTCGGCCCGCCCGTCCCTGATCCGGACGCCGTGGACCATGCCCGCGCCCAGCGTCCACAGGTGCGCGACCGGGTCCTCGATGCCCAGCGGATTGGGACCGTTGCGCAGGTAGCGGCCGTCCAGGTGGGCCGGTATCCGGCCGGTGACGGGCAGGTCGTAGGCGGTGACCTCTTCGGTCACCGGGGCGAAGTTGCCGGACAGGTAGCGGTTGCGGCCGGTGTCGCTGCCGCTGGTACTGCGGCTGCGGCTGGCGGTGTCACGGTTCATGGTGTCGACCTCTCGTCCGGTGATGGGGTGCCTGCGCCGAACGCCCTTCCCAGCGCGGCCATCAGCGCCTCGTAGCGCGCCCCGGCCTCGGCCGGCGCGAAGTGGCCGGCGAGCTCCAGGCTCACCGCGCCGTGGGTGGCCGCCCAGAACAGCTTGGAGACCTCCTGGGCGTCGCCGGGCCGGAAGGCTCCGGCCGCCATGCAGGCGTCCACGGCGGCCACCGAGGCGCCGAACGCGCCGTCCGCCACGGCCAACGCCTCGGCGCTGGGCCGGAACCCGGGCACCGGCTGCTCGAACATCACCCGGTAGTAGGCGGGTTCGGCGATCGCCCGCTCCCGGTAGGCCCGGCCGAGCTCGGTCAGGTACGCCAACGGGTCGGCACCGCGCGGGACCTGCTCCTGCGCTCGGCGCAGCCGCGCGAAGCCCTCCCGGTACAGCGCGTCGAGCAGGCCCTCCTTCCCGCCGAACATCGTGTACAGCACCTTCGTCGAGGAGCCGATCTCGGCGGCGATCCGGCGCACGGTCAGCGCGGCGGGGCCTTCGGCGACGAGGAGGGAGATGGCGCGGTCGAGGATCACGGCGCGTACGGCGTCCTGGCCGGTCCGCTGCGCGTCCTGGTAGGGCGTGCTCATGGGTAACAACGTAACCGATGGGAAACACTGTTACCAGCCCTTCGGGCGAGCCGCCTCCGAACCCGTGTCCCCGCGGCCGTGTCACGTTCCGGCGGCCCGCCCGGTCCCTGCTGGTGACGGCCTCGGGCCGGCCCGACCCGAAGGCCAGGACCACCCGAAGGACCCGAACGACTCGAAGGAGCGAGCGATGCGCGTACTGCTGGCAGGTGCGACCGGGGCGATCGGTGCCCCGTTGACCAGGGTGCTGACCGGCGCGGGCCACCAGGTCCTCGCCCTGGCCCGCTCCGAGCGATCGGAACGGGCCGTCCTGGCCGCGGGCTGCACGCCCGTACGGGCCGACGCGCTGGACCGCGATGGGCTGCTGCGCGCGGTGGACGGCCTGGCGGCGGACGCGGTGATCCACCAGCTCACCGCCCTCCGCGCGCCCTCCCGCAGGGTGGCCGCCGACAATCCGACCAACGTGCTGCGCGTCCGCGGCTCCGCCAACCTGCTGGCCGCCGCGCGGGTCCTGGGCGCCGCGCGCTTCCTCACCCAGTCCCTCGTCCTCGGCTACGGCTACCGCGACCACGGGGACCGGCCCGTCACCGAGGAGGACCCGTTCGGCGTGTACCGCACCGGCTCCCGGCCCACCTCCTCCGACCACGTCGTCACCGGCCTCGTCGAGGCCGAGCAGCGGGCCTTCGAGGCGCCGCACGTCGCCGGGATCGCCCTGCGCTACGGCCTGTTCCACGGGCCGGGCACCTGGTTCGACCCGACCCCCGGCGCCCGCCCGATGCCCGTGCCGCTGGGCGGCGGCGGGGTGCTGTCGTGGATCCACGTCGAGGACGCCGCCACCGCGACCCTGGCCGCGCTGGAGCACGGCCGGGGCGGCGAGGCCTACAACCTCGCGGGCGACCACCCGGCGAGCTTCGGTGAGCTGGCCACCGTCGCCCGCCGCGGCCGCCCGGCCCTCCGCCTCCCCGGCTGGGCCCTGCGCGCCGCCGTGCCGTACCTCGGCGAGCTGATGCTGGACACCACCCTGCGGGTCTCCAGCGCCAAGGCCGCCCGCGAGCTGCACTGGACCCCGCGCCACCCCGACCCCCGCACCGCCCCGGCCGCCGTCCCGCACTGACCGCCGGGCACCTGGCGCGCCCGTCCGGAGCGGGGAGTCGGCCCGGCCGACTCCCCGCTCCGGGCACCCTTCCGACGCATCCCGCCCTCGCCGACGCGGTGCGTCCCGGGCGCGCACCGGCCCCGGGCGCTCGCGCGCCGATCGGCGCGCCGGCCGTCCGCCAGGTGCGCGCCAACCCTCCGCCACGGTCTGCCAGTTGGCGCGGGACCAAGGTTTGCCCCGGGCCGTCGGCGCACCCGATCTCCGCATCGTGCTGAGCCGACCGGGTCAACCTCTTCGCCGGACAGTACGCGTACGCCCGGTCGGCTCGTTCTGCTGTACATGCCTCCCCCGATCTCGACGCCGTTCCCGTCGCCCGCGCACGACACCGCAAGGAGGTTCCCGTGGCTGTGATCGGCCGCGCGACGGCCACCGTGGTCGCGCTGGGCATCCTGCTCGTCCCGGCGGCCGTCTCGGCGGGCACCGACCTGCCGCCCGAGCTCGGCGCGGGCTGGTGGGAGGTGTCGGCCAACGCCGCCAACGTCCGGGTCGACCACTTCGGCGAGGAGACCGTCATCGGCCTCGCCCGTTCGGGTGACCGGGTCGAGGTGGTGGACACCTGGACCTCGCCGCTCGGCGCCCGCTGGGCGAAGGTCATGGTGGAGCGCACCCGGGTGTCCGGCTGGGTCCTGTGGTCCTTACTGGCGCACCGCGACCCGTCGTCGGAACCGTAGAATCCGCCTGTACACATCAGGAGGGAATTCGCGTGTTCCGAGCGCAGCGTCCGCGCACCGCAGAGCTGACCCCGTGGCAGGGCGAGGGGCCGGTCAACGGCGTCGCCCTGCTGCTGCCGGGCGGATTCATCCGCAGCCGGCGCGCACCGCTGAAGGTCGCCGAGCTGGGCCTGCGGGACCTGGCCGCCGAGCTCACCGACCGCGGCCGCCCGCACGGCCTCGCGGTGCACCTGCTGCGCTACCGCCACGGCGGCTGGAACGGCGCCGACGCGGACACCGCCGTCGACACCCGCTGGGCGCTCGACGAGCTCGCCCGGCTGTACCCGGGCACGCCCGTCGTCCTGGTCGGCAACTCGCTGGGCGGGCGGGCCGCCTTCTGGTGCGCCGGGCACCCTTCGGTGGTCGGCGTGGCCGGGATCGCGCCCTGGCTGCCCAGCGGCGACCCGGTCGACCAGCTGGCGGGGCGGCGGGTGCTGATCGTGCACGGCACCGGGGACCACAGCTCGGCCAGTGCCACCCAGTCCCTGGAGTACGCGCTGCGCGCCCGGCGGGTCGTCCCGGACCTCGCACGCTACGAGGCCCCGGGCGCCAACCACCTCCTGATCCGCGAGTCCCGCGACATCAGCGCGCTGACCACCGCCTTCACCCTGGCCGCCCTGGGCGCCGAACCCGCTCCCCTGGTGGCGGGGACGGTCTGCACCCGGCTCCCGGCGCGGGTGTAGCCGCCCCCCGCCGTCCGCACCTTCCGCTCCCCGGTCCTCCCCTGCCGATCGGCAGGGGAGGACCGACCGCATTTCCGTGGGGTTCCTGCCGATCGGCACATGCGCGAACAGGGTTCTGGCGATCAGTCTTGGAGTCACCGCGACGGCGGCCACCCGGGCCGCCGCGGAAGGGAGTCTCCGCCGTGTTCCGTGCCCAAGATCTCCGCCTGCGCACCGCGGCCGCGCAACTGAATGTCCGTCAGCCTCGTGTTCTCCAAGGCGGGCCTGCCCGCCCCACACCCGTCCCAGCAGCACCGGAGAGCACATGGCCGTCAGCAAGCCCACCACCCTCGCCCTCGGTCTCGCCGCCCTGCTCCTCGCGGCCGCGCCCCCCGCGCCCGCCCTCGGCCGGACCCCACCCGCCGGTCCCGATCCCGCCGCCCTCGACGCCGCGATCGCCGCCCGGTCGGGCGATCCGGCGGCGGGCGCGGTCGCCCGGGTGACGGTCGACGGCGTGGTCTGGCGCGGCAGCACCGGCGACCCGGTGAGCGGGCGGCCGGTGGCGCCGAACGCCGCCTTCCGGATCGGCAGCATCAACAAGACCTTCGTCGCCGCGGTGCTGCTCCAACTCGCCGCCGAGCAGCGGATCTCCCTGGACGGCACCGTCCAGCAGTACCTGCCCGGAACGCTCCCGGCGGGCTTCACGCTGCCGATCACCGTCCGTCAACTCCTCGACCACACCAGTGGACTGCCGCAGGCCGTCGAGGGCCCGCAGGGCGTGGACCGGGACGGCCTGATCGCCCAGCGGTTCGCGACGGAGACGCTCGACCAGGTCATCCAGCGGACGCTGCGTCCCCACCCGGAGGACGGTCTGCCCGAGGCCGTCCCGGCCTTCGACCCGGGCACCGCGCAGGAGTACAACAACTTCAACTACCGGCTGGCGGGCCGGATCATCGAGCAGGTGACCGCACACACGGTCAGGGAGGAGGTCACAGCCCGCATCCTGAGGCCGCTCGGCCTGCGGCACACCGAGGTGACGGAGGGCAGGCCCTCGATGCCCGAACCCCACCTGGCCGGCTACTTCCCCGACAACGCCGGCACTCCGACGGACGTCTCCGAGCAGGGCGGCAACCCGGAGTCGATGGTGTCCACCCCGGCCGACCTGGACCGCTTCCTGAGCGCCCTGCTGGACGGCGAACTCCTGCCGCCCCGGCAACTGCAGGACCTGCTCACCCTGCCCCGGGACGCCTCCGGCCGGCTGCTGCCCGTCCGCGGGGCGGGCGAGTGCCGGTTCGGCCCGGACAAGGGGCTGGCCTGCTACAGCGCCGGGCTGATGGCCATCCCCCTGCGGGACGGCACGGTGGTCTGGGGCAAGACCGGGCACGACCTCGGGTACTCCGACGGCATCTTCACCACCCCGGACCTGCGCAGGCGGCTGGTCTACTCCATCGGCACCGGCGACGGCACCCCCGCACCGGCGCTCCGGCTCGCCGCCACGGCCTTCGGCCCCTTCGCCCCCTGAACCCGACCGCCCCGACGACCCGCACCGACGACCCGCACCGACGACCGCATCGACCCCGCGCCCCCGAGCACCCGCCGCCGAGCGCCCGCCCCGCTACCCGCCGCCCTGAAGGAACCCGCATGATCACCGTCCCCGACGCCCTCGCCCGCACCACCGTCGACCGCGAGGGAGCCCCCGGCTCCGCCTGGATCGCCGAACTCCCCGGCATCGCCGCCGAACTGCTGGACCGCTGGGGCTGCGTGCCGGACGGCGGGGCCACCCACGGCGGCATCGGTCTGATCCTTCCCGTCCGACAGGCGGCGGGGCGCGCGGCCGTACTGAAGGTCTCGTTCCCCCACCCGGGCAACGTGCACGAGCCGGACGCCTTCGCGGTGTGGGCGGGCCGGGGCGCCGTCCGGCTGTACGAACGGGACGACGAGCGCTTCGCGATGCTGCTCGAACGGGCGAGTCCGACCACGCTCGCGGAGGTCCGGGACAGCGACGAGGTGCTGACGGTCGCCGGGCGGCTCAGTCGCCGGCTCGCCGTCCCGGCGCCTCCGGGGCTGCCCCGGCTGAGCGACCAGGCGGCGGACTGGGAGGCCGGGCTGCGCAGCGACGCGGCGTCCCTGGCCCACCCCCTGTCGGCCCGCGCGGTGGGCGCCGCCCTCGCGACCGTCCGCGAGCTCGCCCGCACCCAGCCGGACGTGCTCGTCCACGGCGACCTCCACCCCCGCAACATCCTGCGGGCCGAGCGCGAACCCTGGCTGGCCGTGGACCCCAAGGGCTACGTGGGGGACCGAGCCTACGACGGCGGCACCCTGCTCAAGGCGCACGCCCTGGCCCTGCTCGGCGCGACGAACGTGCGCCGCGCCCTCCTCCGCGCGCTCGACGTCTTCACCGAGGCCGCCGAGCTGGACCGCGCACGCACCCGTCGCTGGGCCCAACTCCACGCAGTCCAGGCCGCCTTCTGGGGTCGACGGCACGGCTTCCGGCTCGCCCGAGGCGGCCCCGAGCTCGACCGGCTCACCCGGTACGCAGACGGGCTCGCCGAAGCGCTCACCCCCGCCTGACCGGCACACCCGACCGCCGACGAGCGCCGAGACACACCCGGCCCCTCGCGAAAGGAGCCCCACCCGACACCACCGCACTCGTACCAGCGCAGTCGCACCACCGCAGTCGCGACCTCGAAATCGTGTTGGCGGTCGGCGGCCCCTGCTGCCTATGGTCGGGGGATGACCACTCGAACCTTCCGCATCATGGTGCGCGGCGTCTTCGACGGCCTGACCGACGATCAGCGCGCCGACCTGCTCGCCGCCGCACCCGAGCACGACGTGCTGCACGCCGCCTTCACCCGCGAGGGCCACCTCAGCTACGACCTCTCCGCGCGCGCCGCCTTCACCTTCCGCTTCCTCGACGAGGGCGAGGCCGAGGAGGACATCCTGGAGGCCACCGAGCGGGCCGAGCAGTCGGCGCAGACCTGGCTCGCCCAACGCGGTTACGGCTACAAGAACCTCCGATCCCAGGCTGAGGACCTCTCCCAGGCGCCGCTCGGCAAGCGTCAGCGCCGCGCCGCCAACGCCACGCGCTGACCCGACCCCCTCCCCCTCCGCCACCTCCTTGACGGCTCCGCGTCGGGATATACTTGAGTAGTCAAGGAGGTGGCAATGACAGAACAGCCGACGCAGCCGGCACCCCCGACGCCGGAGGCGCAGGTCGAGCGGACCGGGAGCGCACCGACCGCCACGGGCCCGGGCCCCGACCCGCTGGACACCGCCCTGCGGCTGGTCCGCGCCCAGACCGCCGTGGTCAAGCGCTTCGACGCGAGCCTCAGCGGCCTGCACGGCGTCAGCCTGGCCGACTTCACCATGCTGCTCCACCTCTCCCAGGCTCCCGGAGCCCGGATGCGCCGGGTCGACCTCGCCGAAGCGCTCGGACTCACCGCCTCCGGCGTCACCCGCGGCCTCGCGCCGCTGGAACGGATCGGCCTGGTCGCCCGCGAGGCGGCGGCCCGCGACGCCCGGGTCGCCTACGCCGCCCTCACCCCGACCGGCCGGGAGCGGCTCACCGAGATGCTGCACACCGCCCGACAGGTCGCCGCCGACCACTTCACGGCAGAACGGTGGAGCACCGAGGACCTCGGGCTGCTGTCCACCCTCCTCGCCCGCCTCGGCGGCACCGCCCCCGGCCAGCGCCTCGGCTGATCCGCCGACCCAGCTCCCCACCCACACCCCCGCCACACCCGCCGCCCGATCCCACGTCCTAGGCTGATCCCGCACGACTGGCACCACACGCATCACCCGCACCACCGGCACCACGCACACCCCCGCGAAGGGCAGCACCATGACCGACACCCCCGAGGCCGTCTGCCCCGACACCGCCACGGCGGCGTCCCCCGACCTCACCATCGACGGCACCGGTCTGCTCTGCGTCCAGCTCCTGCTCAAGCTGCGCGCCCGGATCGCCCACCTCCCCGCCGGCGCGGTGGTCCACATCCACACCACCGACCCCGCCGCCCCGCTCGACCTCCCCGCGTGGTGCCACCTGACCGGCCACGCGTACCTCGGCCAGGTCCCGTACGAGGCGACCGACCGCGAGGTGTACGCGCTGCGCCTCACCTCCGCCCCGGTCCCGACCCGCCCCGACCGCCCCTGGCACCCGGCCCCCGCAGCCGACACCCACACCGGCACCGGCACCGGCACCAGCACCGGCACCGGCACCAGCACCGGCACCGACTGACCACCCTTCACACCGCCCGCCAGGGACCCGCGCCCCGGAAATTCCCGCGCCCCCGCCCCCACCGTCGGGCCAGACTGCGTCCATGCCCGCAGCCGACGCCCCGCGCACGAGCCCGCCCACACGCCCGGCCCCACCCCCCACCGTCAACCACCTCCTCGGCCACCCGCCCGACGCCCGCCTCCTTCTCCTCAACTGCGACGACCTCGGCCTGGACGAGTCCGTCAACCTCGCCGTGATCGACGCCGTCCGGAACGGCGTCGCCGCCTCCTGCAGCCTGATGACGCCCTGCGCCGCCGCGCCGCACGCGCTCCGGTTGCTGCGCCGGCACCCGGAGGTCCCGTTCGGCGTCCACCTCACGCTGGTCTGCGAGTCCGCCGACCGCCGCTGGGGCCCGCTCACCGCCCGCGACCGGGTGTCCTCCCTCCTCGACGCCTCCGGCGACCTCTACGCCCCCACCCCGGCCGGACGCGCCGAGCTGCTCGCCCGGGCCCGACTCGACGAGGTCGAGCGCGAGTTCCGCGCCCAGATCGACGCGGTGGCGGCGGCCGGCCTCGCCCCGACCCACCTCGACTTCCACTGCCTGGCCGACGGCGGCCGCGAGGACATCCTCGACCTCACCTTCGCCCTCGGCGCCGAGTACGGCCTGGCGGTCCGGGTCTGGCTGCCGCCCGCGCTGGCCCGGATGCGCGAGCGCGGCCTGCCGGTGGTGGACCACGGCTTCCTCGACAGCTTCTCCGTCCCCCTGGACGGCAAGCCCGCCCACTACGCCCGCCTGCTCGCCGCCCTCCCACCGGGCCTCACCGAGTGGGCGCTGCACCCCGCCCTGTCCGGCCCGAGCGCCGGCGACCCGAACACCAGCGACCCGGACGACGGCTGGCGCGTCCGGTACACCGACCACGCGTTCCTCGTCTCCGCCGAGGCCCGTCGGCTGCTCACCGAGCACGGCATCACCGTCCTCGGCTACCGCACGCTCCAGGAGGCCTGGGAACGGGCCCGAGGACGGCTCACGGCCGACGCTCCCGGCCCGCCCGGTGTGCCACGATGAGGAGCTACGAACACCCCAGCGCCACACGGAGGTTGACCACCGTGAACCCGATCATCAGCTGCCGTTGGCAGGACCGGACCGGCGAGTGGGCCCTGACCGTCGGCCACAGCGGCGACGACTGGGAACTGCTCGCCTCGACCCCGTACTGGTCGGAGTCGATCCCCTTCGCGAACCCGGAGGAGGTCCGCCGACTCGCCCAGGCCCTGCTGGACCTGCCCGCTGAGCCCGAGCCGTACGAGTTCGAATGGCAGCTCTCCCGATCCCGACCGACTCGATCAGCCGGCTCAGCCGGACCGACCGGCTCGCCCGGCTCGCTCTCGGCGGGGACCGAGGCGGCCGACCCGACCCCTGACGGGAGCGAGCCCCAGCCGCACTTCGCGACCTTCGCCGTCGGACTCGACCCCACCGACGACCACCGCCCGTACCTCGCCTACCAGTCCTACTACGACCTGGGCCGGGCGACCGGACTCGGCCTGGAGGTGATCTGCGAGGACCCGCCGGTCGACCACCTCCGCGCCCAGGCCCACGCCTTCCTCACCACCTTCCCCGGCTCCGCCCGCCGGTAGCCACGCGGTCCCGGCCCCCTCACCAGTCCCCCGGCCCCGCACCGACCCGGCGCACCGGCTCACGCCACGGCGCGCACCGCCCAGTCCACCTCCGTCGCCCAACTCTCCGGCGCCGGCCAACCGTTGACCACCGCCAGCAGCTCCAGGTACCGCTCCCGCCGCGGATCGGCCATCGCCCCCAGCCGCTCCGCCAGCCGGTCCCGCACGGCCCCGGCATCCGCCGGCACCGCCCCCGCGCACCACCGCCCGTACCGCTCCACCAGCGCCGCGACGACGGCCGCCCCTTCCGGCGACCCCGGCTCCACCCCGGCCGCGACCGCCGGTCCGGCCAACTCCCGCACCGCCACCGCCAGTCCGGGCCTCGGCAGACCGACCCCGGCCTCCGGCTCCGCACCCACCGCCCCGACGCCCACCGCCCCGACGCCCGCCGCCCTGACGCCCGCCGCCTCCACGCCCGCGGCCTCCGCCGCCTCCGCCTCCACGAGCCCGCGCAACAGCGCCCGGAACCCGGCGTCCCCCGCCAACCGCGCCAACTCCACCCAGGCCTCGACCTGTTCGGCCGACGGTTCCTCCGGCAGCTCCGGCGTCAACGAGCGCGCCGCGGCGGCGAACCGCCCGCCACCGGCGATCCCGTCGAACACCCCCGTCAGGAACTCCCCGATCAACCGCCCCCGTTCGTCCTCCGTGAGCCGGGCCAACTGGTGCACAAGCGTCAACTCCTCAGGCGTCGAACCGAGCCTGGCCACCATCCCGAGCACCGCCCGCCGCAGCCGCAGCACCCGGATCTGGACGTCGATCGCCTCCGCCTGCGCGGCGGCGACGTCGGCCGGCGTCAGCTCGCGCTCCACCACCCGCCGGATCGCGGGCAGTCCGAGCCCGAGCTCGCGCAGGGTGCGGACCAGTTCCAGGCGCGCGACGGCGTCGGCGCCGTACCGCCGGTGGCCGGCCGGGTTGCGGTCGGCCGGCGGCACGATCCCCTGGTCCGAGTAGAAGCGGACGGTCTTGACCGTCAGCCCCGTCCGCCGGGCCAGCTCACCGATGGTGTACGTCGTGTCGCCGTTCATGGCCACCACCCTGCTACCTCCCCCCACGGGAGATGCAAGCACCGTTCGCGACCGGCTCACCGCTGGGGCCCGCGCCGTCGGCACTCCCCCCGCTCGGACCGCCGCGGCGTCCGCCAGGCGGCGAACAGGACGCCCGCCCCACCGATGACCGCCTGCGGCACCCCGTACCGGTCGGCAGACAGACAGACAGACAGACAGACAGACCAGGGTGCACACCGCCGGGATCGCCATCAGGGCGATCAGATCGAGCCGGACGCCGTCCCCCTCGGCCCGGTGGGACCGGGGTTCCGCCGCAGCACTCCGCGAACCGGCGGGTTCGTCCGGCGATCGTCGAATCCCCGATGACACTGCTCGTCTCCCACGGTCGGGAGGGGCAGCCGCCCGGGGTCGCACCCCGCGCCAACGGAACAGCCGCGTCGCGCCGCATGTCTCGTGGGGTCGCTTCCCCGGCCCCGCCGCTCCGGACACCGCACCGCCCCGACCTCCCCACCGCTCCGGCCTCCCCACCGAGGTGACACCCCGGCGGGGAGCCGGCGGAACCCGACGGGCCCGCCCGCCGCGGATCAGGCGGTACGCCGCAGCAGCGCCAGATACATCGCGTCCGTCCCGTGCAGGTGCGGCCAGAGCTGCACGTCCGGCCCGTCCCCGAGCGCCGGGACGCCGGGCAGCAGCGGGCGGGCGTCGATCCACTCGACTCGGCCGCCCTCGCCGCGCAGCACGTCGTCCACCACCGCGCGGGTCTCCGCGAGGTGCGGCGAGCAGGTCGCGTAGCCGACCACCCCGCCGACCCGGGTGGCCTCGATCGCCGAGCGCAGCAGGTCCCGCTGGAGCGGGCCGAAGGCCGCCACGTCGGCCGGCCGGCGCCGCCAGCGCGCCTCCGGGCGGCGGCGCAGCGCGCCGAGGCCGGAGCACGGCACGTCGACCAGCACCCGGTCGAAGCCGCCGGAGCGCCAGGCCGGGCGCGTCCCGTCGGCCGCGATCACGGTGTACGGGCCGGGGTTGCCCGTCAGGGCCCGCGCCACCAGCCGGGCCCGGTGCGGCTGCTTCTCGCTCGCGACCAGCGCCGCGCCCCGCTCGGCGGCCAGCGCGCCGAGCAGCGCGGCCTTGCCGCCGGGGCCGGCGCAGCCGTCCAGCCAGAGCCGGTCCGGCCCGTCCAGCGGCGCCGAGGCCAGCGCCAGCGCGACCAGCTGGCTGCCCTCGTCCTGCACGCCCGCGCGGTTCTCCTGCACCGCCGCGACCGAGCCCGGGTCGCCGCCCTCGGCGAGCCGCAGCGCGAACGGGGACCAGCGGCCCGGCTGGGCCTCCGGCAGCGCGTCGGCCAGCTCGCCGACGGTGGCCCGGCCGGGCCGGGCGACCAGGGTCACCTCGGGCCGCTCGTTGTCGGCCCGCAGCAGTTCCTCCACCGCGGTGCGCCCGGAGGCGTCCGGCTGCCAGCGGCCGAGCGAGTCCCAGAGCGCGGAGACCACCCAGCGCGGGTGCGAGTGCACGACCGCCAGGTGGTCCTCGGCGTCCTGGTCGTACGGCGGGGCGACCTGCTCGATCCAGGCGTCCAGGTCATGGGCGCTGATCCGGCGCAGTACGGCGTTGACGAACTTGGCCTTGCCGTCGCCGAGCACCACCCGGGCCAGTTCGACGGTCGCCGAGACGGCCGCGTGGCTGGGGATGCGGGTGGTGAGCAGCTGGTGGGCGCCGAGCGAGAGCACGTCCAGCACCGGCGGGTCGACCTTGCCGAGCGGCCGGTCGATGCAGGCGGCGATGATCGCGTCGTAGGTGCCCTGCAGGCGCAGGGTGCCGTAGACCAGCTCGGTGGCGAGGGCGGCGTCGCGCCGGTCCATGCCCTTCTGCTCGGCCTCGCGGAGCAGCGAGGGCAGGATCAGGTTGGCGTACGCGTCGCGCTCGTCGACGGCGCGCAGCGCGCGGAACGCGACGATCCGGGCCGGGTCCTTCTTCGGGCGGCGGTGCGGGCGGGGAGCGCGCTTGGCGCCGGAGTTACTGCCGGGGGTGGTCACAGGTGCCTCAAGGTGCTGCGGTGGTTATCGACGAACGGCTATCAACGAACACTGACGATCTCGAACGAACAGTAGCGCCAAACCGGAGCGTCAGCCTCCGAGGCGCTCCCCCGCCTCCAGCCGCGCGCCCCGCGCCCAGTCGGCGGCCCGCATCTCCTTCTTCCCCTGCGGACGCACCTCCCCCAGCTCGACGTCGTGGCTGCCGGTGCCGACCCGGACGCTGTTCTTGCCCACCATCGCGACCTCGCCCGGCGCCAGCTCGGCGGAGTCCGGCAGCAGCTTCACCGGCCCGGTGACCTTCAGCCGCTCGCCCCGGAACTCCGTCCAGGCCCCCGGGGCCGGCGCGCAGCCGCGCACCACCCGGTCGACCCGCAGCGCGGGGTGGTTCCAGTCGATCCGCGCGTCCTCGACGGAGATCTTCGGGGCGAGCGTGACGCCCTCGGCCGGCTGCGGCACGGCGTGCAGCGAGCCGTCCTCGATGCCGTCCATGGTGGCCGCGAGCAGCCGGGCCCCGGAGAGCGAGAGCCGGGTGAGCAGCTCGCCGCTGGTGTCGGTCGGGCGGATCTCCTCGGTGATCACGCCGTAGACCGGGCCGGAGTCCAGGCCCTGCTCGATCAGGAAGGTGGACGCGCCGGTGACCTCGTCGCCGGCCAGCACCGCGTGCTGGACCGGGGCCGCGCCGCGCCAGGCGGGCAGCAGCGAGAAGTGCAGGTTGACCCAGCCGCGCTCGGGGATCTCCAGGGTGCCGGGGCGCAGCAGGGCGCCGTAGGCGACCACCGGGCAGCAGTCGGGGGCGAGTTCGGTGAGGCGGGCGACGAAGTCCGGGTCGCTGGGCTTCACCGGCTTGAGGACCTCGATCCCGGCCTCCTCGGCGCGCTGGGCGACGGGGCTGGCGACCAGCTTGCGCCCGCGCCCGGCCGGAGCGTCGGGGCGGGTGACCACCGCGACGACCTCGTGCCGGTCCGAGGCGAGCAGGGCCTCCAGGGCGGGAACGGCGACCTCGGGGGTGCCGGCGAAGACGAGACGCATCAAGTGCCTTTCTACAAGCGGAATTCAGGAAACCAGCGGAAGTCAGCGGGCGGAGCCGAAGGTGCTGTGCGGCGAGACCTTGACCACCGGGGCCGGCCCGCCGCCCCAGTCCGCCTCCCGGATCGCCTTCAGCGCGGCCTTGCGCTGCTCACGGTCGAGCCGGTCGATGAAGACGATGCCGTCCAGGTGGTCGGTCTCGTGCTGGATGCACCGGGCGAGCAGCTGGGTGCCTTCCAGGGTCACCGGATCGCCGTACATGTTGAAGCCCTTGGCCACCACGCCGTACGCGCGCCTGGTGTCGTAGCGCAGACCGGGCAGCGACAGGCAGCCCTCGGGGCCGTCCTGCTCCTCCTCGCTCAGCGACAGGTCCGGGTTGATCAGGTGCCCGGTGACACCGTCCACGTGGTACGTGAACACCCGCAGGGACACCCCGAGTTGGGGCGCGGCGAGGCCTGCGCCAGGGGCGTCCAGCATGGTGTCGGTGAGGTCGGCGACCAGCTTGCGCAGTTCCTTGTCGAAGGTGGTCACCGGCTTGGCGGTGGACCGCAGGACGGGGTCTCCGAAGAGACGGATCGGCTGGATCGCCACGGGGTACGGGCTCCTGTCCGTAGGGGCGCGGGCTGCGGTCGGCCGCTGGTTCACCCGCCAGTCTATGCAACCCGCGCGGCCGCCCGCCGAGGGCTTCCCGGCGCCCGGATCCGCGGCCGGTACGGCCCGACTGTGCCGAGCCGCGTTACCCCGGCCCCCGCTTCGGCGTTGGTCAAGAGAGATTGACCGGGGCCGGGCGCACGGGACACCGCGCCCGGCCGAGCTGAACCGTACGGAAGGTGGCACGTAGGCCATGGCCGAGCAGATCAACCACGACGCCCGGGCGCGGGCGAGCCTGCACCTGCTGGTGCGGGACATCGAGCGGGTGAGGCGGCAGGTCGACGCGCTGCGGACGCTCACCGCTCAACTGGGCAACGTCTACCGTCCGCGCCGACCGAGCACCTCGGCCGGCTTCGTGGTGTACGGGCGGGCGCCGGCGCCGACCGTGCGCCTGGCGCAGGAGCTGCGGGAGAGCGTGGAGACGCTGGTGGCGGCGGCGGTCGAGTTCGACCGGGCGCTGGGCTTCTCCTGGGACTCGGTGGGCTCCGCCCTCGGGGTCACCAAGCAGGCGGTGCACCGGCGCTACGGCATGCGTCGCCCGACCAGCGAGCTCCTCGCCGCGAGCGGCGCCGTCCCGGGCCAGAGCCGCCCGGACCGCTCCGAGGAGCTGCCCACCGGCGCCGAGCGCACCGGTCTGGCCACGACCGTCCCGGCGGCCCGCCAGGGCGGCCTGGACCGCAGCGCCCTGGAGCGCACCACGATCGACCGCACCGCCCTGGAGCGCACCCCCCTGGAGCGCACCACGATCGACCGCACCCCGCTGGACCGCACCACGATCGACCACGCCACGACCGACCGCGCCACGACCGCCGACCGCCCCCAGGCGGACCGAACCGGCATCCCGCTGCGCGGCTGACCGAACCGCCGCAGCCGGGCCGTCCGGGGCGGGGTGGCCCACTCACCCCGCCCCACCGGCCCCGGCCCCGGCCGTCCTCGCCCCGGCCCGCCCGTGCCCCGGGCCCAACAGCCCCCTCAGCCGATGTCCGTCGGATCCACCCGCACCCGCACCGCCTCCGCCGTCCGCAGCGCGATCCGCGCGATCTGCGCCGCCTTGAGCGCCGCCGCCAGCGCGGCCCCCTGCCCGGGCGCCACCCGCAGCAGCGCGCGCTCCTGCTCCTCCCCCCGCAGCGCCGGCACCGGCACCGGGCCGAGCACGTCCGCCCCCTCCGGCAGCCGGATCAGGTTCAGCAGGTCCGCGACCGCCGCCGGGCTCCCGCTCACCGAGGCCATCCGGGACACCGGCGGGAAGTGCAGCTGCGCCCGTTCGTCCCGCTCCATCCCGGCGTGCCCCAGCGGGTCCCAGCGCACCAGCGCCTGCACCGGCCGGGCCGAGGGCTCGGCGACCACGACCACCGTCCCGCCCTCCGTCGAGGGCCGCACCAGCGCGGCCGCCGCGAGCCAGAGCCGCAGCGCCTCCTCCCCCGCCCGCAGGTCGGGCCGGCTGAGCAGCGCCCAGCCGTCCAGCAGCAGCGCGGCCCCGTACCCGCCGCCGCCCTCGACCACCGGCTCCGCGCCGGGTGTGGAGATCACCAGGGAGGGCTCGTCCGGCACGGTGGTGAGCACCGCCTCCCGGCCCGAGGTCCGCACCGGGATGCGCGGGAACGCCTTGCCCAGCTCCTCCGCCGTCCGCCGGGCCCCGACCACCTGGGCCCGCAGCCGGAAGGACCCGCACTCGGGGCAGTGCCAGTCGTTCTCCGGCTCCCCGCACCAGCCGCAGCACAGCGAGGCGTCCGCCGAGGGCGCCTCCAGCGGCCCCTCGCAGCGCCGGCAGCGGGCGGGGGTGCGGCAGCGCCCGCAGGCCAGCCGGGGCACGTAGCCGCGCCGGGGCACCTGGATGAGCACCGGGTGCCCGGCGGCCAGCGCCTCCCGGGCGGCCTCCCAGGCCACCGAGGGCAGCCGGGCGGCCTGGGCGGCGGCGTCCCGGTGCTGGTCCTGGTCGGTGACGGTCCGCACCCTGGGCGCGACCTGCCGCACCGTCTCGCGGTCCGCGACCAGCGGGCGCGCCCAGCCGGTGCTGACCAGCTGCGCGCCCTCCACCGTCACCGCGTGCCCGCCGAGCAGCACCGCCGCGCCCTCCTCGGCGGCGCGCAGCAGCGCCACCTCGCGCACGTGCGGGTGCGGGGCGCGCGGGTCGCTGTGGCTGCCGTCCCCGTCCGACCAGACGACGACCAGCCCGAGGTCCCGGACCGGCGCGAACATGGTGGCCCTCGTCCCGACCACGGCGTGCACCGAGCCCCGGCTCACCGCGAGCCAGCGCCGGTAGCGCTCGCGCGGGCCGAGGTCGGCCTCCAGCGCCACGTGCATCCCGGCGCCGAGCAGTTCGGTCAGCGCCTGGTCGACCCGGGCCACCGAGCGCCCCTCCGGGAGCACGACCAGCGCCCCGCGCCCGCTCGCCAGCGTCGCGGCCACCGCCCGCGCGATCTCGTACGGCCAGCCGGGCCCGGGCAGCGCCGACCAGACGGCGCGCGGCGAGCCGCCCGCGGCGAGCGAGGCGAGGAAGTCGGGCCCGGCCGGGTAGCGCTGCCAGCCGCCGGGGGCCGGGGCGGCCGGGCGCGGCAGCGGCGGCGGGGAGGGTTCGGCCTCGGCCTTGGCGTGCCGGGGCGGGATCGCCAGTTGGAGCACGTCGGCCAGCGTCCCGGCGTACCGGTCGGCGACGGTCCGGCACAGCCGCAGCAGCTGCGGGGTGAGCACCGGTTCGGGCGAGAGCACCTGGGCCAGCGGGGCGAGCGGGCCGGCGAAGTCGCTCTTCTCCAGCCGGGCGACGATGAACCCGTCGTGCAGTTCCCCGCCCTCGCGCTGGCCCTTGACCACCCGCGCCCCGAACCGCACCCGGACCCGGACGCCGGGCTGGGCCTCCTCGGCCATGTCGGCCGGCACCTCGTAGTCGAAGAACTTGTCGATGGTGAGCACGCCCTTGTCCACCACGACCCGGGCCACCGGCAGGTGCTCGGCCCGCTTGGCCCCGCGCCAGGTGCGCGGCTTGGCCCGCTTGACCGTCTCCCGGATGAACGCCAGCTGCTCCGGCTCGGCGGCCCCGTTCTCCCCTGTGCTGCTCATCGCCACCAAGTACTACCAGGTCACACCGACAATGCACGAAGCGGCGCCCGCCCCCGTACGGAGGCGGGCGCCGCTCGGGGCGCTCCGGGACGTCAGTCCTGGACGGCGGCCTTCAGCTGCTCGACCCGGTCGGTGCGCTCCCAGGTGAAGTCCGGCAGCTCACGGCCGAAGTGGCCGTACGCGGCGGTCTGGGAGTAGATCGGGCGCAGCAGGTCCAGGTCGCGGATGATCGCGGCCGGACGCAGGTCGAAGACCTCGGAGACGGCCTTCTGGATGCTGAGGACCGGCACGGTCTCGGTGCCGAAGGTCTCCACGAACAGGCCGACCGGCTCGGCCTTGCCGATCGCGTACGCGACCTGCACCTCGGCGCGGCGGGCGAGGCCGGCGGCGACGATGTTCTTCGCCACCCAGCGCATCGCGTACGCGGCCGAGCGGTCCACCTTGGACGGGTCCTTGCCGGAGAAGGCGCCGCCGCCGTGGCGGGCCATGCCGCCGTAGGTGTCGATGATGATCTTGCGGCCGGTGAGGCCGGCGTCGCCCATCGGGCCGCCGATCTCGAAGCGGCCGGTCGGGTTGACCAGCAGGCGGTAGCCCTCGGTGGTCAGCTTGATGCCCTGCTCGGCCAGCGCCTTCAGCTCCGGCTCGACCACGAACTCGCGGATGTCCGGGGTGAGCAGCGACTCCAGGTCGATGTCGCTGGCGTGCTGGGTGGAGACGACCACGGTGTCTAGGCGGACGGCCTTGTCGCCGTCGTACTCGATGGTGACCTGGGTCTTGCCGTCGGGGCGCAGGTACGGGATGGTCCCGTTCTTGCGCACCTCGGTCAGGCGGCGGGAGAGGCGGTGCGCCAGGGTGATCGGCAGCGGCATGAGCTCGGGCGTCTCGTCGGACGCGTAGCCGAACATCAGGCCCTGGTCACCGGCGCCCTGCTTGTCCAGGTCGTCCTCGTCGCCCTCGACACGGGCCTCGTACGCGGTGTCGACACCCTGCGCGATGTCGGGCGACTGGGCCCCGATGGACACCGAGACGCCGCAGGAGGCGCCGTCGAAGCCCTTCTTGGAGCTGTCGTACCCGATCTCCAGGATCTTGTCCCGGACGAGCTGGGCGATCGGCGCGTACGCCTTGGTGGTCACCTCGCCGGCCACGTGCACCTGGCCGGTGGTGATGAGCGTCTCCACGGCGACCCGGGACGTCGGGTCCTCCCGCAGGAGAGCGTCAAGGATGGTGTCGCTGATCTGGTCAGCGATCTTGTCGGGGTGTCCCTCGGTGACGGACTCCGAGGTGAACAGGCGGCGAGACACAGCGCTCCCTGGGGTTGCAGCGGCTGCTGACTGAAGTGCCCCGGGGGAACCGGGGAACTCCGGAAAGACTTGATTCCTGGAGTCTAACGGTCTGGTTCCACCGAACGTCACCCGCTTCCGGAATTCCTGATCGCTGCCTGACCGGTTCCGATCAGTTGCCGCCCGTTTCCAACCGCTTTGCGACCAGGTCCCAGACCACGTCCGCGAGCGCCTCCTTCGGGCCCACCGGAACGGCCGTCTCACTGCCGTCGGAGCCCAGAACCACGGCCTCGTTGACGTCCGTGCCGAAGGCCTTGCCGTCGCCCACCTCGTTCACGACGAGCAGGTCGCAGCCCTTGCGGGCGAGCTTGGCCCGGCCGTTGGCGAGCACGTCGTCGGTCTCCGCCGCGAAACCCACCACGAGTTGACCCGAACGGGCCCGGTGGGCCGACAGCTCGGCCAGGATGTCGGGATTGCGGACCAGCGCGACCGGCGGCTGGTCGACCCCCTCGACCTTCTTGATCTTGCCGGTGGCGTACTCGGCGGGCCGGAAGTCGGCCACCGCCGCGGCCATCACCACGGCGTCCGCGTCCCGGACCGCCTCCAGCGCCGCCTCGCGCAGCTCCAGGGCGGTCGAGACGTGCACCACGTCCACCCCGGCCGGGTCCGCCAGCTCGGCGTTGGCCGAGAGCAACGTCACCCTGGCACCCCGCGCCGCGGCCGTCACGGCGAGCGCGTAGCCCTGCTTGCCGGAGGAACGGTTGCCCAGGTAGCGCACCGGGTCCAGCGGCTCCCGGGTGCCGCCGGCCGAGACCACCACGTGCCGGCCGGCCAGGTCGGTCGGCACCGCCCCGCCGCGGCGCAGCACGGCCCGGCAGGCGTCGAAGACCGCCGAGGGCTCGGGCAGCCGGCCCTTCCCGGTGTCCTTGCCGGTCAGCCGCCCGACGGCCGGCTCCAGCACGATGACGCCCCGGCGGCGCAGCGTGGCCACGTTGTCCCGGGTGGCCGGGTGCTCCCACATCTCGGTGTGCATCGCGGGCGCGACCACGACCGGGCAGCGGGCGGTGAGCAGGGTGTTGGTCAGCAGGTCGTCGGCGAGGCCGTGGGCGGCCTTGGCGATCAGGTCGGCGGTGGCCGGGGCGACCACGACCAGGTCGGCCTGCTGCCCGATCCGCACGTGCGGCACCTCGTGCACGCGCTCCCAGGTCTCGGTGGCGGCCGGGCGCCCGGACAGCGCCGCCCAGGTCGCCTCGCCGACGAAGTGCAGCGCGGCCGCGGTCGGCACCACGGTGACCTGGTGGCCGGACTCGGTGAAGCGGCGCAGCAGCTCGCACGCCTTGTACGCGGCGATCCCGCCGCTCACGCCGAGGACCACGCGGGGGGCGTCCGCACTCACAGCCATCAACCGGCCTTTCTCCGCATCGGGTGTCCGCATCGGGAACGCGCCCACCCTACGGCCCCTCAGCCGGCGCCCGCGCGCCGCCCTCCCCGCCACGGAACGCCGAACGGCCACGGAAATGCCGAAGGGCCCGGCGGAAACGATTCCGCCGGGCCCTTCCGGAGTTCAGCGACCGCCTCAGGCAGCCTCGACCGCCTCGGCGGTCAGCATGCCCGCGTTGATCTCGCGCAGCGCGATCGACAGCGGCTTCTCGTGCACGTGGGTGTCGACCAGCGGGCCGACGTACTCCAGCAGGCCCTCGCCGAGCTGGGAGTAGTACGCGTTGATCTGACGCGCGCGCTTGGCGGCGTAGATCACGAGGCTGTACTTGGAGTCGGTGGCCTCGAGCAGCTCGTCGATCGGCGGGTTGATGATGCCCTCGGGCGCGGTCATCGAAGAGGACACGCTAAAACCTTCCGAAAGGATGGAAAAGACAGACAGGTCAGGCTACACCGAGCAAGGCTAGCAGTTCGGCCGCTACCTGCTCGACGGAGGTGTTGACAAGGGTCGTGTCGAACTCGGGCTCCGCCGCGAGCTCGACCCTGGCCGCCTCCAGCCGCTTCTCGATCACGTCCGGCGACTCGGTGCCCCGGCCGGTCAGCCGGCGGACCAGCTCGTCCCAGCTCGGCGGGGCCAGGAAGACCAGCTGCGCCTCGGGCATCGACCCGCGCACCTGCCGGGCGCCCTGGAGGTCGATCTCCAGCAGCACCGGCTCGCCGCGCTCCAGCTTCTCCAGCACGGCCGCACGCGGGGTCCCGTAACGGTTCCCGGCGAACTCGGCCCACTCCAGCAGTTCGCCGTTGGCGACCAGCTTGTCGAACTCGTCGTTGTCGACGAAGTGGTACTGGACCCCGTCCTTCTCGCCGGGCCTCGGGTGGCGGGTCGTCGCCGACACCGAGAGCCAGACCTCGGGGTACATCTTCCTCATATGAGCGACGACCGTGCTCTTGCCGACCCCCGAAGGGCCGGAGAGCACGGTCAGCCGCGGACGCTCACTCATGCACCGATTATCCCGGATCGCGGGGGATCCTGGGACCACGGGGCACGCTCAGGCGGCGCCACCGCCGAACTCCCGCTCCAGGGAAGCGATCTGGTTCGTGCCGAGGCCGCGGACGCGCCGGCTCTCGCTGATGCCGAGGCGCTCCATGATCTGCTTGGCGCGGACCTTGCCGACGCCCGGAAGAGACTCCAGCAGTGCCGAGACCTTCATCTTGCCGATGACGTCGTTGTCGGCCTTGCCGGCCTTGATCACCTCGTGCAGGGAGGCGCCGGAGTGCTTGAGCCGGTTCTTCACCTCGGCGCGCTCCCGGCGAGCCTCGGCGGCCTTGGCGAGCGCGGCGGTGCGCTGTTCAGGGGTAAGGGGCGGAAGAGCCACGCCGTTCACCTCAGGGTGTGGATGGATGGATTGAGCTAGGACTGGTTCGGTACCGAGGACACCGTCCGCAAGGGGAACCACAAGGCCCTGACCTGCGGGAGCCACGGAAATCGCGACTCGCCGATGACCTATCGCCGGACACTACCCGGATTGCGGCGCCACGTCAGGAAAAGAACACGAAAAGTCCTGGTCAGCCAAGGCCGACCAGGACTTTCCAGGGCAAAATGACCGCGATTGCGAGACTTTGGCGGGGCCGATGTGACGGCGCTCACGTCCGTTCCGCGGCCACCGCGCGGGGCTGCGGACACTCCGCAGGGTCACCGCGCGGCTACCTGAAGGGCGGGTTCCGCTTCTTGACGCCCCGCCGCCCGACCGCCCCCGCCGCCCGACCGCGTCCGCTACTGGACCGCGTCCGCTAGGCGACCGCGTCCGCGAACTCCCCGACGAAGCGCTCCGCCGCCTCCCGCAGCGCCGGCACCGAGGGGCCGTGCCTGAGGACGTCCCGGCTGACGCTCGGCACCACGTTGATCACCGAGGCGCCGAACACCCGCGGCAGGTCCGCCATGGTCGCGCCCTGGGCGCCGATCCCCGGAGCCAGCAGCGGGCCGTTGACGGCCAGGTCCACGCCCGCGTCGGCCAGCGTCGCGCCGACCACCGCGCCGAAGGAGCCGAGCGGCGCCGCGCCCTCGTTCTCGGCCGCCAGCCGGCGCAGCACCGTGGCCGCGACCGGCTCGCCGTCCGCGCCCACCGCGCGCTGCACCTCGGCGCCCTCCGGGTTGGAGGTGAGCGCCAGCGCGAACACGCCGCAGCCCTGCTCCCGGGCCAGGTCCAGGGCCGGGCGCAGCGAGCCGAAGCCCAGGTACGGGCTGACCGTCAGCGCGTCCGAGAACAGCGGGCTGCCCGGCGACAGGAAGGCCTCGGCGTACGCGGCCATGGTGGAGCCGATGTCCCCGCGCTTGGCGTCCATCAGGACCAGCGCACCCGCCGCCCGGGCCTCCTCGACGGTCCGCTCCAGGACCGCGACGCCCTTGCTGCCGAACCGCTCGAAGAAGGCGGCCTGCGGCTTGAGCACGGCCACCCGGTCGGCCAGCGCCTCGACCACGGTGCGGCTGAAGGTCTCCAGCCCGGCGAGGTCGTCGCCGAGCCCCCAGGCGGCGAGCAGGGAGGCGTGCGGGTCGATGCCGACGCAGAGCTGGCCGCGGGTGTCGAGGGCCCGGCGCAGCCGGGCGCCGAACGGGGCGAGAGTCATGTCGTCCTTTCCAGAACGGGTTCCAGAACCGATGGGGGTGTTCACGAGCTGCGCACGGCGCTGCCGACGGCGTCGGCCAGGCTGCGGAAGCCGCCCGCGCGGACCCTGGCGGACAGGCCCCGGTGGATCCGCCGGCACCAGAACGGTCCCTCGTAGATGAAGGCGCTGTAGCCCTGGACCAGGTCGGCGCCGTGGACGATCCGCTGCCAGGCGTCCTCGGCGGTCTCGATGCCGCCGACCGAGACCAGGGTCAGCCGGCCCCCGGTGCGGGCGCGCAGCCGCTGGAGCACCTCCAGGGCGCGGGCCTTGAGCGGGGCGCCGGACAGGCCGCCCATGCCGATCTCCTCGACCCGCCCGGCGTCGGTGCGCAGGCCCTCGCGGCCGATCGTGGTGTTGGTGGCGATGATGCCGTCCAGGCCCAGCTCCAGGGCGAGGTCGGCGACCGCGTCGACGTCCTCGTCGGCCAGGTCCGGGGCGATCTTGACCAGCAGCGGCACGTGGTGCGCGGTGGTGCGGTCGGCGGCCTCGCGGACGGCGGCGAGCAGTGGCCGCAGGTGGTCCACGGCCTGGAGGTTGCGCAGCCCGGGGGTGTTCGGCGAGCTGACGTTGACCACCAGGTAGTCGGCGTACCTGGCCAGCCGCTCGGTGGACTTCACGTAGTCGGCGACCGCGTCGGCCTCCTCGACCACCTTGGTCTTGCCGATGTTGACGCCGATCACCGGGGTGGAGCTGGTGTGCGGGCGGGCCGCCAGGCGGGCGGCGACCCGGGCCGAGCCCTGGTTGTTGAAGCCCATCCGGTTGATCAGCGCGCGGTCCTCGACCAGGCGGAACAGCCGGGGCGCCGGGTTGCCGGGCTGGGGCTCGCCGGTGATGGTGCCGATCTCGACGTAGTCGAAGCCGAGCATCGACAGGCCGTCGATGCCGACGCCGTTCTTGTCGAAGCCGGCCGCCAGCCCGAACGGGCCGGGCAGGTCGAGCCCGAGGGCGCGGGTGCGCAGGGCCCGGTCGCGCGGGGCGAGCACCAGCCGCACCAGGGTGCGCAGGCCGGGCACCGAGGAGCCGAGGCGGATCCAGAAGAAGGCGAGGTGGTGGGCCTTCTCGGGGTCCATCTTCTTGAAGACCAGGTCGAACAGAAGCTTGTACAAGGGTGGTTCAACTCCCGGAGCGGAGACCGTACGTACGGGGGCATGGAAGTGGGGGGCACCCGACTGGTTTCGGTGCCCCCCACTGCGATGGTGCTACTTGCGGCCGGCGTTGATCCGCTCGGCGTGCTCCTGGAGCGACATCACCCCGACCTCGTCGCGCAGCAGCCGGTCGATGCCCTGGACGGCCGCGCCCATCGCCTGGACGGTGGTCAGGCAGGGCACCGCGCGGGCCACGGCCGCGGTGCGGATCTCGTAGCCGTCGAGACGGCCGCCGGTGCCGTACGGCGTGTTGATGATGAGGTCGACCTCACCGTCGTGGATCAGCTGGACGATGGTCCGCTCGCCGTTCGGGCCCTCGCCCTCGCTGTGCTTGCGCACCAGCGTGGACGGGATGCCGCCGCGCTGCAGCACCTCGGCGGTGCCGGCGGTGGCGAGCAGCTCGAAGCCGAGGCCGACCAGCGCCCGGGCCGGGAAGACCAGGTTGCGCTTGTCGCGGTTGGCGACCGAGACGAAGACCTTGCCCTTGGTCGGCAGCGCGCCGTAGGCACCGGTCTGCGCCTTCGCGTACGCGGTGCCGAAGACCTTGTCGATGCCCATGACCTCACCGGTCGAGCGCATCTCCGGGCCGAGCACGGTGTCCACCCCGCGGCCGTGGATGTCGCGGAAGCGGCTCCACGGCATCACGGCCTCCTTGACCGCGATCGGCGCGTCGGCGGGCAGCGTGCCGCCGTCGCCCTCGGCCGGGAGCAGGCCCTCGGCGCGCAGCTCGGCGATGGTGGCGCCGAGCGAGATCCGGGCGGCGGCCTTGGCCAGCGGCACGGCGGTCGCCTTGGAGGTGAACGGGACGGTCCGGGAGGCGCGCGGGTTGGCCTCCAGGACGTAGAGGATGTCCCCGGCCAGCGCGAACTGGATGTTGATCAGACCGCGGACGCCGACACCGCGCGCGATGGCCTCGGTGGAGGTGCGCAGGCGCTTGATGTCGAAGCCGCCGAGGGTGATCGGGGGCAGCGCGCAGGCGGAGTCGCCGGAGTGGATGCCGGCCTCCTCGATGTGCTCCATGACGCCGCCGAGGTAGAGCTCGGTGCCGTCGTAGAGCGCGTCGACGTCGATCTCCACCGCGTCGTCCAGGAAGCGGTCGATGAGCACCGGGTGCTCGGAGATCAGGCCGGCGTGCCGCTCCAGGTACGAGGCGAGCGAGGCCTCGTCGTAGACGATCTCCATGCCGCGGCCGCCGAGCACGTAGGACGGGCGGGCGAGCACCGGGTAGCCGATCTCGTCGGCGATCGCCTTGGCCTCCGCGAAGGAGAAGGCGGTGCCGTGCTTGGGCGCCGGCAGGCCGGCGTCGCGCAGGACGCGGCCGAAGGCGCCGCGCTCCTCGGCGAGGTCGATCGCCTCGGGCTGGGTGCCGACGATCGGCACGCCGTTGTCCTTGAGCGCCTGGGCCAGGCCCAGCGGGGTCTGGCCGCCGAGCTGCACGATCACCCCGGCGAGCGGGCCGGCCTGCTGCTCGGCGTGGACGATCTCCAGCACGTCCTCCAGGGTGAGCGGCTCGAAGTAGAGCCGGTCGGAGGTGTCGTAGTCGGTGGAGACGGTCTCCGGGTTGCAGTTGACCATGACGGTCTCGTACCCGGCGTCGGCGAGCGCGAAGGAGGCGTGCACGCAGGAGTAGTCGAACTCGATGCCCTGGCCGATGCGGTTCGGGCCGGAGCCCAGGATGATCACGGCGGGCTTGGTGCGCGGGGCGACCTCGTTCTCCTCGTCGTAGGACGAGTAGAAGTACGGGGTCTTGGCGGCGAACTCGGCGGCGCAGGTGTCGACGGTCTTGAACACCGGGCGGATGCCGAGGGCGTGGCGCACCTCGCGGACCACGTCCGGCCGCAGGCCGCGGATCTCGCCGATCTGCTGGTCGGAGAAGCCGTGCCGCTTGGCGTGGCGCAGCAGCTCGGGGGTGAGCTCCTCCGCCGCGGCGAGCTCGGCCGCGATCTCGTCCAGCAGGAAGAGCTGGTCGACGAACCACGGGTCGATCTTGGTGGCCTCGAAGACCTCCTCCGGGGTGGCGCCGGCCCGGACGGCCTCCATCACGGTGTTGATCCGGCCGTCGGTCGGCACGACCGCCTTGGCCAGCAGCTCGGCCTTGTCCCCCACCGGGCCGGCCCAGGAGAACTGGGAGCCCTTCTTCTCCAGCGAGCGCAGGGCCTTCTGGAGCGCCTCGGGGAAGTTGCGGCCGAGGGCCATGGCCTCGCCGACGGACTTCATGGTGGTGGTCAGCGTGGCGTCGGCGCTCGGGAACTTCTCGAACGCGAACCGCGGGACCTTCACCACGACGTAGTCGAGGCTCGGCTCGAAGGAGGCCGGGGTCTCCTCGGTGATGTCGTTGGGGATCTCGTCCAGGGTGTAGCCGACGGCCAGCTTGGCGGCGATCTTGGCGATCGGGAAGCCGGTGGCCTTGGAGGCGAGCGCCGAGGAGCGGGAGACGCGCGGGTTCATCTCGATGACGATGACCCGGCCGTCCTCGGGGTTGACCGCGAACTGGATGTTGCAGCCGCCGGTGTCGACGCCGACCTCGCGGATCACGGCGATGCCGATGTCGCGCAGGATCTGGTACTCGCGGTCGGTGAGGGTCATCGCCGGGGCGACGGTGATCGAGTCACCGGTGTGCACGCCCATCGGGTCGAAGTTCTCGATGGAGCAGACGACCACGACGTTGTCGTGCTTGTCGCGCATCAGCTCCAGCTCGTACTCCTTCCAGCCGAGGATGGACTCCTCCAGGAGCACCTCGGTGGTCGGCGAGAGGGTCAGGCCCTGGCCGGCGATGCGGCGCAGGTCCTCCTCGTTGTGGGCGAAGCCGGAGCCGGCGCCGCCCATGGTGAAGGAGGGGCGCACGACGACCGGGTAGCCGCCGAGCGTGTCGACGCCGGCCAGCACCTCGTCCATGGTGTGGCAGATGACCGAGCGGGCGGACTCGCCGTGGCCGATCTTGGCGTTGACGGCCTCGACGACGCCCTTGAACAGGTCGCGGTCCTCGCCCTTGTTGATCGCCTCGACGTCGGCGCCGATCAGCTCGACGCCGTACTTCTCCAGCGTGCCCGCCGCGTGCAGCGAGATCGCCGTGTTCAGCGCGGTCTGGCCGCCCAGGGTCGGCAGCAGCGCGTCGGGGCGCTCCTTGGCGATGATCTTCTCGACGAACTCCGGGGTGATCGGCTCGACGTAGGTGGCGTCGGCGATCTCCGGGTCGGTCATGATCGTGGCCGGGTTGGAGTTGACCAGCACGACCCGCAGGCCCTCGGCCTTGAGGACCCGGCAGGCCTGCGTACCCGAGTAGTCGAACTCGGCGGCCTGGCCGATCACGATCGGGCCGGAGCCGATCACCAGGACGGACTTGATGTCAGTGCGCTTAGGCACGCTGGCCCTCCATGAGCTTCACGAAGCGGTCGAACAGGTAGGCGGCGTCGTGCGGACCGGCGGCCGCTTCGGGGTGGTACTGCACGCTGAAGGCCGGGACGTCGAGCGCCTGGAGGCCCTCGACCACGTCGTCGTTGAGGCAGACGTGGGAGACCTCGACCCGCCCGTAGGGGGTGTCGCTCACCTTGTCCAGCGGGGCGTCCACGGCGAAGCCGTGGTTGTGGGCGGTCACCTCGACCTTGCCGGTGGTGCGGTCCTGCACCGGCTGGTTGATGCCGCGGTGGCCGTACTTGAGCTTGTAGGTGCCGAAGCCCAGGGCGCGGCCGAGGATCTGGTTGCCGAAGCAGATCCCGAAGAACGGGGTGGCGCGCTCCAGCACGCCCTGCGCGACGGCGACCTGGTGGTCGGCGGTGGCCGGGTCGCCCGGGCCGTTGGAGAAGAACACGCCGTCCGGGTCGACGGCGTAGACGTCCTCCAGGGTGGCGTCGGCCGGCAGGACGTGCACCTCGATGCCGCGCTCGGCCATCCGCTGCGGGGTCATCGCCTTGATGCCGAGGTCCAGCGCGGCGACGGTGAACCTCTTCTCGCCGATCGCGGGCACCACGTACGGCTCGGTGGTGGCGACCTCGGCGCACAGGTCGGCGCCCTTCATCTCGGGCGACTGCTGCACCCGGGCGAGCAGGGCGGCCGGGTCGGCCAGCGCCTCGCCGGAGAAGATGCCGCAGCGCATCGCGCCGCGCTCGCGCAGGTGGCGGGTCAGCGCGCGGGTGTCGATGCCGCTGATGCCGACGACGCCCTGCGCGACCAGCTCCTCGTCGAGCGAGCGGCGGGAGCGCCAGTTGGAGGCGACCCGGGCGGGGTCGCGCACCACGTAGCCGGCGACCCAGATCCGCTTGGACTCGTCGTCCTCGTCGTTCCAGCCGGTGTTGCCGATCTGCGGGGCGGTCATCACGACCACCTGGCGGTGGTACGACGGGTCGGTGAGGGTCTCCTGGTAGCCGGACATGCCGGTGTTGAAGACCGCCTCGCCGAAGGTCTCGCCGAGGGCGCCGTAGGCCTGTCCGCGGAAGGTCCGGCCGTCCTCCAGGACGAGCACGGCAGGCACTCGTTCCCGCCGTTGGCGCTGCGTGGTGGGGGCAGGTGCGGTCATTGCGCGGCCTCTTCCGTCTTCGTCTTCGTACGTGTTGCGAGTTGGGCGACCGCCTCGACCCAGGCGGCGTGCTCATCGGGGTGGTCGGCCCGGAAGCCGGAGTCCAGCTCGATGGTGCCCATGGGGGTCCCCCCGGCCGAAGGCTGGGGGAGCGTCCAGGTGACGACGAGCAGTCCGGAGGGGACGACCTTGCCGGCGATCCCGGAGTCGGTGCGGGCGCCGGTCAGGTGCCCGGCCGGGATCCAGAAGTCCTCGGCGCCGGGGCGCTGCACCAGCAGGCCGTCCTCGCCGAGGGTGAGGTCGGCGCGGCTGCGGGTGCCCAGGCCGTGGGCGACGACCCGGTCGAGCCAGTTCCCGGCGGTGGTCGTGCCGTGGTACCGGCCGCTGGTCTCCAGGATGGTGCGCCCGGCACGGGCCGGCACGGCCGGCAGCGGCGGGATGCCGGACTGCAGGGTGCGCCGCCAGTTCCAGCCCTGGCGCATCAGCCAGTAGACGAGGCCGATCACGATCAGCAGGCCGACGGACCAGCCGATGTAACCGGGCCAGTTGGTGACCCTGGCCTGCTCCTGGGCGAGCGCGGCGTGGTCCATCACCGCGTGCCGTCCTGCTCGGCGAGCTCACCGGCCAGCACGGTGGCGCGGCCCCGCAGGAAGGTGGCGTGCACCCGTCCGGGCAGGTCCAGGCCCTTGTAAGGGGTGTTGCGGCTGCGGGTGGCGAAGCTGTCCGGGTTCACGGCACCACGGTACGCGGGATCGAACAGCACCAGGTTGGCCGGCTCACCCACCGAGATCGGCCGGCCCTGGCCGCTGAGACGGCCGATCCGGGCCGGGCGGTGCGACATCCGGTCCGCGACGCCCTCCCAGTTCAGCAGGCCGGTGTCGACCATGGTCTGCTGCACGACCGACAGCGCGGTCTCCAGGCCGACCATGCCCATCGCGGCCACGGCCCACTCGCAGTCCTTGTCCTCGGCCGGGTGCGGCGCGTGGTCGGTGGCGACGGCGTCGATGGTGCCGTCGGCCAGCGCCTCGCGCAGCGCCTGGACGTCCGCGGCGGTGCGCAGCGGCGGGTTCACCTTGTACACCGGGTCGTAGCTGCGGACCATCTCGTCGGTGAGCAGCAGGTGGTGCGGGGTCACCTCGGCGGTGACGTCCCAGCCCTTGGACTTGGCCCAGCGGACGATCTCGACCGAGCCGGCCGTGGAGAGGTGGCAGACGTGCAGCCGGGAGCCGACGTGCGCGGCGAGCAGCACGTCGCGGGCGATGATCGACTCCTCGGCGACGGCCGGCCAGCCGCCGAGCCCGAGCTCGCCGGAGACCTGGCCCTCGTTCATCTGGGCGCCCTCGGTCAGCCGCGGCTCCTGGGCGTGCTGGGCGACGACGCCGTCGAAGGCCTTGACGTACTCCAGGGCGCGGCGCATCAGCACCGCGTCGTCCACGCACTTGCCGTCGTCGGAGAAGACCCGGACGCCGGCGGCCGACTCGTGCATCGCGCCGAGTTCGGCGATCTTCTTGCCCTCCAGACCGACGGTGACGGCGCCGACCGGCTGCACGTCGCAGTAGCCGGCCTCCTGGCCGAGCCGCCAGACCTGCTCGACCACGCCGGCGGTGTCGGCCACCGGGGTGGTGTTGGCCATCGCGTGGACGGCGGTGAAGCCGCCCATCGCCGCGGCCTGGGTGCCGGTGAGCACGGTCTCGGCGTCCTCGCGTCCGGGCTCGCGCAGGTGGGTGTGCAGGTCGACCAGGCCGGGCAGGACGATCAGGCCGCCGGCGTCGATCTCGATGTCCGCCTCGACCGTCAGGCCGGTGCCGATCTCCTTGATCACGCCGTCGGCGAGGTGGAGGTCCTGCGGGGCGCCGCCCAGGATCTCGGCGTTGCGGATCAGGTAGCTGACCGTGTCGCTGGTTCGCTCGCTGCGCTCGTTCACTGGGCGGTCTCCACGGAGTCGGTACGGGGGGCGTCGGCGGGGGCGTCGGCGAAGACGGCGCCGCCGAGGAGCAGGTAGAGGACGGCCATCCGGACGGAGACGCCGTTGGCGACCTGCTCGACCGCGGTGCAGCGCGGCGAGTCGGCGACCTCGGCGGTGATCTCCATGCCGCGGACCATCGGGCCGGGGTGCATCACGATCGCGTGGTCCGGCAGCTGGGCCATCCGGCGGCCGTTCATGCCGTAGCGACGGCTGTACTCGCGCTCGGTCGGGAAGAACGCGGCGTTCATCCGCTCGCGCTGCACCCGCAGCATCATCAGCGCGTCCGTCTTGGGCAGCACGCTGTCCAGGTCGTAGCTGATCTCGCAGGCCCAGTTCTCGATCCCGATCGGCAGCAGCGTGGGCGGGGCGACGAAGGTGACCTGCGCGCCGAGGGTGTTCAGCAGGTGGACGTTGGAGCGGGCGACCCGGCTGTGCAGGACGTCGCCGACGATGGTGACCCGGCGCCCGTCCAGCCCTCGCCGAAGGGCGTTCGCCGCCGGTCCCGGGTTGAGGTGGCGGCGCATGGTGAAGGCGTCGAGCAGCGCCTGGGTGGGGTGCTCGTGGGTGCCGTCACCGGCGTTGATCACACTGCCGTGCAGCCAGTCGGACTGGGCCAGCCGGGCCGGCGCGCCGGAGGCGTGGTGGCGGATGACCACCGCGTCGGCGCCCATCGCCTGGAGGGTCAGCGCGGTGTCCTTGAGGCTCTCGCCCTTGGAGACCGAGGAGCCCTTGGCGGAGAAGTTGATGACGTCGGCCGAGAGTCGCTTCTCGGCGACCTCGAAGGAGGTCTTCGTCCGGGTGGAGTCCTCGAAGAAGAGGTTGACGACGGTGCGGCCGCGCAGCGTGGGCAGCTTCTTGACGGCCCGGCCGGAGAGCTGGGCCAGCTCCTCGGCGGTGTCCAGGATCAGCAGCGCGTCGTCGCGGCTGAGATCGGCGGCGGAGACGAGGTGGCGCTTCACGCGGGCTACTCCGGGAGGTGCGGTTCGGACGGCTGGGGGGCCAGGGCCTGCGTCGAGCGCGCGGTGAAGTCGCGGTCGCCGACCAGGACGGCGTCCACGCCGTCGCTGTCGGACAGGCGCACCTGCACGGCCTCGCGCAGCGAGGTGGGGAGGTTCTTGCCCACGTAGTCGGCGCGGATCGGCAGCTCGCGGTGGCCTCGGTCGACCAGGACGGCGAGCTGCACGGCGCGCGGGCGGCCGATGTCGTTCAGCGCGTCGAGCGCGGCGCGGATGGTGCGCCCGGAGAAGAGCACGTCGTCGACCAGGACGACGAGCTTGCCGTCGATGCCGCCGGGCGGGATCTCGGTGTGCTCCAGGGCGCGGGCGGGCTTCAGCCGCAGGTCGTCCCGGTACATGGTGATGTCCAGGGTGCCCAGCGGGATCTCGCGCCCGGTGATCTGGGCCAGCCGGCCGTGCAGGCGGCGGGCGAGGTGGACGCCCCTGGTGTGGATGCCGAGCAGCACGACGTCCTCGGCGCCCTTGGCGCGTTCGACGATCTCGTGCGCTATCCGGGTGACGACCCGGGCGATGTCCGTGCCGTCCAGCACCTGGTGCGGCGGCCGGGGCGTCGGTTCATGGTGTGTGGTCATGCCGAAGCGGACCTCCTTCCCCGCCTCACGGGACGGGTCTTAAAGGATGTCTGGGACAGCCCCCGCCGACCGGGCGCGGGCTTCGGGTCATCCTACCAGCGCGCGGGACGGCAAACAGACGTCCATCATTCCGCTTCCGGGGGTTAACACTCCGGACGCGCCGACGATGCGGGCCATTCGCACGACTGCCCCATTCGGCTTGACGCAACTACTTTACTCTACGTAACCTCACAGTGAGTTACGAGACGGACGTCGGACCCACCGGTAACGGCGTCGGCAATCGCCCGTGACCCACCACTGAACGCGAAGCAATCTCGTCCGGGGAGATCAATGTCCAGCGACTACGCGAAGCAACTCGGAGGCAAGCTCCGAGCGATCCGCACTCAGCAGGGTCTCTCCCTGCACGGTGTCGAGGAGAAGTCCCAGGGCCGCTGGAAGGCAGTCGTCGTCGGCTCGTACGAGCGTGGTGACCGTGCGGTCACCGTGCAGCGTCTGGCCGAGCTGGCGGAGTTCTACGGCGTCCCGGTGCAGGAGCTGCTGCCCGGCGGCACGCCGGGCGGTGCGGCCGAGCCGCCGCCGCGCCTGGTCCTCGACCTGGAGAGACTGACCCAGGTCCCTTCCGAGAAGGCCGGCCCGCTGCAGCGCTACGCGGCGACCATCCAGAGCCAGCGCGGCGACTACAACGGGAAGGTGCTGTCGATCCGTCAGGACGACCTGCGCACCCTGGCCGTCATCTACGACCAGTCGCCGTCGATCCTCACCGAGCAGCTGATCTCCTGGGGCGTGCTGAACCCCGACGCGCGCCGTGCGGTGCGCGAGGAGGACGCGGGCTGAGGCTCACCGCACCGGCTCCCGCCAGCGGATCCAGGCACGGCCCAGCACTCGTTCCGGTAGTGCCGACAAGCAGAAACGTCACGGCGCGGCTCCCTCGTCCGGGGGGCCGCGCCGCGGTGTCCGGCGGCGTTCCCGGGTGGCGGCCTCAGCAGACCGTGCCCAGGCTGTAGCCGGGCTGCGCCGCCACGCCGTCCAGCCGGACCGGCCGGTCCGCCGGCGCCCAGTCCTGCCCGCCGCTCGACCAGGCCCAGGAGGCCTGCAGGTACTCCCCGCAGGACGCCGCCGAGCCCTGCGAGCCGTGCAGCACCGCGACCCCCGGCAGCTCCAGGGCCAGCCCGGTGCAGAGCACCGCGCAGACCAGCTCCAGGTCCTCGTCGTTGATCCGGACCACGCCGTCCTCCCACTGGAGCACCCGCGCCGCGGCGGTCAGCGCCCCGCCGGGCGCGTCCACCCGCAGGCGCAGCTCGTACACGCCGGCGCCCGCGCCGACCAGCATCCGCCGGAAGACCTCGCCCCCGCGCTGGTAGGCGGCGCGCACCCAGGCGGTGTGCTCCTCGTCGGGCGCGCCCGCGCCCCCGTACAGGCCCCCGTCGAGCAGCAGGTCGGCGTGGCAGAGCGTCAGCCCGTTCTCCCGGGCGCGCACCAGTCGGGGCAGGAAGTCCCCGGCCAGCTCCTCGCCCTGGTAGGCGAGCAGCTGGGTCTGCAGCGCCGGGTTGGCCAGGTAGCGGTCACGCGCGGCGGGCTCGGCCGGGTCCAGCCCGTGCAGCACGCAGAACTCCTCGAAGTCCTGCGGGTGGAACATCCGGGCCCGGACGCTGTCGAACCGCTCCAGCGCCTCGGCCAGCAGGTCGGCGGTGTCGGCCAGGTAGCGCTCGTGGTCGGGGGCGTCGCAGACCCCCCAGGCGCGGGCCCGGGCGAAGTCCGCGGCGTTGGTGAGCACCCCGATGACGAACGCCTGCTCGGCGCCCTCCGCCCGCCGCGGCCGGTGCGACGCCCGCACCACGGGCCGCGAGCCGCCGGCGGTGCAGTCGGAGTTACGGCGGGCGCGACCCTTTTGACTCATCGATGGCTCCTGGCTTCGGCGTCGGCGGTGAGGGTGACGGTCAAGCGGCGGGCTCGCCGCTTGACCGTCTTCATCCCCATCCGCGCGCGCCGCACACGTACGGCGTGTCACAGGAATGTAACCACCGGTAATGCGGAGCCCGGGGGGTCAGGCCTGCCGGGGCGCCCGGGCCAGCTGACGGGACTGCGCGACCAGGCGGCCGGACTCGTCCCAGACCTCCGCGTCCTCCTCGAAGTAGCCGCCGGCCAGGTTGCGCGTCGCGTGGGTGACCCGCAGCCAGCCGGGCACCGGCCTGGCGCGCAGGTGCACGGTCAGCTCGACGGTGGGGGCCCAGCCCGGCAGGCCGAGGTCGAAGGTGACCGGCGGCAGCGCGTCGGCGACCAGCAGGAGCAGCAGCGGGTCGGGCTCGCGGCCGTCGGCGAGCCGGAACCAGCCCTGGATCCGCCCGTTGCCGGAGGGCTGCCCGAGCGCCCAGCCGATGGTGGCCGGGTCCAGCCGGAGGTCGAACCGCTCCAGCAGGGCGGCCTGGGCGATCAGCTCCTTGGGCGCGTGTTCGACGCCGACGCACTGGTCCGGCGGCGGCAGCTGCGGCGGCCGCGCGCTGGTGCGCACCTCGCCGTCGGCGGCGGCGAGGTCGCCGTGGCTGGCCACCACGCGCAGCCGCTCGACGCCGTCCTGGCTGAGCGAGGCGGTGCCGGTGGACAGGCCGCGGCCGGTGCGCAGCACCTCGGTGCGGACGGTGGCCGGGCCGGGGGTGGAGGCGGACAGGTAGTAACCACTGATCGACACCGGGTCCGGGTGGGTGCCGTGCTCCAGCGACAGCGCGTGTCCGGCCACGGCGAGCAGCAGTCCGCCGTTCACCCCGCCGCCGATCTGCCAGCCGGCGCCGAGCTCGGCCTCGTAGCGGCCGGCCTCCTCGGGGTGCCTGGTCAGGGCGATGCCCTGGTCGAACTCGCTGCGGATCGCCGTGGTCATGTGGGGGGACCTGCCCTTCGCGCGTGCTTCCGGACGTCAAGTTACTGACGAGTAGGAACCACCCTACGCCGCCCGGGTGAAACGCGGAACGGCCGCCGGACACCTGTTCGGGTCCGACGGCCGTCCGGGAGGTCGATCCGCCTACCGGCGGATGCCCGGCTTCAGCTCCAGGAAGCGGGCGAGCATGCCGTTGACGAAGGCCGGGGAGTCGTCCGTGGAGAACTCCTTGGCGATCTCGACGGCCTCGTCCAGGACGACGGCGTCCGGGACGCCGTCCTCCCAGATCAGCTCGTACGCGCCGAGCCGCAGGACGTTGCGGTCCACGATCGGCATCCGGTCGAGCGTCCAGCCCACGGCGTACTGCTCGATCAGGTCGTCGATGCGACGCGCGTGCTGGACGTACCCCTCGATGAGCTCCATGGTGTACTCACCGACCTGCGGGGTGCCCTCGTCGGGCTTGGGCTCGCGGGCGCGGGCCACCCAGTCGGCGAGGACCTGCTGCGGGTCGACCCCGCGGTGGTCGGCCTCGAAGAGGATCTGGAAGGCCCGGGTACGGGCCTTGCTGCGTGCGGCCGACACGGACTTACTTCACCCGGCCGAGGTAGCTGCCGTCGCGGGTGTCGACCTTGACCTTCTCACCGGTGGTGACGAAGAGCGGCACGGCGATCTCGGCACCGGTCTCCAGGGTGGCCGGCTTGGAGCCGCCGGTGGAGCGGTCGCCCTGGACGCCCGGCTCGGTGTGGGCGATGGTCAGCTCGACCGCGGCCGGGAGCTCGATGTACAGGACGGCGCCCTCGTTGGTGGCGACCAGGGCCTCGAAGCCCTCCAGCAGGTACTTGGCGGCGTCGCCGACGACCGACGGCTCGACGGTCAGCTGGTCGTAGGTGTCCATGTCCATGAACACGAAGTTCTCGCCGTCCTTGTACGAGAACTGCATGCCGCGCTTGTCGACGTTCGCGGTCTCGACCTTGGTGCCCGCGTTGAAGGTCTTGTCGACGACCTTGCCGGTCAGGACCTCCTTGAGCTTGGTACGCACGAAGGCCGGGCCCTTGCCGGGCTTGACGTGCTGGAACTCGACGACGGACCAGAGCTTGCCGCCCTCCAGCTTGAGGACCATGCCGTTCTTGAGATCGTTCGTGGAAGCCACGGGCGCACTAACTCCTGTATAGCTGTCAAGGAACCAAGGGTTTGCGTCCTGCCGCCCGCGGCCCCCGGGGGCCGCGGTCACAGGGCGAGGAGCTCCTTGGTGGTGATGGTGAGCAGCTCGGGCCCGCCCTCCTCGAGGGGGCGCACGACGAGCGTGTCCTCGATCCGGACGCCGCCCTTGCCCGGGAGGTGGACTCCTGGGCCGACGGTGACCGGCACGCGGCTGTCCAGTTTACCCATGTCCGCCGGGCCGAGGCGCGGCGCCTCCCGCATCTCCAGCCCGATGCCGTGGCCCACCGGGTGCGGAGAGGCCTCGGCGTGGCCGGCCGCCTCCAGGACCTGCCGGGCCGCCCGGTCGGGTACGCACTGCTCCACGCCCGGTCCGAGTGCCTCCCGCCCGGCCCGCTGGGCCCGGAAGACCAGCCGGTGCAGCTCCACCTGCCAGGGCGCCGGCGCGGCGCCGATCACGAAGGTGCGGGCGGTGGAGACGCCGTAGCCGCGGTACTGGGCGCCCATCACCACGGTCAGGAAGTCGCCCTCCTCCACCCGGCGGTCGGTCGGCTGGTGGGCGGCCTGGCCGGAGTGGCTGCCGGTGCCGACCGAGACCGGGAAGGCCGCCCGGTCGGCGCCGTGGTCGATCATCCGGCGCTCCAGCTCCATCGCCAGGTGCCGCTCGGTGCGGCCGACCAGGATCGACTCCAGCAGCTCGCCCAGCGCCTGGTCGGCGATCTCCGCGGCGATCCGCAGGTCCGCGATCTCGCGCTCGTCCTTGACCACCCGCAGCCGCTCGACCGTCTGGCCGAGGTCCACCAGCCGGGCCCCCTCGGTCAGGCCGGCCACCGCCCGGTGCCGGGTGACGGTCAGGTCGTGCTCCTCCACGGCCAGGCCCGACACCCCGGACCGCGCGGCGGCGGTCGCGGCGGCCAGTGCGGTGTCCGAGCCGGCCGCCACCGGCAGCCTGGTGACGTCCGGAGCGATCAGGTGCTCCCCGGAGTCGTCCGGCGGCAGGTCGTCCGGCAGCGCGAGCAGGGCGCGCTCCCTGGTCAGCAGCAGGCTCGCCCCGCAGGGCGCGCAGCCCGTCAGGTACCGCACGTTCGCCGCGCGGGTGATCAGCGCCGCATCGGCCCCGGCCGCACTGCAGTGCTCCCTCACCCGCTCCCGCCGCCCCGCGTACGCATCCGCCATGCGTCGAGCCTACGAACCCCCGGCCCGAAGCGCCCGCCGAGCACCCCCGGCCGAACCCCCGGTGCTCCTTGCGCGCCCCCCGCGCGACCGCGCCGTCACCTCCGGGCGCGCGCCGTGCGCCCCGCCCCCGCCCGGGGCCGTGCCGCGGCCCCGGGGACGACCCGCGGGACGGGTGCTCAGGCCTCCTGGCCCGGCGTCCAGCGCTGCTCGACCCGGGCGAGCTTCCAGTACCCGATCGCGATCGCCCAGACCAGCACGAACAGCCCGGCGATGCCGTAGCCGACGTTGTCCAGCGAGATGTCCGCGATGAACCCGGAGACCGGGTCGGTCAGGTCGAGCTTCTCGTGCAGCACCCCGACCAGCTCGATGGTGCCGATGACGAAGGCGACCGCGATCGACAGACCGGTGATGGTCAGGTTGTAGTACACCTTCCGGACCGGGTTGGCGAAGGCCCACTGGTACGCGAAGTTCATGAACGTCCCGTCCAGGGTGTCGAACAGGCTCATCCCGGCCGCGAACAGCAGCGGCAGGCAGACGATCGCGTACCAGGGCAGCCCGGAGGCCGCGCCCGAGCCGGCCATCACCATCAGGGTGACCTCGGTCGCGGTGTCGAAGCCCAGGCCCAGCACCATGCCCACCGGGAACATCTGCCCCGGTCGGGTGATCGACCGGGTCGCCCGGTTCAGCACCCGGGCCATGAAGCCGCGCGAGTCGAGGTGCGCCTCAAGCTCCCGCTCGTCGAACTGCCCGGCCCGCATCGCCCGGAACACCTTGAGGATGCCGAGCAGTGCCGCCAGGTTGAGCGCGCCGATCAGGTAGAGGAAGACGCCCGAGGTGGTCGTCCCGATCATGCCGAGCCACTTGTGGGTGGTCGACTCGTCGTCCATCAGCGTGTTCGCCAGCTGCGCGCCGCCCGCCACCAGGGCGGCCATCACGACCACCATCGAGGAGTGCCCGAGGGCGAACCAGAACCCCACCGAGACCGGCCGCTTGCCGTCCGCCATCAGCTTGCGGGTGGTGTTGTCGATCACCGCGATGTGGTCGGCGTCGAAGGCGTGCCGCATGCCGAGGGTGTACGCGGTGATACCCAGGCCCACCCCGAAGGCCTGGGTACCGACCGCGTACCGCTCGGGTGCGACCAGGAAGACGAGCGTCCCGAAGGCCACCACGTGCATGGCCAGGATCACCCCCATCAACCCGGCCGTACGGATGGTGTCCTCGCGCCGCCACCGGAAGCTCGGCAGCGCGGAGGGGGCCGTCTTCGCCCCGGTGGCGACGGTTTCGGGCAGGGTCATCTGCGGATCACGCTCCAGCACCTCGTGGAAAACCTCGTGAGATGCCGTGGCCGGTCTCCTGGCTGACGGGACGCCCGTACCCGCCTTCCCAGGCGCGCGGGGCGCCCAGTGGCTTCATGGGTACGGACGACGTTCCTCCGTGGGCGGAGGAACGACCCGATCACAGTGGCGAGGGCCGCTCCGGGCTGGGATCCCTGAGGATCCGTCACCGGTCTTCCCGAGCACCACGGCGGGGAACACCGTAGGGGCCGGGCCCCACGGGTGCAAGGCTGCGCACCTGCGCAGGTGTCCAGGATCACAGGGCGCCGCCTGCAAGAATGTCCGCATGCATCTCGTACCGGCCGACCGCGCGGGCCACCGCACCATCGACGGGCACCGGGTCTGCGAGGCCATCGCCGCGATCGGCGAGCCCGCGCACGTCCGGTCCTGGGCCGAGCGGTTCTCGCTGCTCGCCGACCCCGGGCGGCTCGCCCTGCTGCTCGCCCTCCACCGGGCCGGCCCGCTCGCCGTCACCGACCTCGCGGTCGCCACCGGCATGCGCGACCCCGCCGTCTCCCAGGCCCTGCGGCTGCTCCGCACGGCCGGCGTGGTGACCGGCGACCGGGACGGACGGGTGGTGCGCTACCGGCTCGTGGACGAGGCCATGCGCCCCCTCCTCGACGAGTGCACCGCCGCCGAGCACCACGAGCCCACCGCGGCCGCCGGCTGACACCCGCAAACCCCGGCCGGGACCGGGCCCGACCAGTACGATCATGGTGTGCCGTCCCATCCCCACGTCTGGCCCGCCGACCGCTGGAACACCCGACCGGTCAGGGCCCGCGTGCTGGCGGTCGCCCGCACCCTCACCTCGGCCACCCGGGTCCTGGACGTCCTCACCCTGCTGAGCCCGGACGGCATCGAGCGGTACTTCACCGTCAACCCCGGCTCCGCCTTCGCCGACCGCGCCCTGGACGAGTACCTGCGCGGCCTGCCCGGCTTCACCGTGCTGGACTGGGAGGACGCCGTCCGCCGCCGCTTCGACCTGGCCGTCGCCTGCGCCGTCCACTCCTCCATGCACCGCCTGGACGCCCGCCTCGTCGTCCTCCCGCACGGCGCCGGCTACAACCGCCTGGTCACCGAGTCGACCGGCGACACGGTCACCGCCGCCGGCCTGTCCCGCAACGAACTCACCCACCGCGGACGGGTGTTCGTGGACGTCCTCGGCCTTTCCCACCCCGAGCAGCTGGACCGGCTGCGGGACTCCTGCCCCGAGGCGCTGGACGTCGCCCGGGTCGTCGGCGACCCGTGCTTCGACCGGATGCTCGGCAGCCGGCGCTCCCGCGACGGCTACCGCGCCGCGCTCGGCGCCACCTGCGGCCGACGGCTCGTCGTCGTCAGCTCCACCTGGAGCGAGCACTCGTTATTCGGCCGCCGCCCCGACCTCCCCCAGCGGCTGGTCCGCCGGCTCCCCGCCGACGAGTACACGGTGGCCGTCGTCCTGCACCCCAACGTCTGGAGCCGCCACGACCCCGAGGCGCTGCTCGACGGCGCCCGCCGGATGGGCCTGCGCCTGATCCCGCCCCACCAGGGCTGGCAGGCCGCGCTCGTCGCCGCCGACTGCGTGATCGGCGACCACGGCTCGGTCACCGTCTACGGCGCCGCCCTGGAGCGCCCCACCGTGCTCGTCGCCACCGGCGCCGCCGAACTCGACCCGCGCTCCCCCGGCTACGCCTTCGGCCAGGCCGCGCCCGTCCTCGACCCGGACGGGGACCTCGCCGCCCAGCTCGAACTGGCCCTGGCCCAGGACCCGGCCGGCCTGAGCGGCGTCACCGGCCGCTCACTCGCCCACCGCGGCGAGTCCGCCCGGCTGCTGCGCCCGCTGCTCTACTCCTTCCTGGACGGACTGGACGAACCCGGGGACGAGCCGGCCCTGCCGCCCTACCCCAGGCCGCTCCCCGCGACCACCGAGGGGCCCACCGCGTACGACGTCGAGGGCAGCAGCGACGGCACCGAGGTCAGCCTCCGGCGCTACCCCTTCGCCCCGGACGGCCACCCCCCGCGCGGCTTCCACGCCCTCACCGACGAGCACCCGGGCGACGCCCTGCGCTACACCGCCGAGGTCCTCGCCCGCACCGAGGCCCACGCCGAACGCCCGGCCACCCGCTGGCTCGCCGACACCGCCGCCGAACTCCCCGGCCTGGCCGTCGCGGTGGCCGCCCTCGGCCCGGCCCGCCACCTGCTGCGGCTGCGCACCGGCCTGCTGCTGGAGGCCCGCGCCGAACCGGACTGGGACCGCCCCGACCCCGGCATCGACCCGCTGCTGCTCGGCTCCGCCGTCGCCACCTGGCTCGCCGACGGCGGCGAGCCGGCCGGCCTCGCCGAGCACGGGCTCACCGTCCGCACCGGCGAGCACCGCGCCCGGGTGTCGTTCCGTACCAGGTCGTAGCCGTACCGGTCCCTCGGCCCGTCCCGGGTCCTGGCCGTACCGGGGTCCTACTCCGACAGCTCCCGCAGCCGCGCCCGGCTGCGCTCGGCCAGCTCCGCGTCGTCCAGCTCCTCGGCGAGGGAGACGATCAGGGTGTGCGCCTGCGCCTCCTTGGCGTACTGGCTGCGCTCCCTGGCCTGCCGGGCGCAGTCGTCCGCGTGGGCGACGGCGAGGTCCAGCTGTCCGAGGGCCCGGTGCGCCCTGGCGCGGACCAGCGGCAGCTTCATCAGCATGTCGTCGTCCCCGGTCCGCCCGGCGTGAGCCGTGGCCTCGGCCAGCAGGGCCAGCGCCTGCTCCGGACGGCCGTCGGCGATCAGCGCCTGCGCCAGGTTGTAGCTCTGGACGATCTCGCCGTGGTCGTCGCCCCGGTTCTCCGCCAGGGCCAGGGTGAACCGCCGCACCGCGTCGGCCGGGCGCCCGTCGGCCAGGCAGAGCAGCCCGTCCGTCTCGTAGAGCACCCCCACCACCTGGCGCTCGGTCACCAGCGGCACCTGCTCGGTGGCGAGCGCCAACTGCTCGGCGGCGAGCCGGTACTCGCCGCGGTCGACGTGGGCGCGGGCGAGCTGGTTGCGCATCCGCACCACGGCCGCCGGCCGGTTGTCCCACTGGGCCGACTCGACGCCGAGCCGGTGGGTGGCGATCCAGTCCTGGTACAGCTTGCGGCCGTGGTAGAGCGGCCAGAGCGACTCGCAGAGCCGCCACACCTCGCCGTGCCAGCCCTGCTCGGCCGCCTCCGCCACCACCGCGCGGAAGTTGGCGCGTTCGGCGTACAGCCACTCCAGGGCCGCGGCCCCGGAGGCGAAGCGGGGCAGCTCGTCACCGCTCGGGTCCTGGAGGCGCAGGCGATTCCCGGCCATCGCGCGGTCGGCGGCCGACGCCCGGCCCCGGTAGTACGCCACGACCTCGGCGAGGAGGGGCCCGCGGTCCGGCAGCTCCCGGGTCCGGCCGTAGGCGTGCAGCCGCACCACGTCGTGGGCCCGGAAACGGTCCTCGCGGTCGCCGTCCACCACCTCGTCCAGCAGGTGGGCGCCGCGCAGCTCCCCGATCGCCCGCTCGGCCCGCTCGACGCCGACCGCGCGCGCCAGTTCGGCGGACACGAAGGGGCCGGGGTGCACGCCGACCAGGTGGTAGAGCGCCCGGCCCTGAGCCGACAGCCGTTCGTAGACCAGGTCGTAGGTCGCGCCGAGATCGCTCTCCTCGTCCTCCAGCATCGCCAACCTGCCCTCGCGGTCGTGGAGTTCGGCCACCACCCGGCCGACCGGCAGGTTGTCCCGGTCCAGCAGCTGGCTGCCGACCGCGTTCAGCGCGAGCGGCAGCCCGCCGCACAGCTCGACCAGTTCCGCCAGCTCCCCGTCGGTGCCCCGCCCGGAGCCGACCCAGCCGCGCACCAGCTCGGCGCCCGCCGTCGCGCTCAGCGGCCCGAGCCGGCGCACCTCGGCGCCGTCCACCGCAGCGCGGGCAACCGCCGCCGGCTCGCGACCACCACCAGCCCGCCGGACGGGAGCAGCGCGCGGACCTCCGCGGCGTGCTCGACGTTGTCCAGGAAGAACAGGCACCGGCGCCCGGCGGTGGCGGTGCGGAACGCCGTGAACCGCTCGGCCTCCACGGCCGGGGGCTCGGTGCCGAGGGCGCGCAGGAAGCCGGCCAGCAGTTCGGGGAGGTCCACCCCGCCCTGGTGCCGGTAGGCCTTCAGGTCGGCGTAGAGGTCCCCGCCCGGGAAGTGCTCCCGGTGGTCCTCGGTGAACTTGGCGATCAGTTCGGTCTTCCCGACCCCGCCGAGGCCGGTGAACACCACGACCCCGAGCCCGTCCTCCTCGACCCGGCGCAGCGCGGCGGCCAGTGCGGCGATCTCCGGCTCGCGGTTGACGAACGGGCCGTGCGGCGCGCGCACCTGACGGGGCCTCGGCACCTCCCGCGGCTGGTGGAGGTGGAGCGTCCCGATGTTCCCGGCCTGCACCAGGTGGCCGCCCACCGTGGCGCCTGACACGGTGTTGGCCACCTCGTGCCGTTCCATCCGCCTGCTCCCTCCGGCCGGTCGGCCCCAGCCTACGGGCTGGGCGCCGCACCGGTGGGGCACTCGGATGTCACCGGGGGGTGATCTCGCCCATCTCCGCCCAGCCGTCCATGCCGGGGATCTCGGTCGACACGATCCGCGGCTTGGCGGCCACCGCGTAGGACAGGTCCTCCATGGCCTTGGCGAAGTGCGCGGACTCCACGTGCTCCCGGCCCGCGTCGCCGTCGCGGAACGCCTCGACCAGGACGAACTCGTTGGGGTCCTCGACGCTGCGGGACCACTCGAAGAAGATGTTGCCGGGCTCGTCGCGGGTGGCCCGGGTGAACTCGTCGACCAGGTCGAGCCAGCCGTCGACGCGCTCGGGGCGGACCGGGAACTTGACCGTGATGAAGATCATGGGACTTCCTTTCGCTGCACGTTCACACGTGGCAGTACCGGTAGGGACAGGCTGCTCGGCGAGCACGCCGACCATCGTCGCAGGTCAGAAAGGTCGTATGCGACACGGGGGCAGCGTCGGCACGCGGCGGCGCGGCACGGCCGGGCCCGGTCAGGCCGCCTGGCAGGCCGGGCACCAGAAGAGGTTGCGGGCGGCGTGCTCCTCCGTCCGCACGTCGGTGCCGCAGACCAGGCAGGGCATCGCGGCCCGCCGGTAGACGTACACCTCGCCGCCGTGGTCGTCCACCCGCGGCGGGCGGCCCATCGCCTCGGGGGTGTGCTCGGGACGGACGGTGTCGATCCGGCCGGCCGTGACGCCCTCGCGCATCAGGGCGACCAGGTCGGCCCAGATCGCGTCCCACTCCCGGCGGGTGAGGTCGCGCCCGGCCCGGTGCGGGTCGATGCCGTGCCGGAACAGCACCTCGGCCCGGTAGACGTTGCCCACCCCGGCCAGCACCTTCTGGTCCATCAGCAGCGCCGCGACGGTCGTCCGGCTGCCCGATATCCGGCGCCAGGCGGTGTCCGGGTCGGCGTCGGCGCGCAGCGGGTCGGGGCCCAGCCGGGCGGCGACGGCGGCCTTCTGCTCCCCGGTGACGAGCGCGCAGGTGTTGGGACCGCGCAGGTCGGCGTAGCCGTCCTCGTTCTCCAGCCGCAGCCGGACCAGCCCGACCGGCTCGGGCGCCGGGCCGGTGCCGAGGGTGAACCCGCCGTACAGGCCGAGGTGGACGTGCACCCAGCCGCCCTCCTCGAAGCCGAGGAACAGGTGCTTGCCGGTGGCCTCCGCCCCGGTGAGCAGCTGCCCGTCGATCACCTTGGCCTCGTCGGCGAACCGGCCCTGCGGGCTGGAGACCCGCACCGGGCGGCCGCCGAAGGCCGTCCGGCTCTCGATGGCGAGGCGGTGGATGATGTGGCCTTCGGGCACGGGCGTCGGCTCCTCCGGGCGCGGCGACAGGGACCCGTCCATCATCGCAGCCGGCACCGACAGCCCCGCGACACCGCAGCTCAGCGGACCGGGATGCCCATCAGCCGGGCCAGGATGACCCGGTCCAGCTCGGCGGCCGTCCCGGCGACGTCCAGGTAGGAGTTGTCGATGATCGGCAGCCCGGAGTTGTACCAGCCGGCCATCCGCCCGTGGATGCGGGCCACCTCCTCGTCCCCGAGGCGGCGGTTGCCGCTGCGCCGGGCGTTGCGGCGCAGCACGGAGTCCAGGCTGGGCAGCAGCACGACCGGGATCATGCCGGGGCCGATGTGGCGCTTCCAGCCGCCGAGGCCGATCGCGGGGCGGTCCGGGAAGACGGCGTCGTCGATGATGCAGGAGATCCCGTTGGCCAGGTAGTTGCGGCAGGCGAAGCCGCAGGTGCGGCGGGCCAGCCGGTACTGCGCCTCGGAGGCGTTGTTCCAGCCGGACTGCGGGTTGGCGAACCCGGACTGCACCCACTCGCGGACGTCGTCCAGGCTGATGTGCGCGGTCGGGCCGGGCCGCCGCTCGGCCCAGTGGCGGGCGACAGTGGTCTTGCCCGCCCCGGCCGGTCCGATCAGCAGGACGGCGATCGGCCCGGCGGGCGCGTGGTGCTGCGGCGGGTGGGCGGGCAGCTGGACGGGCGCGCCGGACGGCAGCACGAAGTGCCCGGTGCCCCCGGCGGGCACCGGTGCGCTCGGCACCGGACCAGCCGGCGCGGCCGCGGGGTCCGGAGCCGGACGGGCGGCGGGCCCGGGAGCCGCCGGGGCGGTGGGCGCCGGACGGACCGGCGGCGGAGACGGCGGGGAGACCGGCGCCCCCGACGACGTCCCCCGGGTACCGCCCACCGGCGGCACCGGCGGGGCGACAGGACGCGGCGGGACCTGCCCACCTCCGGCGTACTGCGTCACGACACCTCCCGACACCTCTCAGCGGGGACACTACACGGCGGCCCGGCGGCGGGCACAGTCCGCCGCCGGGCCACCGCCGGTACCCTCAGCGGGCGGTGAGCTGCTCGGCCAGCGCGCGCAGCGCCAGCTCGTAGGAGCCGAGCCCGAAGCCGGCGATGGTGCCGGAGGCCACCGCGGCGATCACCGACGTGTGCCGGAAGGTCTCCCGGGCGTACGGGTTGGAGATGTGAACCTCGATCAGCGGCGCGGTGCGCTGGGCCGCCGCGTCCCGCATGGCGTACGAGTAGTGCGTGAACGCACCGGGGTTGATCACCACCGGCACCCGCCCGTCGGCCGCCTCGTGCAGCCACTCCACCATCCGCTGCTCGGAGTTGGTCTCGTGCACCTCGACCTCGAAGCCGAACTCCCTGCCCAGCGCGGTGCAGCGCTCGACCAGTCCGGCGTACGAGGTGGCGCCGTAGACGTCCGGCTCGCGGCTGCCCAGCCGGCCCAGGTTGGGGCCGTTGAGCACCATCACCCTGGTCACGCCGAGACCTCCGCGTACGCGGCGACCAGCAGCGACGGGTCGGGGCCCTCCAGCACGGAGGTCTTGCCCAGGCCGTCCAGCACGATGAAGCGGATCAGGTCGCCGCGCGACTTCTTGTCGATCTTCATCGCGTCCAGCAGCTTCGGCCAGGCGTCCGCCCGGTAGCTCAGCGGCAGGCCGACCGAGGCCAGCACGGTGCGGTGCCGGTCGGCCGTCTCGTCGTCCAACCGACCGGCCAGGCGGCCGAGTTCGGCGGCGAAGACCATGCCGATGGAGATCGCGGCGCCGTGCCGCCACTTGTACCGCTCGTTGCGCTCGATGGCGTGGCCGAGGGTGTGGCCGTAGTTGAGGATCTCGCGACGCCCGGACTCCTTGAGGTCCCCGGAGACCACGTCGGCCTTGACCTGGATGGCCCGGCGGATCAGCTCGACGGTGTGCGGGCCGGCCGGCGTCTTGGCGCCCTCCGGGTCGGCCTCGATCAGGTCGAGGATGGCCGGGTCGGCGATGAAGCCGCACTTGATGACCTCGGCCAAGCCGGAGACGTAGTCGTGCCGGGGCACGGTCTCCAGGGTGTCGAGGTCGGCCAGCACGCCCACCGGCGGGTGGAAGGCGCCGACCATGTTCTTGCCCTCGGCGATGTTGATGCCGGTCTTGCCGCCGACGGCCGCGTCGACCATGCCGAGCAGCGTGGTGGGCATGGAGATCCAGCGGACCCCGCGCAGCCAGGTGGCGGCGACGAAGCCGGCCAGGTCGGTGGTGGCGCCGCCGCCGAGGCCGACGACGACGTCGCTGCGGGTGAAGCCGGTCTGCCCGAGCACCGACCAGCAGTACGCGGCGACCTCGGCGCTCTTGGCGTCCTCGGCGTTGGGCACCTGGAGCGCGATGGCCTCGTAGCCCTCGCCGAGCAGGTCCTCGCGGATCGCGTCGGCGGTGGCGGCCAGCGCCTCCGGGTGGATGATCGCGACCCGCTTGGCCCGGGCGCCGATCAGCGGCGCCAGCTCACCGAGCAGCTGGTGCCCGATCAGCACGTCGTACGGGTCGTGGCCGGCGCTGCCGCCGACGTGGATCCTGACGGTGGTGTCAGTCATGGGGGGTCTTCAGCTCCAGTGCTTCCAGTACGGCGTCCGCGACCTGCTCCGGGCTGCGCCCGGCGGTGTCGACCACGGCGGTGGCCACCTCCAGGTAGAGGGGGCGGCGGGCTTCCATCAGCTCCCGCCAGCGGGCCCGTGGGTTGACGGCCAGCAGCGGGCGCGGGGCGTCCAGGCCGACCCGCTTGACCGCGTCGGCGAGCGGGACCTCCAGGAAGACCACCGGCAGCTCGCGCAGCAGCGCGCGGGTGGCCTCGGCCGTCACCGCGCCGCCGCCGAGCGCCAGGACCCCGTCGTGCCCCTCGACGGCCGCGCGGACGGCCGCCGTCTCCAGCGCGCGGAAGTGCGGCTCGCCCTCGTCGACGAAGATGTCGGGGATGGGCTTGCCGGCCGTCGCCTCGACGTCGGCGTCGGTGTCCCGGAAGCCGACGCCCAGGCGCTCGGCCAGGACCCGCCCGACGGTGGACTTGCCACTGCCGGGCGGGCCGACCAGCACCACGACGGGGGTCGTCATCGGATGATCAGGTGGTCGAGGTAGCCCTGCACGTTGCGGCGGGTCTCGGAGACGTGGTCCCCGCCGAACTTCTCGGTCACCGCGTCCGCCAGCACCAGCGCGACCATCGCCTCGGCGACGATGCCGGCGGCCGGCACCGCGCAGACGTCCGAGCGCTGGTGGTGCGCCTTGGCCGGCTCGCCGGTGCGCACGTCCAGGGTCTGCAGCGCCCGCGGCACGGTGGCGATCGGCTTCATCGCGGCGCGCACCCGCAGCACCTCGCCGGTGGACAGGCCGCCCTCGGTGCCGCCGGAGCGGCCGGAGGTGCGCTTGACGCCCTCGGCGGTCGGGACGATCTCGTCGTGGGCCTTGGAGCCCGGCACCCGGGCCAGGTCGAAGCCGTCGCCGACCTCGACGCCCTTGATCGCCTGGATGCCCATCAGCGCGGCGGCCAGCCGCGCGTCCAGCCGGCGGTCCCAGTGCACGTGCGAGCCGAGGCCCACCGGCACGCCGTACGCCAGCACCTCGACCACGCCGCCCAGCGTGTCGCCGTCCTTGTGGGCCTGGTCGATCTCGGCGACCATCGCCTTCGAGGCGTCGGCGTCCAGGCAGCGCACCGGGTCCTCGTCCAGCCGGGCCTCGTCCGAGGGCAGCGGCACCACGCCGGCCGGCGCCTTGGCGGCGGCCAGCTCGACCACGTGGCTGACGATCTCGATCCCGGCCACCTCGCGCAGGTACGCGCGGGCGACGGCGCCCAGCGCGACCCGGGCGGCCGTCTCCCGGGCGCTGGCGCGCTCCAGGATCGGCCGGGCCTCCTCGATCGAGTACTTCTGCATGCCGGCCAGGTCGGCGTGGCCGGGGCGGGGCCGGGTGAGCGCCTCGTTGCGGGCCAGGCCCGCCAGCACCTCGGGGTCGACCGGGTCGGCCGACATGACCTGCTCCCACTTCGGCCACTCGGTGTTGCCGACCATGACCGCGACCGGGCTGCCCATGGTCAGACCGTGCCGGACGCCGCCGAGGAAGGTCACCTCGTCCTGCTCGAACTTCATCCGCGCCCCGCGGCCGTAACCGAGCCGGCGGCGCGCCAGCGCGTCGGCCACCACGTCGGTGGTGACCGGTACACCGGCGGGCAGGCCTTCCAGCGTCGCGACGAGTGCGGGGCCGTGCGACTCCCCCGCCGTCAGCCAGCGCAACGTACCCAACGGAGCTCCTTCATCAGCGGACCGGACCTCGGCACCGCCGGGGCCCGCCCGGGCGTGCCTTGTGCCTGAATCCTTTCATGCCCCAGCAGCACCTGGGGGCACAGTCCGCGTGACGGACGGCAACCGGCCACCATCCGGCCGGGAAGCTGCCGGGAACCTGCCGGGATTCTGCCGGAGGACGGGCCGGGTGCCGGGGCTCAGTGCCCGGCGAGCGCCTTCTCCCCTGCCTCGCGCATCGCCGCCAGCGGCCCGGGCGTGCGCCCGGTGAAGGCCTCGCTCTGCAGCACCGCCTGGTGCACCAGCAGGTCCAGCCCGCCCAGGACGGTCGCCCCGCGCCCGGCGCAGGCGGCGGCCAGCGCCGTCGGCCACGGGTGGTAGAGCACGTCGAACAGCGCGCCCGGCTCGGCGGGCAGCGCGTCGGCGAAGCCGTCGGTCGCGCCGACCGGCGTGGTGGAGACGGTCAGCGGCCGGGCCAGCGCCTCGGCGCCGCGCTCCCAGTCCGCGGTGCGGACGGCCACGCCGAGCCGGTCGCCCAGCTCGGCCATCTCCCGGGCCCGCTCGGCACTGCGCACGTAGACCGTCACCTCGCCGGTGCAGATCTGGGCCAGCGCGGCCAGCGCCGAGGAGGCGGTGGCCCCGGCGCCCAGCACGGCCGCCTCGGGCACCTCGGTGATGCCGCGCTCGCGCAGCGCGTTGACCAGCCCGGGGACGTCGGTGTTGTCCCCGGTGCGCCGACCGTCGGCGGTGAACACCACGGTGTTCACCGCGTCCACCGAGCGGGCCGTCGCGCTGACCTCGTCGAGCAGCGGGATGACCGCCCGCTTCAGCGGCATGGTGAGCGACAGCCCGGCCCACTCGGCCTCGTCCAGGGCGGCGACGAACCCGGGCAGCCCGGCCTCGTCCACCTCGAAGCGGTCGTAGCGCCAGCCGTCGAGCCCGAGCGCCGCGAAGGCCGCCCGGTGCAGGTCCGGCGAGAGCGAGTGGGCGATCGGCGAGCCGAGTACGGCTGCCCGGTGCTTGCTGGTCAACGCTGCCTCTCCGCGAACTGTCTTCCGGCCGTGGCTACTTGGTGGTGCAGTGGCCGCGCGCCTCGTCGAAGTTCTGCCCGGCCGACTGGCAGTACTCCTTGACGTTGGCGTAGTGCTCCTTGCTCGTCTCGGCGAACCGGGTGTTGGTCGGGGACATCGCGATGAAGTACAGCCACTTGCCGTCCGCCGGGTGCAGCACCGCGTTGAGCGCCTCGTCGCCGGGGTTGGAGATCGGACCGGGCGGCAGGCCCGGGTTCACGTAGGTGTTGTACTTGTTGGACGCGTCGTCCATGTCCTTCTTGTTGAGGTCCTTGCGGCCCAACGAGTACTGGAGCGTGGTGTCCATGCCGAGCCGGTGGTTGATCTCGCCGCCGGCGGCCAGCCGGTTCTGGATGGTCTTGGCCATCTTGGCGAAGTCGCCGGCGTTGTTGCCCTCGCGCTGGAGGATGCTCGCCTCGATGAGCACCTCGTAGCCGGTCTTCAGCCCCACCGAGGCGGCCTGGGAGTCCAGGCCGGCGTACTTCTCGGTGGCGTTCTTGACCATCTGCTTGAGCAGGTCCTCGGGCTTCATGCCCTCGGCGATGTTGTAGCGGGTCGGCCACAGGAAGCCCTCGACGTTGCCGTTCGCGTACGGCGGCAGGCCGAGCTCGTTCACCTGGGCCTTGGCGACGCCCGCCGTGGTGCCCGGCTGCAGCTTCAGCTTGGTGTCGATCAGGCTGTAGATCTCGGTGGAGTTCTTGCCCTCCGGCACCACGATCGCGGCGCCGCCCGCCTGGGCGAGCAGCTCCTTGAGCGCGGCGGCGGCCGGCATCTCCTTCTTCAGCCCGTAGTAGCCGTACTGGATGGTGCCGCACTTGGGCTCGGCCTTGCAGGCCTCGGAGAACGCGTCGACGCTCTTGACCACGCCGGCGTTCTTCAGCGCCAGACCGATCTGCCCACCGACCGCGCCCTTCTTGACCTCCACCTGGACGGAGCCGGTGCCCTCGCCGGTGAAGTCCGGCGCCGGGCCGAAGTGGTCCTGGTAGAAGCCGTAGCCCCACCAGCCGGCCCCGCCCATGGCGCCGAGCAGCACCAGCGCGACCAGCAGGCAGGCGCCGCCGTTGCGGCGGCCCGACTTCTTGCCCTTCTCCTTGCGCTTCTTCTGGGCCTCGCGGGAGTCGTCCTGCTCCCCGAGGAAGCCGGCGTCCCCGGCCTCGGCGTGCTCGTCGAGGTAGCCGTCGTCCTGGTGGCGGCCGTCCTCGTGGCCGTCCCACTCGTCCTTGGCACCCTCACGGGCGGCGCCGACCGGGTCGGCCCCGGCCTCCAGGGCGGCGGCCTCGGCCTCCCAGTCGATCCCGTCCGGGCCGGGGCCAGAGGCCGGCACGGGCTCCGGGGCCGGCTGCCGGCGCCGGCTCCGCTGCCCCGGGGCCTGCTGGGGCGATTGCGGCTGGGGCGCCTGCTGCTGCATCGGCGCCTGCTGCTGGGGGGCCTGGCCCTGCTGCTGCGCGTGGCCCTGCTGCTGACCCCCGGGGAAACCCTGCTGCTCGTAGCCCTGCTGCTCGTACCCCTGCTGTTCGTAGCCCTGCTGCTGCATCGGCGCCTGCTGCTGGGGCATCTGCTGCTGCGCGTACCCCTGCTGCATCGGCTGCTGAGCCTGCTGCTGCCCGTACCCCTGCTGGGGGTAGCCCTGCTGCGCCGTCTGCTGCGGGTAACCCTGCTGGACGTAACCCTGCTGCTGGTAGCCCTGCTGCTGCGCCATCATCTGCTGCTGCATCTGCGGCGTCATCTGCTGCTGCGCGTACCCCTGCTGCACGTCCCCGTACGGCTGCTGGGCCGACTGGCCCTGCTGCGGGTACTGCTGCTGCCACTGGCCGTCCTGCTGGCCGGGGACCGGCTGCCGGCCGTCGTACCCGGGATCACCGGGGTGCCACGGCTCGCCCTGGGGGCCGTAGCCCCCGCCCAGATCGGTCATCGATCCCCTTAACCGACGGTGACGGCCGGAGGATCGAACCGGCCGTCCCGGGACGACGCGGTCCCGGCTGAATCTCGAACCGGCGTGCTAGCGCAGCGCCTGGAGGGAGACGTTACCGTACCGCAGCCTTACCCCCGGCCGGGCGGACGCACCGTCGGTGAGCGACCTCACCGACGGCACACACCACCGCTACGGCGTCCCCGCACCGGCGCCGGAAGGCGCACCGGCCCCCGCCCCGGGGGCCGCCGGGCCGGAGCTCGGCGCGGACGCCGAGGCGCTCTGCCTGGCCGCCGCCCGGTTGGCGTTGAACTCCGCCACGTTGCGCTGCTGCACGTCGAAGCTGTCGGTGAACCGGGTGTCCCCGGGCTTCACGGTGACGAAGTACAGCCAGTCCCCCGGCGTCGGGTCCAGCGCCGCCATGATCGCCTGCCGCCCGGGGTTGGAGATCGGGCTCGGCGGCAGCCCGGGGTGCAGGTAGGTGTTGTACGGGGAGTCCAGCCGGGTGTCGGTCACCGAGGTGTTCAGGGTCGACCGGCCGAGCGCGTAGTTGATGGTGGAGTCCAGCTGCAGGGGCATGCCCTTGGCCAGCCGGTTGTAGATCACCCGGGCCACCTTGCCCATGTCCGCGGTGTTGTCGGCCTCGCCCTGGACCATGCTGGCCACGGTGACCAGCCCGTACAGGGTCTGCCCGAGGTTCTGCGCGACGACGCTGGCGTCGTCCCGGCCGAACTCCTTGCCGGCCCGGTCCACCATCTGCTTCAGCAGGTCGAAGGCGGTGGTGCCGTCGGTGACGCTGTACGTCGCCGGGAACAGGTAGCCCTCCGGGCTGCCGTTGGTGAAGTCCGGCAGGCCGAGCTCGGCGCCCTGCTCCTGGGCGGTCTTCTGGGTGGTGCCCTCGGGCAGGTTCAGCTTCTTGTCGATGGCCGCGTAGATCTGGTAGCCGCGCCAGCCCTCGGGGATGGTCAGGCCGTTGGCGTTGGCCGGGTCGATCAGGATCGCCAGCGCCGCCACGGCCGACATCTTCTGCTTCAGCGTGTACGTCCCTGGCTGGATCCGCCCGGCCGCCGCCGCGCTGCCCCTCGCGGCCCGGGTGAAGGCCAGCGAGCTGGCCACCACCCCGTTGCGGACCAGCGCCGACGCGATCTGGGAGAGGCCGGCGCCCTCCGGCACCGAGACCTGCACGCTGCCGGTGCCCTGCCCGGCGAAGTCGGCGGCGGCCGGGGGTTTGCGCTGCGACTGGAACCAGGTGTACCCGGTCAGCCCGATCCCGCCGAACACCGCGACCAGGGCGAAGGCGGTGAGCCCGCAGGCCAGCCCGTTGCGCCGTCGGTGCGGATCCGGCGCATCGGAGCGCGGGCGGGGCGCGGACGGCGGGCGGCCCTCCGGCTCCAGCACCGGCGCACCCAGGTGTCCGGGTGTGAGCCCCGGGTGGAAGTCCTGGTCGGTCATGGCTCGCGCCCCCTCGGCGGTCCCGGATCGGTGCGGATTCTCTCCGGTCCGGACTGGATCGATGCGAATCGATCCAAAACGGACACGGAAACGAACGAAGAAGGGGTCCGTGCGGACGCGTCCGCACGGACCCCTCAACGGGACGTTAGATCACACCGGTCAGCCGGTCGCCTCGACGCTCTCACCGGGCGGGCGTCCGCTCACCCGTTCGGACTCAAGGGCGGTCTGGAGGATCACCACCGCGGCGGCCTGGTCGACCACCGAGCGGCCCTTCTTCGCCTTGACCCCCGAGGCGCGCAGCCCGTGGGTCGCGGTGACGGTCGACATCCGCTCGTCCACCAGCCGCACCGGCACCGGGTAGAGCCGGTTCGCCAGCCGGGCCGCGTACGCCCGGACCTTCTCCGCCGCCGGGCCCTCCTTGCCGCTGAGCGAGCGCGGCAGCCCGACGATCACCTCCATCGCGCCGTACTCGTCGACGATGGCGGCGATCCTGGCCTGTGACTTCACCCCGGCCGGGACGGTCTCCACGGGGGTGGCGAGCACCCCGTCGGGGTCGCAGGACGCGACCCCGATCCGGGCGTCCCCGACGTCGACGGCGATCCGCCGCCCCCGCCGGAAGGGCCTCTCCTCCTGCTCCATCAGCTGGCGCGCTCCGCGACCAGGCCGCGCACCGCGGCGATGGCCTCGCCGACCGCGGCCGGGTTGGAGCCGCCGCCCTGGGCGACGTCGTCCTTGCCGCCACCGCCGCCGCCGAGGGTCTTGGCGGCGGTCCGGACCAGCTCGCCGGCCTTGATGCCGCGGCCGCGGGCGTCCTCGTTGGTGGCGATCACGGTCAGCGGACGGTCGTTGGCCACGGTGAAGGCGGCGACCACGGCCGGGCGCGAGCCGAGGCGGCCGCGCACGTCCAGGACCAGCTTGCGCAGCTCGTCCGCGCCCACGCCGTCGGCGACCTGCGCGGCGACCACGGCGACGCCGTGCACGTCCTCGGCCGAGTCGGCCAGGCCAGCCGCGGCGGCCAGCACCTTCTCGGCGCGGAAGCGCTCGATCTCCTTCTCGGCGTCCTTGAGCTTGGCGAGCATGCCCGAGATCTTCTCCGGCAGCTCCTCCGGGCGGCCCTTGACCAGCTCGGTGAGCTGGGAGACCACGGTGTGCTCACGGGCCAGGAAGCGGTACGCGTCGGTGCCGACCAGCGCCTCGACGCGGCGCACGCCGGAGCCGATCGAGGACTCGCCGAGCAGCTTCACCAGGCCCAGCTGGGCGGTGTTGCCGACGTGGGTGCCACCGCACAGCTCCTTGGAGAAGTCGCCGATGGTGACGACCCGGACCTCGTCGCCGTACTTCTCGCCGAACATCGCGATGGCGCCGGCCTTGCGGGCCTGGTCCATCGTCATGACCTCGGCGCTGACCTCCAGCTCGCGGCCCAGCACGTCGTTGATCTTCTGCTCGACGTCGACCAGCACGCTGCCGGGAACGGCGGCGGGCGAACCGAAGTCGAAGCGGAAGCGGCCGGGGGCGTTCTCGGAGCCGGCCTGGGCGGCCGTCGGGCCGAGCGCGTCGCGCAGCGCCTGGTGGGTCAGGTGGGTGGCCGAGTGGGCGCGGGCGATCGCCCGGCGGCGCTCGGTGTCGATCGTGGCGTACGCCGAGGCGCCCAGCACGACCTCGCCGAACAGCACCCCGCCGGAGTGCACGATGACGCCCGGGACGGGCTGCTGCACGTCGCGGATCTCCACCACCGCGCCGGACTCGAGCCGGATCCGGCCCTGGTCGGCGAGCTGGCCGCCGCCCTCGGCGTAGAACGGGGTGCGGTCGAGGATGATCTCGACCTCGTCGCCCTCGGAGGCGGCCGGCGCCGGGACGCCGTCCACCAGCAGGCCGACCACGGTGGCCTCGCCCTGGGTGAGGCTGTAGCCGGTGAAGACGCTGGCGCCGGACTTGTCGGCGACCTCGCGGTACGCGGCGACGTCGGCGTGGCCCATCTTCTTGGCCTTGGCGTCCGCCTTGGCGCGGTCCCGCTGCTCCTGCATCAGGCGGCGGAAGCCGGCCTCGTCCACCTGGAGGCCCTGCTCCTCGGCCATCTCCAGGGTGAGGTCGATCGGGAAGCCGTAGGTGTCGTGCAGCTTGAAGGCCTGGTCGCCGGAGAGGACGGCGCCGCCGGCCTGCTTGGTCTCGGTGACCGCGGCGTCCAGCAGGCTGGTGCCGGCCTTCAGGGTCTGCAGGAAGGCCGCCTCCTCGCCGACGACGACCGTCTCGATGCGCTTGCGGTCGGTCTCCAGCTCCGGGTACTGCGGGGCCATCGCCTTGATCGCGATGTCCGTGAGGTCCTTGGCCACCACGCCGGTGGCGCCCAGCAGGCGCATGTTGCGGATGGCGCGGCGCAGGATGCGGCGCAGCACGTAGCCGCGGCCCTCGTTGCCCGGGGTGACGCCGTCGCCGATCAGCATCAGCGCGGTGCGGATGTGGTCGGTGACCACGCGCAGCGAGACGTCCGACTTGTGGTCGGCGCCGTAGGTGTGGCCGGTGAGCTCGGCGGCGCGGTCGAGGATCATCCGGCTGGTGTCGATCTCGAAGAGGTTGTCGACGCCCTGCAGGATGGCGGCGAGGCGCTCCAGGCCGAGGCCGGTGTCGATGTTCTTGCTCGGCAGGTCGCCGAGGATCTCGAAGCCGTCCTTCCCGTCGCCGTGGCCGCGCTCGTACTGCATGAAGACCAGGTTCCAGATCTCCAGGTAGCGCTCGCCGTTGACGGCCGGGCCGCCCTCCTCGCCGTACGCGGGGCCGCGGTCGTAGTTGATCTCCGAGCACGGGCCGCACGGGCCGGGGACGCCCATCGACCAGAAGTTGTCCTTCATGCCCAGGCGCTGGATGCGCTCCGAGGGCACGCCGATGACGTCACGCCAGATCTGCTCGGCCTCGTCGTCGTCCTTGTAGACGGTGATCCAGAGCTTCTCCTTCTCCAGGCCGTAGCCGCCGTCCGCGACGGGAGTGGTGAGCAGCTCCCACGCGAACTTGATGGCTCCTTCCTTGAAATAGTCGCCGAAGGAGAAGTTGCCGCACATCTGGAAGAAGGAGCCGTGCCGGGTGGTCTTCCCGACCTCCTCGATGTCCAGGGTGCGCACGCACTTCTGGACGCTGGTGGCGCGCGAGAACTGCGGCTTGACCTCGCCCAGGAAGTAGGGCTTGAACGGCACCATGCCGGCGTTGACGAGCAGCAGGGTGGGGTCGTCGGCGACCAGGGACGCCGACGGAACGACGGTGTGGCCGCGCTCCTCGAAGAAGCGCAGCCAGCGGCGGCGGATCTCAGCCGACTCCATTAGTGGTCCTTCCGGTTCGGGGTGCCGCCCCGCGGCGGCAGCGCGCGGCGGGGCGTTTCTTCAGTGGTCTGGGGGGTGGTGCCGGCACCGTCGGGTACCGAGCGGGTGCGGGACGACGGAGGCAGGGCGGCGGCCGGGCTACCGGGCGCCGCCGAGATAGCTCGGTACTGCGGCTCGCCGCGCAGCACCCGGCGGGCGCTGCGGGGCTCCAGCACGGCGGTGCCGTGCAGCCCCAGGTCGTCCTTCAGCTGCTCCTCGCGCTCGGCCATGCCGGCCTTCACGTCCTGCGCGAACTGCTTGGCCAGGTCGCCCAGGTGCAGGGCGCCCCGGGCGGCGGTGCCGGAGAGGCTGTCCGGGGTGAGCCGGTGCACGGCCTCGTTGGCCTTGTTCATGGCCCAGACGGTGGCACCGGCGCCGACCGCCATCCAGAAGATGCGTCGCACCATGCCGTCAGCCCCTCACCGCGCGCCGGACCCGGGAGAACAGGCCGTTCCTGGGCGCCGTCGCGGCGCGCACCTCGGCCCGGACCAGCCGGGCCAGCTCCTCGCGCTCGCCCGCCTGCGCCGGCACCGGCGGCAGGCCGCCCTGCTGCCGGGCGACGGCCTTGCGCACGCCGTAGCTGAACGCGGCGACCTTCACCAGCGGTCCGCCCAGGGTGGCGGCCACAGTGGAGGAGAGCGCGTTGGCGTTGGCGGCGGCGTCCTGCACGTTGGCGGTGATCTCGTCCACCCGCTCCAGTTGCTCGTTGGCGCTGCGCACGGCGGCGCCCGCGTCGGTCAGCAGCGGGACGGCCTGCTCGGTGACCGCGGAGACCAGGACGGCGGCCTCCTTCAGCACCCGCGAGAGGCGGACCAGCACCACGGCGAGCAGGGTGACCAGGACCGCCCAGAACACGGCGACGAGCAATCCGGCCAGCTCTCCCACGGACACCTTTGCGCGCTCCCTCGCCTTGCAACTATTCAGACGGAACCCTATCGCGCCCACGCCCGATTCCCGGACCGGGTTCTCCGCCCGGCGATCCGGTCGGGTGTGCGATCCGCGCGCGTAACCGACCGGCCGGTCACCTCGTTCTGCCTGGCAGGCCGTCGCCCGTACGGCCCGACGCACGTCCGGACCGCGACGGTCCGGCCTGGAGCACGGGGAGCAGCCTTTGGCCGGGGACTGGAGAGCACAGCCCGGGGAGCCCGGGGCGGGGCCGTGGGAGCCGGAGCCCGGACGGCTGCCGGCCGAGGTGACCGGCTTCGTCGGGCGGCGGGCCGAACTGGCCGAACTGGCCGGCCTGCTGGCCTCGGCCCGGCTGGTGACCGTCACCGGGCCGGGCGGCGTGGGCAAGAGCCGGCTGGCCCTGCGCGCGGCGGCCCGGGCGGCCGACGCGTTCCCGGACGGCACCTGGCTGGTGGACGTGGCCCCGGTGCAGGACCCGCTGCTGCTCGGCCACGCCGTCCTGGAGGCGCTGCGGCTCTCCGACGGCACCGCCCGTCCGCCGCTGGACGTCCTGATCGAGCGGCTGGACGGCCTGTGCCCGCTGCTGGTGCTGGACGGCTGCGAGCACCTGGTGGAGGCCTGCGCCGAGCTGGCCGACGCGCTGCTGCGGGCGCTGCCCGGCCTGCGGCTGCTGGCCACCAGCCGCACCGCGCTGCGGGCCTCGGGCGAGCACCTGCTGACCCTCGCCCCGCTGCCGACCGCCCCACCGCGCCCGGGCGCGCTGCCGGACGCGGTACGGCTGTTCGCCGACCGGGCCCGGGCGGTGCTGCCGTCGTTCGAGGTGACGGAGGCGAACGCGGAGGCGGTCGCGCTGCTCTGCCGACGGCTGGACGGGCTGCCGCTGGCCGTGGAGCTGGCCGCCGGCCGGCTGCGCGCGCTGTCGGTGGAGCAGGTCACCGCCCGGCTCGACGACCGCTTCCGGCTGCTCACCGGCGGCTCCCGGACGGCCCTGCCCCGGCACCGGACGCTGCGCACGACGATCGGCTGGAGCCATGAGCTGTGCACGGTGCAGGAACGTTTACTCTGGGCCCGCCTGTCGGTCTTCGCCGGCGGTTTCGACCTGGAGGCCGCCGAGTACGTCTGCGCCGGCGAGGGCATCGAGCCCGAGGAGACGCTCGACCTGCTCGACGAGCTGGTCGCCAAGTCCGTGGTGCTCCGCGAGGACAGCCCCTTCGGCGTGCGCTTCCGGCTGCTGGACACCCTGCGCGAGTACGGCGGCCAGTGGCTGCGCGCCGCCGGTGAGGAGCCCCGGCTGCTGCGCCGCCACCGGGACTGGTACCTCGGTGTCGCCACCTGGGGCGAGGTCGAGTGGTTCGGCCCCCGGCAGGCGGAGACCGCCGAGCGCACGGAGCTCGCCCACAGCAACCTCCGCGCCGCGCTGGAGTTCTGCCTCACCGAGCCCGGCGAGGAGCAGATCGCCCTGCTGCTGGCCGGGGCGCTCTGGTTCTACTGGGTCGGCTGCGGCCACCTCGGCGAGGGCCGGCACTGGCTGGACCGCGCGCTCGCCCTGGACCGCGAGCCCACCGAGGCCCGGGCCAAGGCGCTCTGGGTGACCGGCTACATGGCCACCCTCCAGGGCGACCTCGGCACCGCCCGCCCGGCGCTGGAGGAGTGCCGCCGCCAGGCCCTGAACACCGGCGACGACCGGGCCCTGGCCTACGCCGTCCACCGCCAGGGCTGCGTCGCCCTGGTCGGCGACGACCCCGACCGGGCCGCCGAGCTGTTCGAGGAGGCGCTCTGGCACTACCGGACGATCGGCGAGCTCAACAGCAACGTGGTGATGGCCATGCTGGAGCTGGGCCTGGCCTACCTCTTCCAGGGGGACCTCGACAGCGGCGAGCTCTGGTTCGGCCAGGCCCGCGAGCTGTGCGAGGAGCACGGCGAGCAGTGGGCCTACGCGTACGTGCTCTACGCGATGGCCTACTCGCACTGGCTGGACGGCGCGGTGCAGCCCGCCCGCGCGCTGGCCCGGGAGTGCGTGCGGCTGAACCACCTCTTCCACGACCTGCTGGGCATCGTGCTGGGCATCGACCTGCTGGCGCTGCTGGAGACCGAGCCGAGCGGCCCGGGCACGGTGGGCGACCTGCGCGAGGCCCGGGTGCTCCAGGGCGCGGCGCACCGGATCTGGCGCACGGTCGGCAACCCGTTCCTGGGCTCGCGGAACTTCTTCGGCCCGCACCAGGAGTGCGCCGAGCGGGCCCTGGCCGGGCTGACCGCCCAGGAGTACGAGGACTGCTACCAGGCCGGCGCCCTGCTGGACCTGGACGCGGCGGTCACCCGGGCGCTCGGCGGCGGGGGCGCGGCGGAGGGCCCGGAACCGGCGCCGGGCCCCCGCGCGGTGCCGCCCGCACCCGCCCCCTCGCCGGTGCGGAATAGTTGAAACTTGCCGATTGCTTGAGGAGGCAAGTAACTGCCCGGAAGGAGCACCATGGCCGTCCACAACACCGCCGACGAGTACCGCATGGCGAAGTTCTACTTCGATTCCAAGGCGTACACCGACGCGGCCCGCATGCTCGAAGGCGTGCTGGCCGAGGAGCCGGCCAACCTCTCCGTCCGGCTGCTGCTGGCCCGCAGCTACTTCCACTCCGCGCAGCTGCGCCGCGCCGAGGCCGAACTGCTGCGGATCCTGGAGGCCGACCCGGCCGAGGACTACGCCCGGCTGATGCTCGGCCGCACCCTGGAGCGCCAGGGCCGCGCCGCGGAGGCCCGCCCGCACCTGCGGCTGGCCGCCGCGATGACCGGCGAGTCCGTCTGACGCGGCAGCCGGAACGGGGCGAGCCCCCGCCGCCTCGAAAGGCGACGGGGGCTCGCTCGCGGTATCGCGAAGAGCGGAACCGGGTCAGCGCGAGTAGTACTCGACGACCAGCTGCTCGTCACAGATCACCGGGACCTCCTTGCGCTGCGGCGCACGGTCCAGGCGGAAGGCCAGGGCCTTCAGGTTGACCTCGAGGTACTTCGGGGTCTGGCCCTCACCCGCGTAGCCACCCTCACGGGCGACCTGGAAGGGGACCTTCTCCTTGCTGCGCTCGCGGACGGTCACCACGTAGCCCGGCTTCATCTGGAACGACGGCTTGTTGACCTTGCCGCCGTTGACCTCGATGTGGCCGTGGACGACCATCTGGCGGGCCTGGTAGATGGTGCGGGCGATGCCCGAACGCAGCACCAGGGAGTCCAGACGGGTCTCCAGGTCGGCGACGAGCGCCTCACCGGTCTTGCCCTCGGCCTTCTTCGCGCGGTCGAACGCGCGGGCCATCTGCTTCTCGCTCAGGTCGTACTGGGCGCGCAGACGCTGCTTCTCGAGCAGACGGACCTTGTAGTCCGAGTTCTGCTTGCGACCACGGCCGTGCTGGCCGGGCGGGTACGGGCGGGCCTCGAAGTACTTGACGGACTTCGGGGTCAGCGGCACACCGAGGGCGCGCGCGATCTTGACCTTGGGGCGCTTCTGGTTCGCCATGAACCAAACCTTCCTTGCTTACGAATACGGCTTCACCAGGTGTTGACGGAGGTCGCATGTCGCGACCCGGAGAAAACCCCGCCGCCTGCGCGATGGGATCAGCCGCTCTCCGGAGCCGGGCACGGAAGTGCTGGTCACACGGACCGGCCCAGGATCCTGGGCCGCCCGCGACACCGATGACGGTGCGCGACGCTCCTGGTGCGGGCCTCCCGGAGGAGGCCTACCGCCGATGCCCCGCTGGTGCGGCCGGTCGGTGGGGTATCCCCCGCCGCCGTCCCGGGACATGGCACTCCGACCGAGTATACCGGTCGATCACCCGCCCTATTCCCCGGGCTGCTCCTCGGCCCCCGGCTCCGGCTTCTCCGGCGCCTTCCCGGCCGGCTTCGCGGCCTTCTTCTCCGTCCTGCGCTCCCCCCGCAGCCGCCCGCGCGTCCACTCCACCACGTCCGCGTAACGGGCCTCGCCGCCGCGCCTGGTCGGCTGGTAGTACTCCTTGCCGTGCACGGCGTCCGGCGCGTACTGCTGGGCCGCGATGCCCTCCGGCAGGTCGTGCGGGTACCGGTAGCCCTTGCCGTGGCCGAGCTTGCCCGCGCCGCCGTAGTGGGAGTCCCGCAGGTGCGCCGGGACGGCGCCCGCCAGGCCCTGCCGGACGTCCGCCAGGGCCGCGTCGATCGCCAGGTAGGCCGCGTTGGACTTGGGCGCCAGGGCCAGCGCGATGGCCGCCTGGGAGAGGATGATCCGGGCCTCCGGGAACCCGATCAGGGCCACCGCCTGGGCCGCCGCCACCGCCGTCTGCAGCGCCGTCGGGTCCGCCAGGCCGACGTCCTCGCTGGCCGAGATCATCAGCCGGCGGGCGATGAAGCGCGGGTCCTCCCCCGCCTCGATCATCCGGGCCAGGTAGTGCAGGGTGGCGTCCACGTCGCTGCCGCGGATGGACTTGATCAGCGCGCTCGCCACGTCGTAGTGCTGGTCGCCGTCCTTGTCGTAGCGCACCGCCGCCTGGTTGACCGCCGTCTCGGTGGTGGCCAGCGTGATGCTCGGCTCGCCCTTCTCCAGCGCCGCCCCGGCCGCCGCCTCCAGCGTGGTGAGCGCCCGCCGGGCGTCCCCGCCGGCCAGCCGCACCAGGTGGTCCTCGGCCTCCGCGGTCAGCTCCAGCGCGCCCTCCAGGCCGCGCTCGTCGGCCACCGCGCGGCGCAGCAGCGCCCGGATGTCCTCGTCGGTCAGCGACTCCAGGGTGAGCAGCAGCGAGCGGGACAGCAGCGGGGAGATCACCGAGAAGTACGGGTTCTCCGTCGTCGCCGCGATCAGGGTCACCCAGCGGTTCTCCACCGCCGGCAGCAGCGAGTCCTGCTGGGCCTTGGAGAAGCGGTGGATCTCGTCCAGGAAGAGCACCGTCTCCCGGCCGGACATCCCGACCGCCCGCCGGGCGCCGTCGATGACGGCCCGGACCTCCTTGACCCCGGCGGTGATCGCGGACAGCTCCACGAAGCGGCCCTCGACGGCCTGGCTGATCACGTGCGCCAGGGTGGTCTTGCCGGTGCCGGGCGGCCCCCAGAGGATCACCGAGCTGGTCGCCGCCGGCCCGCGGGAGCCCGCGACCAGCCGGCGCAGCGGCGAGCCGGGCTTCAGCAGCTGCCGCTGCCCGGCCACCTCGTCCAGGGTGCGCGGACGCATCCGTACGGCCAGCGGCGCCCGGCCGGGCTCCCTGGTCTGGCGTTCCTCGGCTGCGGCGGTGAAGAGGTCCGGTTCGTCCACACCGGAAGCCTATGCGAGCCCGCCGACAGCCCGTCCCGCGGCGGACGGCCGGGTCCGCGGAACGGGCTTCGGGGCTCACGGCTCCCCGGCCGCACGGCCGCCGCGGCTCGCGGCTACCGCGGCGGACGGCGGTCCAGCAGGACGACCTCGAACTCCTCCAGCGACCGCACCGTCACGCCGACCGCGGCGGTGACCCGGGACCGCGCCTCGGCCTGCGGGCTGCGGGAGGCCGCGAAGGTGGCCTCATCCTGGAAGATCGTCCCCACCGAGGCCCGGCCGCGGTCCCGCTGGATCAGCAGGGCCCCGCCCACGAAGCCGTCCATCCGCTCCAGGTTGGGCAGCGCCTGCTCCCGGAACGCCGCGACCAGCCGGTCCGCCGAGGAGGGGTCGAACTCGGCCCGGACCAGCCGGAACCGGGCCCCCGGCCCGCCCTCCCCGGGCGGCGCGAAGGCCGCCGCCTCCCAGACGTCGACGGCCGCCGTGCCGGCGAAGGGGGCGAGCAGCTCGCCGCGCCGCGCGCCCAGCTTCGCGTCGCTGTCCCGCTCGGCCTGCGCGGTGTCCCACCAGGAGCCCATGGTGAAGACCCCCAGCTCGCGGTTGGCGAAGAGCCCGTAGCCCCGGTAGCCGTGCTCGCCGGAGAGCAGGCCGACGGCCTCCGCGCTGAAACCGTCGAGGGTCCGGCCGAGGCGGGCCGGGTCGCCGGTGAAGTAGCCGGTGCGCACGAACATGGGCGGGTCTCCTGACGTCCGGCGGGCGCCCGGGTCGGGCGCCCGCGCCGTGGTGGGCACGTCCATCGCACGACCCGGCCCGGGTGCCGGCAACGCCACGCGTCCGTTCGGACGACCCGACGGCCCCGCTAGTCGAGCCCGGCGGCGTGGTCCGGGACGTACTTCTGGAGGTCGCGCGGGGGCCGTTCGTAGCCGCGCGACGCGGGGCGGGGCGGCAGCTCGATCTGCGGCGCCCTGATCTCGCGGTACGGCAGGGTGGACAGCAGGTGGGCGATCATGTTGATCCGGGCCCGGCGCTTGTCGTCGCTCTCCACCACGTGCCAGGGCGAGTCCGGGGTGTCGGTGTGGAGGAACATCTCGTCCTTGGCCCGCGAGTAGTCCTCCCAGCGGGTGATCGACTCGACGTCCATCGGGGAGAGCTTCCAGCGCTTCATCGGGTCCTCCAGCCGGTCCCGGAAGCGCCGTTCCTGCTCGGTGTCGCTCACCGAGAACCAGTACTTGCGCAGCAGGATCCCCGACTCGGTCAGCATCCGCTCGAAGGTCGGGCACTGGTGCAGGAACTGCCAGTACTCCTCGTCGGTGCAGAAGCCCATCACCCGCTCGACGCCCGCGCGGTTGTACCAGCTGCGGTCGAACAGCACGATCTCCCCGGCGGCCGGGAGGTGCTCGACGTAGCGCTGGAAGTACCACTGGGTCTTCTGCCGCTCGGTCGGCGTGGGCAGCGCCGCGACCCGGGCGATGCGGGGGTTCAGGTACTCCGTCACCCGCTTGATCGCTCCGCCCTTGCCGGCGGCGTCGCGGCCCTCGAAGACCACCACCAGCCGGGCGCCCTCGACCCGCACCCACTCCTGGAGCTTCACCAGCTCCTCCTGGAGCCGCAGCAGCTCCCGCTCGTACGGCTTCCTGGCCAGTCTCCCCGGCTTCCCGGTCCGCTGCTGCTCGGCCACCCTCGGGTCCTCCGTCCGGCTGAACGCTGATGCGCACTCACCGTAGGCGCCGACGGCCGTACCCGCGGGTCGGCGGGGCCGTGGCGACCGGGGCCGGTCTCGTGGACCGGCCCTGGGGAGAGGTGCCCGAGGGAGCGGCGCCCGGGGGTCGGGCCGGACGGGTCGAACAGGTCGGACGGGCGGACGACTCAGGCGACTCAGGCGGCTCAGACCGCGACGAACGGCTCGGGGTACCGGCAGAGCCCGCGCGGGCCGCCGTCGTAGGCCGCCAGCGGCAGCGCCTGGAAGTACGCCTCCGGCACCTCGAACGGGCCGGTGACCTCGTGCCGACCGGCCGGCGCGAAGCCGAACCGCCCGTAGTACCCCGGATCGCCGAGGACGACCACGAGCTTCTCGCCCGCCTTCTCGGCCGCCGTCAGCGCGGCCCGGACGACCAGCTCGCCGACGCCCCGGCGCTGCCACTCGGGCGCCACCGCGACCGGCGCGAGCGCCAGTCCCCTGCCGTCGCCGACCCGCAGCCGGGTCAGCAGCGCGTGCCCGATCACCAGCCCGGCCTCGTCGACCGCCACCATGGACAGCCCGGGCAGCCAGGCCGGGTCGCGGCGCAGCGCGTCCACCAGGTCCGCCTCGTCCGGGCCGGGGAACGCGGCCATGTGGACGCGTCTGGTGGCCGGGGCGTCCTCCGGACATTCGACTCTCGTTGTGACCTGCATCGGGTCAACCCTCCCTGTGTCACACACCGTTGTGGACCGGCCCCGGACGGCGGCTGGGCCGTCCGGGGCCGTTGCAGGTTAGCGGATGACGCGGTGTCAGGCCTTGGGCTGGGCCTCGCCCTTGGCGTCCTCGCGGACCTTCGGCTGGGCGTCCACGCCGGCCTCGCGGCGCTGCGCCGGGGTGATCGGGGTCGGCGCGCCGGTCAGCGGGTCGCCGCCGGTGGACGTCTTCGGGAAGGCGATGACGTCGCGGATGGTGTCGTACCCGCCCAGCAGCGTGACGATGCGGTCCAGGCCGAAGGCGACCCCACCGTGCGGCGGCGGGCCGTAGTTGAAGGCGTCCAGCAGGAAGCCGAACTGCGAGGCCGCCTCCTCCTCGGAGAGGCCGATCGCGTCGAACGCCCGCTTCTGCACGTCGCGCTGGTGGATACGGATCGAACCGCCGCCCAGCTCCGAGCCGTTGAGGACCAGGTCGTAGGCGTTGGAGAGCGCCGAGCCCGGGTCGGTGTCGAAGGTGGCCAGCGACTCCGCGGTCGGGGCGGTGAACGGGTGGTGCACCGCGTGCCAGCCCTGGAACTGGCCCTTGTCGTCCTCGATCGGCTCGAACATCGGGAAGTCGACGACCCAGAGGAAGGCCCACCGGGACTCGTCGATCAGCTGGCAGCGGCGGCCGATCTCCAGACGGGCGGCGCCGAGCAGCTCCTGCGAGGCGCGCTCCTTGCCGGCCGCGAAGAAGATCGCGTCGCCGTTCTTGGCGCCCGCGGCGGCGGCGAGGCCGGCCAGGTGCTCCTCGGAGAGGTTCTTGGCGACCGGGCCGCGCAGCTCGCCGGTCTCGGCGTCGATGAGGACGTACGCCAGACCGCGGGCACCGCGCGCCTTGGCCCAGTCCTGCCAGGCGTCCAGCTGCTTGCGCGGCTGCGAGGCGCCGCCGGGCATGACCACGGCGCCGACGTACGGGGCCTGGAAGACGCGGAAGTCGGTGCCCTTGAAGTACTCGGTCAGGTCGGTGAGTTCCTGGCCGAAGCGGACGTCCGGCTTGTCCGAGCCGTAGCGGCCCATGGCCTCCGCGTAGGTCATCCGCGGCAGCGGGTTGGGGATCTCGTACCCGTGCACCTCGCGCCAGACGGCGCCGATGATCTTCTCGCCGAGGGCCAGGATGTCCTCCTGGTCGACGAACGAGGCCTCGATGTCCAGCTGGGTGAACTCCGGCTGCCGGTCGGCGCGGAAGTCCTCGTCGCGGAAGCAGCGGGCGATCTGGTAGTAGCGCTCCATGCCGGCCACCATCAGCAGCTGCTTGAACAGCTGGGGCGACTGCGGCAGGGCGTACCAGTGGCCGGGCTGGAGGCGGACCGGGACCAGGAAGTCGCGGGCGCCCTCGGGGGTGGAGCGGGTGAGGTACGGCGTCTCGATGTCGAGGTAGTCGTTCTCCTCCATCACCCGGCGGATGATGTTGTTGACCTTGGAGCGCAGGCGCAGGCCCTTGGCCGGGCCCTCACGGCGCAGGTCCAGGTAGCGGTAGCGCAGCCGGACCTCCTCGTTGACCGTGCCGGGCTCGTACTCGGCGACCGGGAACGGCAGCGGGGCGGCCTCGGAGAGCACCTCGATCCCGCTGACGACGACCTCGACGGCGCCGGTCGGGATGTCCGGGTTCTCGTTGCCCTCGGGGCGGACCCGGACGTCGCCGACGACCTTGACGCAGTACTCGGCGCGCAGGCCGTGCACCGAGTCGAGGTCGCGGACCACGATCTGCACGGTGCCGGAGGCGTCGCGCAGGTCGATGAAGGCGACGCCGCCGTGGTCGCGGCGGCGGGCGACCCAGCCGGCCAGGGTGACGGTGGTGCCTGCGTGCTCCGGGCGGAGCGTGCCCGCGTCGTGCGTGCGGATCACAGCTGCTTCTCCTTCAGGGTGGTGACGAGTGCGTCGAGGGCGACGGGGGTCTGCTCGCCGGTGGTGAGGTCCTTGAGCTGGACGACACCCTCGGCGAGGTCCCGGTCCCCGGCGATCAGGGCGAAGCGGGCGCCGGACCGGTCGGCGGACTTCATCGCGTTCTTGATGCTCTTGACGCCGAAGGCGAGGTCGGTGGCGACGCCGGCCCGGCGAAGCTCGACCACCTTGGCGAACAGGACGTTCTTGGCCTCCTCGCCGAGCGCGACGGCGTAGACGGAGGTGGCGGCCGGCAGGTCGAGGGTGACGCCCTCGGCCTCCAGCGCCAGGTAGCTGCGGTCCACGCCGAGCGCCCAGCCGACGGACGGCAGCGCCGGGCCGCCGATCATCTCGGACAGGCCGTCGTAGCGGCCGCCGCCGCCGATCGCGGACTGCGCGCCGAGGCCGTTGTGCACGAACTCGAAGGTGGTGCGGGTGTAGTAGTCCAGGCCGCGCACCAGCTTGGGGTCGTCCACGAAGGCCACGCCCGCCGCGGTGAGCAGCTCGCGGACCTTCTCGTCGTACGCCTTGCAGGACTCGCACAGGTAGTCGCGCAGCATCGGGGCGTCGACCAGCTGGGCCTGCACCGACTCGCGCTTGTCGTCGAGGACGCGCAGCGGGTTGATCTCGGCGCGGCGGCGGGTGTCCTCGTCCAGGTCCAGCCCGGCGAGGAACTCGATCAGCGCGGCGCGGTAGACCGGGCGGCACTCCTTGTCGCCGAGGCTGTTGAGCAGCAGCGAGTAGTCGCGCAGGCCCAGCGAGCGGAAGGCGTCGTCGGCCAGGATGATCAGCTCGGCGTCCAGCGCCGGGTCCTCGGCCCCGATCGCCTCGGCGCCGACCTGGGAGAACTGGCGGTAGCGGCCCTTCTGGGCGCGCTCGTAGCGGTAGTACGAGCCGGAGTACCAGAGCTTGACCGGCAGGTTGCCCTGCTTGTGCAGGTTGGCCTGGAGCGCGGCGCGCAGCACCGAGGCAGTGCCCTCGGGGCGCAGCGCGAGCTCGTCGCCGCCCTTGGTGGTGAGGGTGTACATCTCCTTGGTGACGATGTCGGTGGACTCGCCGACACCGCGGGAGAACAGCTTCACGTCCTCGAAGACCGGGGTCTCGACGTAGCCGTAGCCGGCCCGGCGGGCGGGGGCGGCGATGCGCTCGCGGATCGCCAGGAACGTCGCGGAGCTGGGGGGCAGCAGGTCGTAGGTGCCCTTGGGGGCGGTGAAGGTGCTCAACTTCTCTTCCGTCACATTCCTCGTCGCGGGAAAGCCGGGGCGCCGGCCGCCCCCGCTGCCTGTCGGAGGTAGGGGTTGGTGGCGCGCTCGCGGCCGATGGTGGTCTGACCGCCGTGGCCGGAGAGGACCACGGTGGAGTCGTCGAGGGGCAGGCACACCCGGGCCAGCGATTCCATGATCGCCTCGCTGTCCCCGCCCGGGAGGTCGGTGCGCCCGATGGAGCCGGCGAACAGCAGGTCGCCCGAGAACAGCACCGGGGGGAGGTCCTCGGCACCGGGCGTCCGGAAGGTCACCGACCCCCCGGTATGGCCCGGGGCGTGGTCCACGGTGAGCTTCAGGCCGGCCAGCTCCAGCACGCCGCCGTCGGTGAGCTCGCGCACGTCGTCGGGCTCGCCGACGGTGAGCTCGCCCATCAGCTGGGTGCCCAGGGAGCGGCCGAGCGCCCTCTCCGGGTCGGACATCATGTACCGGTCCTCGGGGTGGATCCAGGCCGGGACGCCGCGGGCGCCGCAGACCGGGACCACCGAGGCCACGTGGTCGATGTGGCCGTGGGTGAGCAGCACGGCGACGGGCTTCAGCCGGTGCTCGCGGACCATCTCCTCGACGCCGCGGGCCGCCTGGTGGCCGGGGTCGACGATGACGCACTCCTCGCCCGCCGCCGGAGCGACCAGGTAGCAGTTGGTGCCCCAGGCTCCTGCGGGGAATCCGGCGATGAACACGCGCGTCCTTCGGGTGTGTGCGGCGGTCGGCTGCGGCGCCCACCGGTCTTGGTGCAGCCAGTGACGATGTACGTGCAGCCTACCGGCGCCGCGGGTGCGGTAGCGAACCAGATAGGGGTGGCGGGGCGCGGCGGCCTGACAGGTTCACCGCGTTCTTACGGGCCCGGTCCCTACACTTGGCCGCCGAGGGATGCGATGATCCGCTCCGGAATCCATCCACTTTTCCCGCACATCCGTAGGAGACACGGCCGGTGGTCAGCAGCGAACAGCGGCGGCGGCAGCTCGCCCGCGAGAAGTACGAGCGCCAGTTGGAGCGCCGGGTCGCGGCCCAGGCCGCGCGCAAGCGGCGGAACACGATCCTGGGCGCCTCGCTCGCCGTCGTGGTGCTGGCCGGCGGTGGCGCCCTGATCGCCACCGGCGCGTTCAGCTCGGACGACAAGGGCGACACGAAGACCTCGGCCGCGGACCGCCCCCAGGCCGCGCCGACCGGCACCGACGAGCCGACCACCCCGACCCGCAAGCCGGTCGAGGGCTGCGCGGCCCCGGCGCCGGGCGCGCCCAACGGCAAGCAGTGGCAGGCCGAGCCGCCCATGACGATCGACCCCAGCGGCTCGTACACGATGACGCTGGACAGCAACTGCGGCAAGGTGACGGTCGCGCTGGACGCCGCCAAGGCCCCGCACACCGTGAACTCCTTCGCGTTCCTGGCCGGCGAGCAGTACTTCGACCACACCAAGTGCCACCGCCTCACCACCGACGGCATCTTCGTGCTCCAGTGCGGCGACCCGACCGCCAGCGCGACCGTTCCCGGCGGCACCGGCGGCCCCGGCTACAAGTTCGCGGACGAGAACCTGACCGGCGCGACCTACCCGGCCGGCACCGTGGCGATGGCCAACTCCGGCCCGGGCACCAACGGCAGCCAGTTCTTCCTGGTCTACAAGGACACCAAGCTGCCGCCGAACTACACCCCGTTCGGCAAGGTCACCGGCGGCCTGGACGCGGTCCAGAAGATCGCCGCCGCGGGCACCCTGGAGGGCTCGCCGGACGGCCACCCGATGGCCGACGTCACCTTCAACTCCGTTACGGTGGCGAAGGGTTGACCTACCCCGGGGCCGGGGGGGGGGGGGGGGGGGGGGGGGGGGGGGGGGGGGGGGGGGGGGGGGGGGGGGGGGGGGCGGGGGGGGGGCCCCGGGGGGGCCCCGGCGGGCGCG
>NZ_JBIAVL010000004.1:62543-97567 GCF_042894165.1 Kitasatospora sp. NPDC001547 | reverse complement strand
CCTCGGGTCGGGGGGCGGCGCCCCCCACCCCGTCCGCCGCCACACCATCCATGTCTGGTCGGGGGGGTAAGGTGGGCCGGCGGCGGGGGGGGGGGGGGGGGGGCGCCCCCCCCCCCCCCCCACGGCCCCGGGCCGAAATCGCCCGGCCCGGATGCGGACAGCACCGGGCCTGGTCGCCTATGTTGGCGTTGTATAGGGTGCCCGCACCCGCCTGGCCGTCACCCTCGGCAGCAAGGCACGGCGGACGGGGACGGCGGACTTCTTTCGGTCCGTCGCACATCAACTGTGGACGACGGACGCGCGCCGCCCCGGCGCGGGCGCGACGTCATGTGGAGGACGCGCTATGAGCAGCGACCCGTGGGGCCGTGTGGACGAGCAGGGCACGGTCTACGTCAGGACGGCCGACGGTGAACGCGTCGTCGGTTCCTGGCAGGCCGGCTCGCCCGAGGAGGCCCTCGCCTACTTCGAGCGCAAGTACCAGGGCATCGAGGTGGAGATCGGCCTGCTGGAGAAGCGGGTGCGCACCACCGACCTGGCCGCCAAGGACGCCCAGACCGCGCTGGAGCACCTGCGCGCCCAGGTCGTCGAGGGGCACGCGGTCGGTGACCTGGAGGGCCTGGCCAAGCGGCTGGACACGCTCGCCGGCGAGATCGAGAGCCGGCGCGAGGAGCGCAAGGCCGCCCGCGCCAAGGCCCAGGACGAGGCCCGCGCGGCCAAGGAGGCGCTGGTCTCCGAGGCCGAGCAGCTCGCCGAGTCCACCCAGTGGCGGGAGGCCGGCGACCGGCTGCGCGCCCTGGTGGACACCTGGAAGGGCCTGCCGCGCCTGGACCGCAAGAGCGACGACGAGCTGTGGCACCGCTTCTCGCACGCCCGCTCGGTCTTCTCCAAGCACCGCAAGGCGCACTTCGCCACCCTGGACGCCGAGCGCGAGAGGGCCCGGCAGACCAAGGAGGCGCTGGTCGCCGAGGCCGAGGCGCTGTCCTCGTCCACGGACTGGGGCAGCACCGCGGCCTCGTACCGCGACCTGATGGCGCGCTGGAAGGCCGCCGGCCGGGCCCAGCGGGACATCGAGGACGAGCTGTGGGCGCGGTTCCGCGGCGCCCAGGACGTCTTCTTCCAGGCCCGCTCCGCGGTGTTCAGCGAGCGGGACGCCGAGCAGGTGGAGAACCAGAAGCTCAAGGAGGCGCTGGCCGCCGAGGCCGAGGCGATCCTGCCGATCACCGACCTCAAGGCCGCCAAGGCCGCGCTGCGGGAGGTGAACGAGCGCTGGGAGGCGATCGGCCACGTGCCGCGCGAGGTCCGTCCGAAGCTGGACGGCCGGCTGAACGCGGTCGAGCGGGCCATCCGCGAGGCCGAGGACGCCGAGTGGAAGCGCTCCAACCCGGAGGCCAAGGCCCGCGCGGCCGGCATGGTGGGCCTGTTCCAGGCCAAGGCCGACAAGATCCAGGCCGACCTGGACAAGGCCCGCGCGGCCGGCAACGCCTCCCGGACCGCCAAGCTGGAGTCCGAGCTGGCCGGTGTGCGGACCCTGCTGGAGCAGGCGCACCGCAGCCAGGAGGAGTTCAGCGGCTGATCTCCTCGCCGCGCTGGACGACGAAGGCCCCCGGGACCGCTCCCGGGGGCCTTGCGCGTACCCGCCGCTACTTGCGGGCGGAGGTGACGCGGTAGACGTCGTACACGCCCTCGACGCCGCGCACCGCCTTGAGCACGTGGCCCAGGTGCTTCGGGTCGCCCATCTCGAAGGTGAAGCGGCTCATCGCCACCCGGTCCCGGGACGTCTGCACGGCCGCCGACAGGATGTTGACGTGCTGGTCGGAGAGCACCCGGGTGACGTCCGAGAGCAGCCGGGAGCGGTCCAGCGCCTCGACCTGGATGGCCACCAGGAAGACCGAGGACTGGGTGGCCGCCCACTCGACGTCGATCATGCGCTCCGGCTGCTGGCTCAGCGCCTCCACGTTGACGCAGTCGGCGCGGTGCACCGAGACGCCGTTGCCGCGGGTGACGAAGCCGACGATCGGGTCGCCCGGAACCGGGGTGCAGCAGCGGGAGAGCTTGACCCAGACGTCCTCGACGCCCTTGACGATCACGCCCGGGTCGCCCTTGGCCCGGCGGCGCGCCGCGCGGCGGTTGTCGTGGGTCGGGGTGGCGGTCTCGGCCAGGTCCTCGGTCGCGCCCTCCTCGCCGCCGAGCGCCTGGACCAGCTTCTGCACGATGTTCGGCGCGGCGACGTGGCCCTCGCCGATCGCGGCGTAGAGCGAGGAGATGTCGGGGTAGCGCATCTCGTGGGCCAGGGTGACCAGCGAGTCGCCGGTCAGGATCCGCTGGATCGGCAGGCCCTGCTTGCGCATCGCCCGGACGATCGCCTCCTTGCCGTGCTCGATCGCCTCCTCGCGGCGCTCCTTGGAGAACCAGGCGCGGATCTTGTTGCGGGCGCGCGGCGACTTGACGAAGCCCAGCCAGTCCCGGGACGGGCCGGCGTTCTCCGCCTTGGAGGTGAACACCTCGACGGTGTCGCCGTTCTCCAGGGTCGACTCCAGCGGCACCAGCCGCCCGTTGACCCGGGCGCCTATCGTCCGGTAGCCGACCTCGGTGTGCACCGCGAAGGCGAAGTCGACCGGGGTCGCCCCGGCCGGCAGGGCTATCACGTCGCCCTTGGGGGTGAAGACGAAGACCTCGTTGCTGGCCAGGTCAAAGCGGAGCGACTCCAGGAACTCGCCCGGGTCGGCGGTCTCCTTCTGCCAGTCCAGCAGCTGCCGCAGCCAGGCCATCTCGTTGACGGCGCCGGCCTTGTCGTCCTTGCGGACCTGGGTCGGGGTGTCGGTGCGGACCTTGGACGCCCCGGCCACCGCGCGCTGCTTGTACTTCCAGTGCGCGGCGATGCCGTACTCGGCCCGCCGGTGCATGTCGAAGGTGCGGATCTGCAGCTCGACCGGCTTGCCCCCGGGACCGATCACCGTGGTGTGCAGCGACTGGTACATGTTGAACTTGGGCATCGCGATGTAGTCCTTGAACCGCCCCGGCACCGGGTTCCACCGCGCGTGGATGGTGCCCAGCGCCGCGTAGCAGTCGCGGACGGTGTCGACCAGGACCCGGATGCCCACCAGGTCGTAGATCTCGGCGAAGTCCCGGCCCCGGACGATCATCTTCTGGTAGACCGAGTAGTAGTGCTTCGGCCGGCCGGTGACGGAGGCGGTGATCCGGGCGCCGCGCAGGTCCGCCTGGACCTGGTCGATGACGGTAGCCAGGTACTCGTCCCGCTTGGGGGCACGCTCGGCGACCAGCCGGACGATCTCGTCGTACATCTTGGGGTAGAGGATCGCGAAGGCGAGGTCCTCCAGCTCCCACTTGATGGTGTTCATGCCCAGCCGGTGCGCCAGCGGGGCGTAGATCTCCAGCGTCTCGCGGGCCTTCTTCTCCTGCTTCTCCCGCTTGAGGTAGCGCATCGTGCGCATGTTGTGCAGGCGGTCGGCCAGCTTGATCACCAGGACCCGCGGGTCCTTGGCCATCGCCACGACCATCTTGCGGACGGTCTCGGCCTGCGCGGCCTCGCCGAACTTGACCCGGTCCAGCTTGGTGACGCCGTCCACCAGCAGGGCCACCGAGTCGCCGAAGTCCTTGCGCAGGGTCTCCAGGCCGTAGTCGGTGTCCTCGACGGTGTCGTGCAGCAGCCCGGCCATCAGGGTCGGGGCGTCCATGCCGAGCTCGGCCAGGATCGTCGCCACCGCCAGCGGGTGGGTGATGTACGGGTCGCCGCTCTTGCGCTTCTGCCCGCGGTGCCACTTCTCGGCGACCGCGTAGGCCTTCTCGATGTCGCGCAGCAGCGCCGGGTCGGCCTTGGGGTCGTTGGCCCGGATCGAGCGGAACAGCGGCTCCAGGACGGGGTTCAGCACGCTGGAGCGCTGGCCGCCCAGCCGGGCCAGCCGGGCCCGCATGCCGCCGGTGGAGCCGCGGCCCGACGGGCCGAGCGAACGCGAGGAGGTGGGCGCCGGGCGTGCCGGGGTGGCCCCCGAGGGCGTGGGACGGTCTTCGGGGGCGGCCGCTGCGGCCGTGGGCACAACCTCGTCGGGCAAGGACAACTCCTCGGGGCACCGGGCCGACCCCCGCCGAGACCCGAACGGTCGGGTACAACCGGGAGGGGATGAATCTTCATGGTACCGAGCCGGGCGCCGAGGTGTTCATCCGGCCGGGCCCGGAAACGGAAGGACGGCGGTCGGATGTTCCGACCGCCGTCCTTCCGGGAGGCCCTCAGACCGTGACCAGCGTCTCCAGCGGAGCGCCGTCCAGGTGCCCGGACAGCCGCTCCCGGCCGTCCAGGAAGCCCAGCTCCATCAGCACCACGACGCCCGCCAGCCGGGCCCCGGCCTCCTTCACCAGGTCCAGCGAGGCGCCGATGGTGCCACCGGTGGCCAGCACGTCGTCCACCACCAGCACCCGCTCACCGGGCGCGAAGGCGTCGCACTGCACCTCCAGCGTCGCCGAGCCGTACTCCAGCTCGTACGAGCGCCGGAACACCTCGCCGGGCAGCTTGCCCTGCTTGCGGATCGGCACGAAGCCGAGCCCGGCCGCGAAGGCCGCCGGGGCCGCGAGCACGAAGCCGCGCGCCTCCAGGCCCACCACCTTGGTGGCACCGAGCTCCTTGGCCCGGTCCGCCAGCGCCCGGGTGAGGGCGCCGAAGGCCTCGGCGTCGGCGAGCAGCGGCGCGATGTCCTTGAACAGCACTCCCGGCTTCGGGTAGTCCGGGACGTCCCGGATCCGGCTGTTCAGCAGCTCGGCCAATGCGGTGTCGGCGGTGGTCACGGTGGTGTCCTTCACGGTCTGTCGGTGCCTCGGGTCAGCGCTTGGTGGACGGACGGCCCTTGGCCCGGCCGGTGCCGGCCGAACGGCCGCGCTGTCCGACCATACCCGCGGGCTGCTCCTCGCCCGACGGCTCCTGGTCCGCCGCGACGCCCTCCGCGGCCTCGGCCTTGGCGGCCGCGGCGCGGTGCTGGAGGACCCGCTTGCGCAGCGCCTTCATCTCCGGCTGCTCCTCCTTGAGCTGCGCCAGCAGCGGGGTGGCGACGCAGATCGAGGAGTAGGCACCGGCCGCGAGACCGATGAACAGCGCGAGCGAGATGTCGTTCAGGGTGCCGGCGCCCAGCAGGCCGCCGCCGATGAACAGCAGCGCGGCGACCGGCAGCAGCGCCACCACGGTGGTGTTGAGCGAGCGCACCAGGGTCTGGTTGAGGCCCGCGTTGGCGGCGTCGCTGTAGGTGAGCCGGTTCTGCTTCGTGAGCCCCTTGGTGTTCTCCTTCACGGTGTCGAAGACGACGACCGTGTCGTAGAGCGAGTAACCGAGGATGGTCAGGAAGCCGATCACCGTACCCGGGGTGACCTCGAAGCCCACCAGGGCGTACACGCCGATGGTGATCAGGAGGTCGTGGATGAGGGCGACCAGGGCGGACACCGCCATCCGCCACTCGAAGGCGATCGCCAGGTAGACCGTCACCAGGATCATGAAGACGATCAGACCGGTGAGTGCCTTCTGGGAGATCTGCTTGCCCCAGCTGGGGCCGATCACCTGGGCCTCGACGGTGTCCAGCGGCACGTCGAGCTTCTGCGAGAGCTCGGTGCGGATCTGGTCCGAGCTCTTCGGCTCCTCGGTGCTGACCTGGATGCGGATCTTGCCGTTCTCGGTCGACTGCACCAGCGGGTGCGAGGAGACGACCCCGTCCGCGGTTTCCTGCGCCTGGGAGACCGTCAGGCCGGGCTTGGCCACGGTGTAGACCGAGCCGCCCTTGAACTCGATGCCCAGGTGCAGGCCCATGGCCAGGCCGATCGCCGCGACCAGCACGATCACGCCGGAGATGGAGTACCAGAGCTTGCGGCGCCCGACGAAGTCGAAGCTGACTTCGCCCTGGTAGAGCCGGTGGCCCAGGTTGGAGAAGCGTGACACGGTGTCAGGCCTCCTTCACGGCGGCAGAGGAGGGGTTACGGCGACGGCTGCTGCGCAGCGGCGGGCGGGCGCCCAGCCGCTTCGGGTCCAGGCCGGACCACGGGTGGCCGTCCAGGAAGAACTTCCGGCGGGCCAGCAGCGTGATGAGCGGCTTGGTGAAGAGGAAGATCACCACGACGTCGAGCGCGGTGGTCAGACCCAGGGTGAACGCGAAGCCCTGGACCTTGCCGACCGAGACCACGTAGAGCACGGCGGCACAGAGGAAGGACACGAAGTCCGAGACCAGGATGGTGCGCCGGGCGCGCGGCCAGGCCCGCTGGACCGCCGGGCGCAGCGGGGCGCCCTCGCGGACCTCGTCGCGGATGCGCTCGAAGTACACGATGAAGGAGTCCGCGGTGATGCCGATCGCGACGATCGCACCGCAGACCGCCGGCAGGTTCAGCGCGAAGCCGATCGCGTTGCCGAGCAGGCTCATGATCGAGTAGGTCAGGGCCGCCGAGACGAGCAGACCGGCGATCGAGACCAGGCCGAGGCCGCGGTAGTAGACCAGCGAGTAGGCGACCACCAGGATCATGCCGATCGCGCCGGCGATCAGACCGGCCTTGAGCTGGTCGCTGCCGAGCGCCGGGGAGACGGTGGTGATGTCGCTCTTGCTGAACTCCAGCGGCAGCGCGCCGTAGCCCAGTACGTTGGCGAGGTCCTGCGCCTCGGCCTGCGAGAAGCGGCCGGTGATGACCGCGCTGCCGCCCGGGATCGCCCCGTTGACCTGCGGGTGGGAGACGACCTGGTTGTCCAGCACGATGGCGAACTGGTTGTTCGGCGGGGCCTGGGTGGCCAGCTGGCCGGTGACCTTGGTGAAGGCGTCCGTGCCGGTGCCGTTGAACTGGAGCTGGACCTGCCAGCCGGCGCCGGTCTGGGTGTCGATGGTGGCCTGGGCCTTGGAGACGTCCGAGCCCTTCACGGCCACGGGGCCGAGGGCCAGCTTCTCGTAGTAGCCGTTCTCGGCCTTCTGCGAGCAGGCGACGACGGCCTTGTCCTCGGCGCCGGTCTGGGCGGCGCGGACGTCGGGCTTGGAGCAGTCCAGGGCGGCGAACGCGGCGGCCAGCTCGGGCGGCACGCTGCCCTGGGTCATCGCGGCGCTCAGGTCGGCGGCGTTCGGCGTGGCCGCGGCGCTCGCGGCACCGGTGGCGGCCGGGGCCGCGCTGCCGGTGGCGGCGGGGGTCGCTGCGCCGGTGGCGGCGGGGGTCGGGGTGGCGCCCTCGGCGGCCAGCGCCTCGCTCGCGGGGCGGCCCTGCTTGGTGGCGCTCGCGGTCGCCGACGGGGTGCCGGTGGCGGCGGCGGACGGGGTCGCGCCCGGGGTGCCGGTGGCGGCCGCGGACGGGGTGCCGGTCGGCGCCGGGGCGCTGATGCCGCTGGGGGCCACGGCCAGGACCGGGCGGAAGAACAGCTTGGCGGTGGTACCCACCTGGTCCGCCGCGTTCTGCCGGTCGCCGCCCTTGGGGATGTTCACGATGATCGTGTCCGAGCCCTGGGTCTGGACCTCCGCCTCGGAGACACCCATCCCGTTGACGCGGCGCTCGATGATCCCGACGGCGATGTCCATGTTGGACTTGCTGAGCGCCTTGGGGTCGGACGACTTCGCGGTCAGCGTGATGCTGGTGCCACCGGCGAGATCGATCCCGAGCCGGGGCTTGGTGGTGCCCGTCCCGAACATGAGGGCGACCAGTCCGACGGTGACGACCAGGATGAGGGCAAGCGCCCGCCCTGGGTAGCCGTCGCGCGGGCGCGACTTGGGTGTTGCCACCTTGCTCGTTTCTCCCTGTCCATGCCACTTCCCCGGCCGTACCCCCGGCCGGCGATCGTCGGGACGGGGGTACGGGCGGTTGTGCGGCCCTGAGGTCCTGTGGGCTCGCGGCACTGCGCCGCGCGGCCGGGCGGGTTGCCCGTCCGTACTACTTGCTCGCGGGAGCCCCGCCCTCGGCATCGCCCTTCTCGGCGCTGTCCTTGGTGAGCGTCAGCGGCTTGTCCTCGGCCGGCTCGGCGTCGGCCTCCTCGGCCTCCGGCTCGGGCAGCTCGTCATCGGCGGGGCGGCCGTTGATGATCGCGTCGTACTCCTGGGGGTCCAGGACGGCCGCGATGGCGCTCTTGGTGAAGTGGGCGACCACGCCGGGCGCGATCTCCAGCTCGACGGTCTCCTCGTTGACCGCCTTCACCTGGGCGTACAGGCCACCGATGGTGCGCACCCCCGCCCCGGGCTCCAGCGAGGTCTGCATGCTCTGCATCTGCTGCTGGCGCTTCTTCTGCGACCGGAACATGAGCACGATCGCGATGATCGGGAGGAGAAGGATGATGAGGTTCACTGCAGCCAGGGTCCTTTACGGGCCGCCGGCCGGCGGCCTGTGTGGTATTGGTCGGCCCGTCAGGTGAGAGGGGCGGTCCGGCGGAGTCTAGGCGACCCCGAATCGATCGGACAACGCCAAGCATCGCATCCTGCCGCCGAAAGTGGCGACCCTCCGCCTGCACTGTTTCCCCGGACTTCCGTCCCGGCTCCTCCGTGTGCCGCCACGGATGCGCGGGGCGGGAACCGACCGGCCGGACTCACCCGTTCAGCCGATGGCGGTCAACTCTCGTCGGCGGGGAACAGCTCCGACTGCGCCGGAACGCTTCCGCGCGTGGTCTGGACCGGCGGGGTCTGCGCCGGCGGGGTCAGGCCGAGGTGCTGCCAGGCGGCGGCGGTGGCGATCCGCCCGCGCGGGGTGCGGGCGAGCAGGCCCTCGCGGACCAGGAAGGGCTCGGCGACCTCCTCGACCGTCTCGGACTCCTCCCCCACGGCGACCGCGAGTGTCGACAAACCGACCGGACCGCCGCCGAACAGCCGCAGCAGCGCGTCCAGCACCGCGCGGTCCAGCCGGTCCAGACCGCGGGCGTCCACCTCGTAGACGTCCAGCGCCTGGGCGGCGATCTCCGCGGTGACCTGCCCGTCGTGCCGGACCTGGGCGTAGTCGCGGACCCGGCGCAGCAGCCGGTTGGCGATGCGCGGGGTGCCGCGCGAGCGCCCGGCGATCTCGGCCGCGCCGGCCGGGTCTATCTCCACGTCCAGCAGCGTGGCCGAGCGGTGCACCACCCGCTGGAGCTCGGCCGGGGCGTAGAACTCCATGTGCCCGGTGAAGCCGAAGCGGTCGCGCAGCGGCGGCGGCAGCAGGCCGGCCCGGGTGGTGGCGCCGACCAGGGTGAAGGGCGGCAGCTCCAGCGGGATGGCGGTGGCGCCCGGGCCCTTGCCGACGATCACGTCGACCCGGAAGTCCTCCATCGCCATGTAGAGCATCTCCTCGGCCGGCCGGGACATCCGGTGGATCTCGTCGAGGAAGAGCACCTCGCCCTCGGTGAGCGAGGAGAGGATCGCCGCGAGGTCCCCCGCGTGCTGGATGGCCGGACCGGAGGTGATCCGGATCGGGGCGCCCAGCTCGGCGGCGATGATCATGGACAGGGTGGTCTTGCCGAGCCCGGGCGGGCCGCTCAGCAGCACGTGGTCGGGCGCGCTGCCGCGCTGGCGGGCCGCCTGGAGCACCAGCGACAGCTGCTCGCGCACCCGCTCCTGGCCGATGAACTCGTCCAGCAGCTTGGGGCGCAGCGCGGCCTCCACCGCCTGGTCCTCACCGTCGGCGGCGGCCGTGACCAGCCGGTCGGCGGGTTCCGGGTCGTACATCGTCGCGGGCTCCAGAGTCTCCGGTGTCGACAAGGGGACAGATCGTCAGGTGGTCAGCGGGCGCGGTTGAGGCCGCGCAGGGCGAGCCGGAGCAGGGCGCCGACGTCCGGCGTCGGCTGCGCCTCGGCCTCCGGGGTGACGGCCGCGACCGCCTCGTCCGCCTCGCGCGGGGCGTAGCCGAGGCCGGTCAGCGCGGAGTGCAGCTGCTCGCTCCACGGCGCGGGGCCGGCCGCGATCGGCTTCTGGGCGGGGACGGCGCCGTGCGGGGCGCCGAGCTTGTCCTTGTACTCCAGCAGCAGCTTGGCCGCCTTGGCCTTGCCGATGCCCGGCACGGCGACCAGCGCCTTCTCGTCGCCGCCCGCGACGGCGGCGCGCAGCGCGTCGGGGCTGTGCACGCCGAGGATCGCCTGCGCCAGCTTGGGGCCGACGCCGGGCGCGGCCTGGAGGATCTCGAACACGGCGCGCTCGTCGTCGTCCGCGAAGCCGAACAGGGTGAGCGAGTCCTCCCGGACCACCAGAGAGGTGGCCAGCCGGGCCGGCTCGCCCAGCCGCAGCCCGGCCAGTGTGTTCGGGGTGCACTGCACGGCCATGCCGACCCCGCCGACCTCGACCACCGCGATCCCGGAGGAGATGGCCGCGACGGGCCCTTGCACGAACGCGATCATCGGACGGTGCCCTTCACGGAGGTGGTACGGGGAGTGGCGCGGGCGGCCCGGACGGCCGCCTCCAGCCGGTTGGTCGCCCCGCCGCGCCAGATGTGGCAGATGGCGAGCGCCAGCGCGTCGGCGGCGTCGGCGGGCTTGGGCGGCGCGTCCAGCCGCAGCAGGCGCTGCACCATGGCGGTGACCTGCGCCTTGTCGGCCCGGCCGGAGCCGGTGACGGCGGCCTTGACCTCGCTGGGGGTGTGCAGGGTGACGGGGATGCCGCGCCGGGTGGCGCAGAGCATCGCGACGGCGCTGGCCTGGGCGGTGCCCATCACGGTGCGGACGTTGTGCTGGGCGAAGACCCGCTCGACGGCGACCAGGTCGGGCCGGTGCTCGTCCAGCCAGGCCTCGATGCCCTGCTCGACCTGGAGCAGCCGCTGCCCGATCTCGGCCTCGGCGGGCGTGCGCACCACGCCGACCCCGGCCATCCGCAGCGGCCGGCCCGGCGCGCCCTCGACCACGCCGACCCCGCACCTCGTCAGCCCCGGGTCCACGCCCAGTACCCGAACCACTCGCCCCGCCTCTCGTCGACCGCCGCCCGCAGGCGACCTGCGAAGGCTACCGTCCGGGTCCGACAACCCGACCGACGACACCGGCCCGGTGGTCCAGGGACCACCGGGCCGGGCAGTGGGAACGGTCACCCGCCGTCGATCGGACGCCGCCGTGTCACTCGGCGTCGAGCTGCGCGCCGACCTCGTCGGGGATGTCGAAGTTGGCGAAGACGTTCTGCACGTCGTCGCTGTCCTCCAGCGCGTCGATCAGCTTCAGGATCTTGCGGGCGCCGTCGACGTCCAGCTCGACCTGCACGTCCGGCACGAAGTTGGCCTCGGCCGAGTCGTACTCGACGCCGGCGTCGACCAGCGCGGTGCGCACGGCCACCATGTCGCTGGGCGCGGAGAGCACCTCGAAGGACTCGCCCAGGTCGTTGACCTCCTCGGCCCCGTGGTCGAGGACGATGTCGAGGACCTTGTCCTCGTCCACGCCGTCGGCCTTGGGGACGATCACGACGCCCTTGCGGTTGAACATGTACGACACCGAGCCCGGGTCGGCCATCGAGCCGCCGTTGCGGGTCATGGCGACGCGCACGTCGGAGGCGGCGCGGTTGCGGTTGTCGGTGAGGCACTCGATCAGGACCGCGACGCCGTTCGGGCCGTAGCCCTCGTACATGATGGTCTGGTAGTCGGCACCGCCGGCCTCCAGACCGCCACCGCGCTTGACGGCGCGGTTGATGTTGTCGATCGGGACCGAGCTCTTCTTCGCCTTCTGGATGGCGTCGTAGAGGGTCGGGTTGCCCGCCGGGTCGGGCCCGCCGGTCTTCGCCGCCACCTCGATGTTCTTGATCATCTTGGCGAAGAGCTTGCCGCGCTTGGCGTCGATCACGGCCTTCTTGTGCTTGGTGGTAGCCCACTTAGAGTGGCCGGACATCGCCAGCTCCTTTACGTCGCCAAAGGGAAATGAACAGATGAGATCTTACCGGTGTTGTCACCGGTGAGGCGCACACGGTCAGCGCGCGGCCGGCCCGGTCAGCGCGCGGCCGCCGCGAGGTGCTCCTCGACCATTCGCACGAAGTACGCGTGCACCCGGTGGTCGCCGGTCAGCTCGGGGTGGAACGAGGTGGCCAGCAGGTTGCCCTGGCGCACCGCCACGATCCGGCTCTCCGGGCCGTCCGCGGCGGGCAGCTCGGCCAGCACCTTGACGCCGGCGCCGACCGACTCGACCCAGGGGGCGCGGATGAAGACGCCGTGCACCGGCTCGTCGTCCAGGCCCGCGAAGTCGATCCCGGACTCGAAGGACTCGTTCTGGCGGCCGAAGGCGTTGCGGCGCACCGTCATGTCGATGCCGCCGACGGTCTGCTGGTCGTCGCGGCCGTCCAGGATCTTGTCCGCCAGCATGATCATGCCCGCGCAGGTGCCGTAGACCGGCATCCCGGCGGCGACCCGCTCGCGCAGCGGGTCCATCACGCCGAACAGCAGCGCCAGCTTGGACATGGTGGTGGACTCCCCGCCGGGGATCACCAGCGCGTCGACCTCGGCCAGCTCCTCGGCGCGGCGCACCGGACGGGCGAGCGCGTCGGCCTCGGCCAGCGCCACCAGGTGCTCGCGGACGTCGCCCTGGAGGGCGAGGACGCCGATGACAGGAGTGCTCACGGTCTTCAACCTCTATCGATCGTTACGACGGACTACGTGGCGCGGCCCGCCGCGCGCCGAGGCGCTGCGGCGGGCCGGCCGGAAGGAGTGGTGGTTACCAGCCGCGGTTGGCGTAGCGCTCGGTCTCCGGCAGGGTGTCGCAGTTGATGCCGACCATGGCCTCGCCCAGGTTGCGGGAGGCGTCCGCGATGATCTTCGGGTCGTCGAAGAAGGTGGTGGCCTTCACGATGGCGGCGGCGCGCTTGGCCGGGTCGCCCGACTTGAAGATGCCGGAGCCGACGAAGACGCCCTCGGCGCCCAGCTGGCGCATCAGCGCGGCGTCGGCCGGGGTGGCCACGCCACCGGCGGAGAACAGCACGACCGGCAGCTTGCCGAGTTCGGCGACCTCCTTGACCAGCTCGTACGGGGCGCGCAGCTCCTTGGCGGCGGCGTACAGCTCGTTGTTGTCCAGGGCGCGCAGCCGGCCGATCTCGTTCTTGATCTGGCGCAGGTGGCGGACGGCCTCGACGACGTTGCCGGTGCCGGCCTCGCCCTTCGAGCGGATCATGGCCGCGCCCTCGGCGATGCGGCGCAGGGCCTCGCCCAGGTTGGTGGCGCCGCAGACGAACGGGGTGGTGAAGGCGAACTTGTCCGAGTGGTTGACCTCGTCGGCCGGGGTCAGCACCTCGGACTCGTCGATGTAGTCGACGCCCAGCGACTGGAGCACCTGGGCCTCGACGAAGTGACCGATGCGGGACTTGGCCATCACCGGGATGGAGACCGCCTCGATGATCTCCTCGATCATGTTCGGGTCGGACATGCGGGCCACGCCGCCGTCCTTGCGGATGTCCGCGGGGACCCGCTCCAGGGCCATGACGGCGACCGCGCCGGCGTCCTCGGCGATCTTGGCCTGCTCGGCGTTGACCACGTCCATGATCACACCGCCCTTGAGCTGCTCGGCCATGCCGCGCTTGACCCGGGCGGTGCCGATCTGCGGCTGGTCTGCGGTGGTGGGGGTGGTGGACACGTGAGACCTCACTCGAAGATGAATCAGTGCTATCGCCCTATGGTAGGCAGAACGGGTGACCCACTCTTGCGCCACCAAGTCCAGCCCGGACGACGGGATACGACAAACGGGCCGTATCCGGGGACACCTTAAGCAGGCGCCCCTTCGGGCGTGAGGGCGGGCGGCGGGGCGTCGTCCATCTCGAACGCCAACGGGAACGGCGCCTTCCCCGCCAACCGGAAGTACCGCACCAGCCGGTGCTCGCGCACCGCCCGCGCCGCCCGCACCGCGTCGTTGTGGAACCGGCGGGCCATCGGCACCCGCCGCACAGCGGCCGTCAGATCACGAACCGCGTCCTCGCCACCCGGCTCGGCCATCAGCGCCGCCATCTGCTCCGGCTCCTCGAACACCGCCCGCAGCGCCAGGCTCAGCTGGCTCTCCGCGACCTCGCGCTGCTCGTCCTCGGCCTGCCGGGCCGCGTGCGCCGCGTCCAGCAGCAGCAGTGAGGCCGCCGGATCCAGCAGCGAGGACGTCGCCAGCTCCATCGCCACCGAGGCCCGACGGACCAGCTGCGCGTCCAGCGCCGCCCGCGCGGCGTCGATCCGGGCGTGCAACCGGTCCAGCCGACCGGCCGTCCAACTCAGGTACATGCCGAACAGCACCACGGCCACGCCGGCCCAGATCCAGGTAGTCACGGGCCGCTACGTTACCGGGTGTCACCGGGTCAGCCCCGAGCGGTGGCGTTCCGGTAGCCCTCCCGGTCGATGTCCGTGATGTTCACCGCGGTGAACAGCCGGGTGCCCGGCTCCGGCCGGACGTACTCGGCCAGCAGCGCGAGCACGCCCTCGGCCAGCGCCGCCTTCGCCTCCGGAGCACGGCCCGGGAAGATCTGGAACTCCACGAACACCTGGGTGTCGGTGGCGGCCCCGTCGGTGCCGACCACCAGCACCTCGCTCGGCCGGAACACCGTCTTGCAGGACCCGGGCCTCGCGTCGATCGTCTCCTCCGCCAGCCGGTTGATCGCCAGGCCGAGGCCCCGGCGGTCGAAGGTGCCGGCCAGGTCGGCCGAGTAGTCGACGGAGATCTGCGGCATCGTGTGTGCCCCCGTGGATCGCAGTGGTACGGACCTCCGACCCTAACGCCGCCCCCACCCGGCCCCGGCCTCGGGGTTCAGTCCCTGGCCAGCCCGAACCGGCCGCGCCGCCCGCTGCGCTCGTCCTCCTCGACCACCGCCGCCGCGCCCGCCGTCACCGTCTCGTACACCGCCAGGATGTCCGCGCCGACCGTCGACCAGTCGAACCGCCGCACGTGCCGCGAGGCCGCCTCCCGAAGCTCCTCCAGCCGCGCCGGATCACCCAGCAGCCGCAGCGCCGCACGGGCCAGCGCGTCCGCGTCCTCCACCGGGAACAGCTCGCCCGCGTCCCCGCCGTCCAGCACCTGCTTGAACGCGTCCAGGTCGCTCGCCAGCACCGGCGCCCCCGCGGACATCGCCTCGACCAGGATGATCCCGAAGCTCTCGCCACCGGTGTTCGGCGCCACGTACAGGTCCACGCTGCGCAGCAGCCGCGCCTTGTCCCGGTCGCTCACCATGCCGAGGAACTCCACCTGCCGGCGCACCTCGGGCGCCAGGCCCGCGACGGCCTCCTCCTCGTCGCCCTTGCCCGCCACCAGCAGCCGCACCCCCGGCCGCTCCGCCAGGATCCGCGGCAGCGCCGCCAGCAGCGTCGGCAGGCCCTTGCGCGGCTCGTTGATCCGCCCGATGAAGCCGATCGTGCCCGGCTCCCCCTTCGCCGCGTGGCCCGTCCAGCGCTCGTCCGGCTCGGCCTCGGCGAAGAAGCCCACGTCCACGCCGTTCGGGATCACCACCGCGTCCCCGCCCAGGTGCTCCACCAGGGTGCGCCGGGCGTACTCCGACACCGCGATCCGCGCCCGCATCTTCTCCAGCCCCGGCTGCAGGATCGGCGAGGCCGCGATCATCACCCGCGACCGCGGGTTGGAGGTGTGGAAGGTCCCCACCATCGGTCCGGTCGCCGACCACGCGGCCAGCATCGACAGGCTCGGCGCGGCCGGCTCGTGCACGTGCAGGATGTCGAAACGCCCGTCGTGCAGCCAGCGCCGCACCCGCGCCGCGGACAGGAACCCGAAGCTCAGCCGCGCCACCGACCCGTTGTACGGCACCGCCACCGACCGCCCGGCCGGGACCACGTACGGCGGCAGCGCCTCGTCGTCCTCGGCCGGCGCCAGCACCGACACCTCGTGCCCCAGGCCGATCAGGTGCTCGGCCAGGTCCCGGATGTGGAACTGCACCCCACCGGGGACGTCCCAGTCGTACGGGCAGACGATGCCGATCTTCACGGGTTCCTCAAGCTCCTTCGGACGGTCGTGCGGGCGGGACGGCGGAACGGCTCGGGACCCCGGAGGCCCCGGCCGACGGATCAGGACCCGGAGGCCTCGGCCGCGGGCTCCGCGGCCGCCTCCACCCGCTCCGCGGACGCGGCCCTCACCGTCTCACGGACCGGCAGGTCGGCCAGCCAGAACCTCTGCAGCATGTGCCAGTCCTCCGGGTGCTCCCGGACGCCCTGCTCCCACACGTCCGCCATCGCCTGGGTCATCGCCCGGACGCGCTCCTTGCGGTCGCCCTCCTCGGGCACCGGCACCTCGGAGTGGATCCGCCCCCGCAGCACCGGGCCGTCGTACCAGAGCGTGACCGGCAGCAGCGCCGCCCCGGTCCGCTGGCACAGCGCCGCCGGACCGGTCGGCATCCGGGTCGCCTCACCGAAGAACGTCACCCCGATCCCCGCCTCCGACAGGTCCCGGTCCCCCACCAGACAGACCAGTCGGCCCTCGCGCAGCCGCCGCGCCAGCGTGCCGACCACGTTCACCGAACCACCGGTCAGCGCCAGCACCTCCATGCCCTGGCCCTCCCGGAACGCCACGAACCGGTCGAACAGCCGCTCCGGCTTCAACCGCTCCGCGACCGTGGTGAACGGGTAGCCCTGCTGCGCCACCCACGTCCCCGCGAGGTCCCAGTTGCCCATGTGCGGCAGCGTTATCACCGCGCCCCGCCCGGCCTCCAACACCGCCCGCAGGTTCTCGAAGCCCTCCACCTGGACGTCCCGGGCCACCCGCTCCCGGCTCCACACCGGTAGCCGGAACGACTCCATCCAGTACCGCAGGTACGAGCGCATCCCGGCCCGGGACAGCTCCCGCAGCCCGGCCTCGTCCAGCCCCGGACGGACCCGGCGCAGGTTCGCCTCCAGCTGGAGCACCCGCTTGCCGCGCCTGCGCCACGCGAAGTCCGCCAGCCGGTCGAACAACCCCCGGGCCACCCGCTCCGGCAGGTGCTTCAGCAGCCCCCACCCCAGCGCGTACGCCCAGTACACCAGTCGGTCCGTCACCGCAGGACGCCCCCCATCAGCTCCCGGCCGCCGCTCGGTCGGCCTCGAACGCCTCCCGGCGCACGGTCAGCATCCGCTGGAACACCGTCACCAGGCTGCCCGCCGCCACCAGCCACAACGCCACCGGCAGCAGCCACTCCACGTACGGCACACCGAACTTGTGCAGACCCGCGACCCCGGCCGCCACCAGGCTGGCCACCAGCCGCTCGGCCCGCTCCACCAGCCCCGAGACGTCGCAGGGCAGACCCTGGCTCTCCGCCCGGGCCTTGGTGTACGACACCACCAGACCGCTCGCCAGGCAGAAGATCGCCACCGCGCAGAGCAGGTCGTCGTCACCCTTGCCCGCGTACCACATCGCCAGACCGCCGAAGATCGCCGCGTCCGCGACCCGGTCCAGGGTGGAGTCGAGGAACGCCCCCCACTTCGTGCTCCGACCCAGCTGGCGGGCCATGTTCCCGTCCACCAGGTCCGAGAAGATGAACAGCGTGATCGTGATGGTGCCCCAGAAGAACTCCCCACGCGGGAAGAACACCAGCGCACCGGCCACCGAACCGGCGGTACCGATCAGCGTCACGGCGTCCGGGCTCACACCCAGACGGATCAGGAACGCGGCGAACGGGGTCAGGACACGTGTGAAGAAGGCACGCGCGTATTTGTTGAGCATGGCCTTCCCAGCCGCTCCGATCTCCCAGATACCCGCCTGGCGCAGCACGCGCGGCAGACGGCCGGGCGGATCAGCCCGTCCGGCGCACCCATCGTAGCCACGCCGGGGACACGCTCCGGCGCACGCACCGCCGGACGCCGCCCCCGCCACCGCACGCACACCCACGGTCACCGACCGGCCGTCACGAGACGCGCCCCACCGAACCCGACCCTAGACTGCGATGGACAGCCTCGGCGCCACGGGAGGAGACCCCGATGCCCGACCGCAGCACGGCACGAGCCGGCCAGGCACCCGCCGTCACCGGCCCGCAGGACCTGCGCAACGTCGTCCTCATCGGCTCCAGCGGTGTGGGCAAGACCACCCTCGCCGAATCCCTCGCCCTGGCCGCCGGCGCCACCGGCCGGGCCGGCCGCGTCACCGACGGAACCACCGTCTCCGACCACGAGGACATCGAGCACCAGCAGCAGCGCTCCGTCCAGCTCGCGCTCCTCCCGCTCGAATGGAAGGGCGTCAAGATCAACCTGATCGACCCGCCCGGCCACCCCGACTTCACCGCCGACCTGCGCGCCGCCCTCCACGCCGCCGACGCCGCCGTCTTCGTCGTCTCCGCGACCGACCCGGTCACCGCCCCCACCCGCGCCCTGTGGCGCGAATGCGCCGCCGAAGGCATCCCCCGCGCCATCGCCGTCGCCAAACTCGACCTCGCCCGCACCGGCTTCGACGACATCCTCACCGCCTGCCACGACGCCTTCGACCTGGGCCCGGACACCCTCCGCCCGCTCTTCCTGCCCGTCCTCCACGACGGACACCCCGACGGCAGCGTCGACCTCCTCACCGGCGACACCTACGGCGACGCCGAGCCCCTCCCCGACACCGCCCCCGCCCACGACAGCCTCGTCGAAGCCATCTCCGGCCAGGACGACACCCTCATGGAGCGCTACCTCTCCGGCGACCCCCTCGACACCGACTCCCTCGAAGCCGGCCTGCGCCGCGAAGTCCTCTCCTGCGCCCTCCACCCCGCCGTCCCCACCAGCGAGAACGGCCTCGGCGCCGCCGAACTCCTCGACCTCATCGCGCACAGCTTCCCCGACCCCACCGAACGCACCCGCCCCGCCCCCGCCTGCGACCCCGACGCCCCGCTCGCCGCCCAGGTCGTCCGCGTCACGGGCGACGCCTACGTCGGCCGGATCAGCCTGCTGCGCCTGTACGCCGGCACCCTGCGCCCCGACACCCGGATCCACCTCACCGGCCCCGCCCACGCCGCCGACCAGAACGGCGACGAACGCGTCACCGGCCTCACCAGCCCCTTCGGCAAGCTCCAGCGACCCGTCCCGCACGCCGTCGCCGGCGACCTCGTCTGCGCCGCCAAACTCACCACCGCCCGCGCCGGCGACACCGTCCACGACCCCGGCCACCCCGTCGACCTCGACGGCTGGGCCCTCCCCGAGCCACTGCTCCCGATCGCCGTCGAAGCCCACAGCAAGGCCGACGACGACAAGCTCTCCCAGGCCCTCTCCCGCCTCGCCGCCGAGGACCCGGCGCTCCGCCTGGAACAGAACCCCGACACCCACCAGCTCGTCCTCTGGTGCACCGGCGAGGCGCACGCCGAGGTCGTCCTCGACCGCCTCCGCACCCGCCACGGCGTCCACGTCGACACCGTCGAACCCAAGGTCGCCCTGCGCGAGACCTTCGGCACCGCCGCCGTCGGCCACGGCCGCCTGGTCAAGCAGTCCGGCGGCCACGGCCAGTACGCCATCTGCGAGCTCGAGGTCGAACCGCTCCCGGCCGGCTCCGGCTTCGAGTTCCAGGAGCACGTCGTCGGCGGCGCCGTCCCCAAGCACTTCATCCCCTCCGTCGAGAAGGGCGTCCGCGCCCAGCTCGCCAAGGGCGTCACCACCGGCTACCCGCTCGTCGACGTCCGGGTCACCCTCACCGACGGCAAGGCCCACTCCGTCGACTCCTCCGACGCGTCCTTCCAGAACGCCGCCGCCCTCGCCCTGCGCGACGCCGCCGAGCACGCCGTCATCCGTCTGCTCGAACCCGTCGCCGCCGTCAGCGTCCTGCTCCCCGACGACTACCTCGGCGCCGTCCTCGGCGACCTCTCCGCCCGCCGCGGCCGCGTCCTCGGCAGCGAGACCGGCGGCACCGGCCTCACCCTGCTGCGCGCCGAGGTCCCCGAACTCGAACTGGTCCGCTACCCGGTCGACCTGCGCTCGCTCACCCACGGCACCGCCGAGTTCTCCCGCGCCTACCTGCGCCACGAACCCATGCCCGCCGCCCTGGCCGAGCGCTACACCGACTGAACCACCGGCTGCCCTACGGCCGGGCGGGATTGCGGTCCGGCAGCGCGCACGCCGCCGTACCCCCCGGCATCCGGTGCCGGTTGCGCGCCACCCAGCGGTAGACCAGCCCCGCCAACGGCCGGACCGGCGCCGCCGTCAACACGGCGCCCAGATACGCCCACACCCCGCCGGAGCGCATCAGCAGCCGCGCAACCGCCTGCGCGCCCCCGTACACCCGGCCGGTCGGCGTCACCCAGAGCACCTCCCGCTCCGCCCGCCCGGCCGACACCTCCCCCCGGCCGCCGGCCAGCGCGTCCAGCCCCGCCAGATCCGCGAACTGGAACGGCACCGCCTCCCAGCCCCCCGAGGCCAGCGTCTGCCGCAGGTACCGCTCCGCCCAGCGGACGCAGGACGAACAGAACGAACAGTCCCCGTCGAAGACCAGCACCGGATCCTTCACGGCCGCTCCCCTTTCCACGTTCCCACCGTCCATCCTGCCCCACCGCCACCATCGCCACCTCAACGGGCATCGACCTGCCGGTGGCTGGGCATCATGCCCCTCAGGCCTCCGGTGACGGTACTTCAGACGATCATCCGCGCTGGGGTGCCACGGCACGGTAACCTGCCGCTGACAAGGGGAGGAGGGGACGCCACCGTGACCACACTCGACATGACCCCGGGTGCGCAGATACCCCGGACCGACGCCGGTCCGCAGACCGCCATCACCCAGGGACTCTCCTCGACCGCCTACCGGGACGGCGAGATCAAGGGCTTCGTCGACGCCGTCGCCGACGCCACGGAGAAGAAGGGCCGTTTCGCGCTCTTCCGCCCCAACCTCGGCGAGGCCTTCAGCAAGGCGCTGATCTCCCGGGCCCTCGGCGGCGACCGCAAACCCCTCGTCCCGGCCTTCGGAGTCGACACCCGCCAGGTCGTCGAACACTGCCTGGCCGCCGAGGAACTGCGCAACACCCGCGACCGGCAGCTCAGCACCGTCTCCATCGCCACCGGCGTGCTCTTCCTCCCCGGCACCCTGGTCTGGCTCGGCGCCTTCCAGCTCCGCGCCTGGCTCAAGCGGGACAACCCGAAGAACGCGGCCGTCTACGGCGGCATCGTGCTCGCCGCGGCGGCGGCCCTCGCCGTCCTGCTCGCGCTGCGCCCGCCGGCCGCCGGCTTCATCGGCGTCTACCTGCGCGTCACCATGCTCGCGCCGATCGTCGGCTGGTACCTCGCCCGCCGGATCGTCGAGCGCTCCGCCAAGGACCTGCGCTCCCGCTGGCAGGCGCTGGTCGAGGGCAGCGTGGTGGCCGCCTCGGTCGCCAAGGCCGTCCCCCGCGACGACCTCGACAAGAAGGCCGCCGACCTGCGCGACAAGCTCGGCCGCCTGGACGCCGAGCAGGAGACCAACATCCACCACTACGCCGGTCCCAAGGGCATCCTCGGCGCCGGCCGCCGCTGGGGCGAGTGGCGCCTCGCCGACACCCTGCACCCCGCGGAGGGACACGCCGACTTCCGCGCCTTCCACCCCTGGGACCTGGTCCGCCGGATCTCCTCCCACCTCAAGGGCCTCGGCGTCAGCCACGTCGCCAACAGCGGCATGCCCAACGTCGCCATCAAGCAGTGGGTGGTCTTCGACATCGGCGAGAGCGCCGACGAGATCAGCCGCCCCGCCAACGCCGACATGGACGGCGACCGGATGCGCGACTTCGCCGTGCAGAGCGTCGCCGACAAGCAGACCTTCTCCGGCGGCCCCCGGCACTACCTCGCCACCCAGTTCATCACCCACGACGGCAAGCTGGTCCTCACCTTCACCGTCACCGTCACCCTGCTCGCCAACGTCCTGAACATCACCGTGTCCGGCTACGCGCTGGGCCCGGTCAAGGGCGTCTTCTTCGACAAGCCCAAGGACAAGGAGAAGTCGGTCGCGAAGACCGTGAAGTTCTGGGAGGAGCGCACCGTCAAGCTCCCCCTGATCGACAACGACGAGGTCGTCCGTCAGGCCGTCCGCGCCCCGTTCTACCGGATGCCCGGCCTGCTGGGCTGGCTCGGCGGCGGGCTCGGACTGCCGGAGCCGTTCGGCCTGCGCCACATCTGGGCCGGCCGGGCCTGGGAGAACCGCTCCATGGTCGACAACGCGCAGAACGCCTCCGTCCCGGTGCTCGCCGCCGTCCACGCGGCCACGCTGGAGTTCCTGGAGGAGCACGACCTGGACGCGGACCGCTTCTTCAAGAACCGCACCTCGGTCATCAAGTCCGAGGCGCAGAGCCCCCGGCCGTACGACGTCGACACCTTCAACGCCGGCTGATCCGGCGCGGAACGCGGGAGGGCCCCACCGGGAATTCTCGGTGGGGCCCTTCCGCGTGTACTCCGGCTCAGCCCTGCGGCCAGACCTCGGCCAGCATCTTCCGGGTGTCCGCCAGCAGCTGCGGCAGCACCTTGGTGTGGCCGACCACCGGCATGAAGTTGGTGTCCCCGCCCCAGCGCGGCACCACGTGCTGGTGCAGGTGCGCCGCGATCCCGGCCCCGGCCGCCGCGCCCTGGTTCATCCCGATGTTGAACCCGTGGGCCCCGGAGGCCGCCCGCAGCGCCGTCATCGCCTTCTTGGTGAAGTCCGCCAGCTCGGCCGTCTCGGCCTCGTCCAGGTCGGTGTAGTCGGCCACGTGCCGGTACGGGACCACCATCAGGTGCCCGCCGTTGTACGGGTACAGGTTCAGCACCGCGAACACGGCGCTCCCCCGGGCGATGACCAGCCCGTCCTCGTCGCTCAGGGACGGGATGGAGCAGAACGGACAACCGTCGTCCGGAGCCGGACCGGTGGGCTTGTTCTCACCCTGGATGTACGCCATCCGATGAGGCGTCCACAGGCGGCGGAAACCGTCCGGCTCGCCGACGCCCCGCTGAAGTTCCGGCTCAGTCGTCATGCTGATCAGCATATTCGCCCGACGGTGGATGCAAAGCCGCGCGGGGCAGACTCTTCGAGAGCCAGCCCCGCGCGTACCCGCGATACCGCTGTGCCCTGGATCCGCTGGCACATCGGGTTCGGGTCACCCCCGCTCAGGCGGGGAAGCCGTCACACCTGGACACGACGCGCCACAGCATCGACGATCTCGGCGATCGCCTGGTCACGGGGCACGCCGTTCTTCTGCTCGCCGTTGCGGTAGCGGAAGGACACCGCGCCCGCCTCGACGTCGTCGTTGCCGGCGATCAGCATGAACGGGACCTTGGTCTTCTGGGCGTTCCTGATCTTCTTCTGCATGCGGTCGTCCGAGGTGTCCACCTCGACCCGGATCCCCTGCTTCCTGAGCTCGGCCGCGACCTCCAGCAGGTACGGCACGTGCTCGTCGGTGATCGGGATGCCGGTGACGGTGACCGGGGCCAGCCACGGCGGCATGGCACCGGCGTAGTGCTCCAGCAGCACCGCGAAGAACCGCTCGATCGAGCCGAACAGCGCGCGGTGGATCATGACCGGCCGCTGGCGCGAGCCGTCCGCCGCGGTGTACTCGAGGTCGAAGCGCTCCGGCAGGTTGAAGTCCAGCTGGATCGTCGACATCTGCCAGGTACGGCCGATGGCGTCCTTCGCCTGCACCGAGATCTTCGGGCCGTAGAAGGCCGCGCCGCCCGGGTCCGGAACCAGCGGCAGGCCCTGCTTCTCGGCCACGCTCGCCAGGACGCGGGTGGCCTCCTCCCAGGCTTCGTCCGTCCCCACGAACTTCTCCGGGTCCTTGGTCGACAGCTCCAGGTAGAAGTCGGTCAGACCGTAGTCGCGGAGCAGGTTGAGCACGAAGGTCAGCGTGGAGTCCAGCTCCTCCGCCATCTGCTCGCGGGTGCAGTAGATGTGCGCGTCGTCCTGCGTGAAGCCGCGGGCGCGGGTCAGACCGTGCACGACGCCGGACTTCTCGTAGCGGTACACCGTCCCGAACTCGAAGAGGCGCAGCGGCAGTTCACGGTACGAGCGGCCGCGCGCGTCGAAGATCAGGTTGTGCATCGGGCAGTTCATCGGCTTGAGGTAGTAGTCCACGCCCTCGTCGAGCTGCATGGGCGGGTACATACCGTCCGCGTACCAGTCGAGGTGGCCGCTCTTCTCGAAGAGCTTCCCCTTGGTGGCGTGCGGGGTGTAGACGAACTCGTAGCCCTCCTCCTCGTGCCGCTTGCGCGAGTAGTCCTCCATGGCCCGGCGGATGATGCCGCCCTTGGGGTGGAAGACGGCGAGGCCGGAGCCGATCTCCTCGGGGATGGAGAAGAGGTCGAGCTCGTTGCCGAGCTTGCGGTGGTCGCGCTTCTCGGCCTCGACGAGGAAGTCCAGGTGGGCCTTGAGCTCGTCCTTGGTCGGCCAGGCGGTGCCGTAGATGCGCTGCAGCATGGGGTTGCGCTCGCTGCCGCGCCAGTAGGCGGCCGCGTTGCGCATCAGCTTGAACGCCGGGATGTGCCGGGTGCTGGGCAGGTGCGGGCCGCGGCAGAGGTCGCCCCAGCACTGCTCGCCGCTCTTGGCGTCCAGGTTGTCGTAGATGGTGAGTTCGCCGGCGCCGACCTCGACGTCGGCGCCCTCGCCGGCGGTGGCGGCGGAGCCCTTGAGGCCGATCAGCTCCAGCTTGTACGGCTCGGCGGCCAGCTCCTCGCGGGCGGACTCGTCGGTGACCACGCGGCGGGAGAACTTCTGCCCGCGCTTGATGATCTCCTGCATCTTCTTCTCGATGGCCTTGAGGTCATCGGGGTGGAACGGCTTCTCGACGTCGAAGTCGTAGTAGAAGCCGTCCTTGACCGGCGGGCCGATGCCGAGCTTGGCCTCGGGGAAGAGCTGCTGCACGGCCTGGGCCATGACGTGCGCGGTGGAGTGGCGCAGGATGTCCAGGCCGTCCTTGCTGCCGATCTCGACCGGCTCGACCTCGTCGCCGTCCTGGACGGCGTAGGCGAGGTCCTTGAGCTGGCCGCCGACGCGGGCGGCGATGATCGAGCGGTCGTCGGCGAAGAGCTCGGCGGCCGTAGTGCCCGTGGTCACCACGCGCTCTTCCCGATCGGGTTCGCGGCTGATGATTACCCGGACGTCCGTCACCGGTCTCTCCTGACGTGCTGGATTTCAGAGGACGCAACACTGCGCTGCGCGTGACGATGGTACCGAGAGCGCCGCCCCCGCCGTCCACCTACGCCCCTTCTCCCCCTTCCTCCGTCCTCTCCCGGAGCGACTTCAGCAGCCGCTCGCGGTCCCCTTCCTCCCAGCCGCAGAGCTCCAGGCCGTGCGGGCGGGACAGCCGGCGGAAGCCGCCGTGCCGGTCCAGCCGGCCGGAGACCCGGACCGGCAGGCCCGCGAGGTGTGCCTCGACGGCCAGCCGGTAGTCGGGGTCGGGCAGGCGGAGCCTGACTTCTCGGACGTCGGCGCCGGCCAGCACCCGCAGCCGTACCGAGCCAGGCCCGGCCGGGTCGGCCCGCTTGAGCCGGGTGACCACGCCGACCACGGTGACGGCGACGGCGGGTTCGATGCGTTCCAGCAGGTCGGCGGCCTCCGCCAGGGCGGGCAGGTCGCCGGGCGAGAAGTCGAGGTCGATCCGGCGGTCCCCGAAGCCGCCCGGTGTCCCGGCGGCGGGCGACCAGGCGACGCCGAAGCGGGCGGCCGTCGCGTCGCGCACCAGGTCCTCGACGGACCGGACGAGCTCGCGGCTGACGCCGGCCCGGACGGCGCTCCCGAAGGCCTCGGGCCCGCCGCTGACCCGGCGGTAGTCGACGGCGTCGCGCAGCGCCTCCAGGGCGCGGACCAGGGTGGTGACGGCGGCGCGGCCCTCGGGGGCGGGGGTGTACGCGGTGAGGGCGGCGCCCTGTTCGACCAGCAGGACGCGGTCCAGGAAGTCCCCGGCGGGGCCGTCCAGCCGGGCGCCGAAGTAGCCGGCCCTGGTCCGGGCGGCCTTGGCCCCGGCGGCGAGCATCCCGCGCGCCGCCTGCCGGAGCCGCTCGGCCTCGTCCCAGGGGGCGGCCCCGGCGGGGCCGGGCGGGTCGCGGTGCCAGCGCAGTTCGTCGCCGGGCACGGTGAGGGCGAGCAGGATCGAGCGGGCGGAGGGGGTGCGGGAACGGGAGAGCGCGGTGACGGCGTCGGCGAGGAGTTCGACGGCGTCGTCGAAGCCGTCCCCGGCCGGGACGAGCAGGCTGGTGCCGGCTTCGCCGTCGGGCGGGGTCCAGCGTCCGTACCGGGCGGCCGGGCCGCCGCGGCGGACCCAGCCGTGCCGGGCGAGCAGGGTGGCCAGCACCGCCGGGTCGACGGCGGCCGGGTCGGGCAGGGGCGGGGCCGGCTCGCCCGGTCCGTGCGGCGGTGTCATGGGTCCGGTTCCTCCCTGCCGGGGCCGGGCCGTCACGGGCTGCCGCCCGCGCCGACCCGGGCCATGATGTCGCAGAGCGCGCGGTCGTCGAAGACCTTGCCGGTGGGCACCCGGACGTTGGTGCGCCGCTGCCCGGTGACCGGGTGGCCGGCCAGGTTGACCCAGTAGCAGCAGTGCCGCAGCTCCAGGGCGTCCGGACGGGCCCGCAGCCAGTGCCCGACCCGGCGCGGCAGCAGCATCACGACCAGGATCCGCGGCACGGCGACCCGGGGCCGGGCGAGCTTGCGCAGGTGGTCGTTGTCGAGGGTGAAGCTGAAGAACGGCCCGGCCGGGTCGGGCGCGACCTGCTGGGTGGCCTTGAGCTGGATCTTGACGGTGACCTCGTCGTCCACCTCGTGCGTCCGGGAGCCGTGGCTGACGTGCCAGTCGATGCCGTTGTCCGGGAACGGCTGGGAGAGCGAGCAGCCCGCCGCGGCGGCGACCGCGTGCAGGTAGCCGACCTGCAGGGTCTCCATACAGGCGGTGACCGCGAGGTTCCCCCGCAGGACGTCCGCCGCCTCCTCGGGCTGCGGCTGGGTCAGTGCCATCGCCCCGTGCCTCCCCCGGTTCCGGGCCCGCCCCGGTCCGGGCGGACCGGTCGATTCGAACGGGACGGTCAGGGGCAGGATCCCCGGTCGGGCTTGGGCCAAACGGGTTGAGGGAGCGTCAGAACCGGGTATCAACCGGGCGCAACGCTCGTCTGAGGGGCAGTCATGCAGCAGCACTGGTACACCGGCCCACTCGCCTCGTTCGACACCGAGACGACCGGCGTGGACGTGGAGCACGACCGGATCGTCTCCGCCGCCCTGGTCGTCCAGCTCGCGCCGGGCGCTCCGGCGCGGACGACCTCCTGGCTCGCGGATCCGGGCGTTCCGATCCCGGACGGCGCCCGCGCGGTGCACGGCATCAGCGACGACCGGGTGCGCGCCCACGGCCGCCCGGCCCGCACGGTGGTGGCGGAGGTCGTCCGCGCGCTGGCGGCGGAGGCCCGGGCCGGGCACCCGGTGGTGGTGATGAACGCGCCCTACGACCTGACGCTGCTGGACCGGGAGCTGCGCCGCCATCACGGGCTGACATTGGCCGACGGGCTGTCGACGGCCGGGCTGGTGGTGCTGGATCCGCGGGTGCTGGACAAGCACGTGGACCGCTACCGCAAGGGCCGCCGGACGCTGACCGACCTGTGCGCCCACTACGGCGTGGACCTGGCGGGGGCGCACGACGCGGCGGCGGACGCGACGGCGGCGCTGGCGCTGACCCGGCGGATAGGCGCCCGCTACCCGGCGGCGCTCGGCGGGCTGTCGGCGGCGGAGCTGCACCTGCGGCAGGCGATCTGGCACGCGGCACAGGCGCGCGGGCTGCAGAACTGGTTCGACCGTTCGGGGACGCCGGAGCGGGTGGACCTGTCCTGGCCGCTGCGGCCGGCCCGGTGCGGCTGCGGGCGCCGGCTGGAGCCCGAGCACGGCTGCGAGGCGGCGGCGTGACGGGCGGCCCCGGGGATCCGGGGCCCGGACGCGCCGCAGGCCCTGACCGGTTTCCTGGTCAGGGCCTGCGTGCTGTCCGGTGGGCGATACTGGGATCGAACCAGTGACCCCTTCGGTGTGAACGAAGTGCTCTCCCGCTGAGCTAATCGCCCGGGCAACGAGAAGAACTGTAGCACCATTCGGGGCCGGTCGTACAACTCGCCCGTTCCGGGTACCGCCGACGACTCCGCAGAACTCGCGCCCCGCACGGGAGGTGACTCTCCCTCAGCCGATTACCGACGCCCCGGGACCGTTTCCGGAAATACACGTGAGGCCCAGTCGATAATCGACTGGGCCTCACATATCACAATGCATTCCGGTGGGCGATACTGGGATCGAACCAGTGACCCCTTCGGTGTGAACGAAGTGCTCTCCCGCTGAGCTAATCGCCCGGGTGCAGGGAAAACATTACCGCATCCCGAGGGGTGCTCCGAACACCCTCGCTGGTCGCGGCTCCTCCGCCCGGGCGGGTCAGCTCCCGTCCAGCCGCCAGGGCAGCGCCAGGCCGTAGCGGGCGAAGTACCAGCCGCCCGCCCCCGCGAGGGCGGCCAGCCCGATCGCGGTGAGCGTCAGGTTGCGGCGGCGCACCCGCGGGTCCATGGCCCGCTGGGCGGCCTCGGCGACCTTGCGGCGGGTCCAGCGCAGGACCAGCTGGGCCCAGACGAACTCGGTGGACCAGATCCCCATGCCCAGGAAGATCACCAGCCAGCCGGGGCCGGGCATCGGCAGCATGACCACTCCGAGCGCCACCACGGCGAGGCCGACCACGAAGACCGCCACCTGCCAGACCCGGTGCAGCGCCGGCGAGCGGCGGACGAAGGCCGGGGCCCTCGAACCGACCGGCCGTCCGCCGTCCGCAGCCGTGTCAACCGGCACAGCCGGTTCACCCGTTCTCGCGTTCCCGCCCGCCTTGTCGTTTCGCACAGTCATGCCAGGAAACTAACCAAGAAGTACCCGGGTAATGCCGGGCCCGGCCGCCGCGACGCGATTCGGCAATGCGCCGTAAGGGGTACGACTCGCGCCCGAATCGGGACAGAGGGGTTTACATCGGTCTTGGGGGTGGGATGGTCCGTTCGCCGACGTGCGATTCCCCGAGCGCACACTGAGCGAAAGGCCATGGCGCTTATGAACACCACGGTCAGCTGCGAGCTGCACCTGCGCCTCATCGTGTCCAGCGAGTCCTCACTGCCCGTCCCCGCGGGCCTGCGCTACGACACCGCCGACCCCTACGCCGTGCACGCCACGTTCCACACGGGCGCCGACGAGACCGTGGAGTGGGTGTTCGCCCGAGATCTCCTCGCGGAGGGGCTGCACCGACCCACCGGTACCGGCGACGTCCGGGTGTGGCCGTCGCGCAGCCACGGGCAAGGGGTGGTCTGCATCGCGCTGAGCTCTCCGGAAGGAGAAGCCCTGCTGGAGGCCCCGGCCCGGGCGCTTGAGTCGTTCCTCAAGCGGACGGACGCCGCGGTGCCCCCCGGCACCGAACACCGTCACTTCGACCTCGACCGGGAGCTGTCCCACATCCTCGCCGAAAGCTGACCCCGCCGGAGGCGGTAACGCCCCGCCGTCGGCGGGGCCGTAGCCCCTGCCGCCATCGCAGCCGTCCTACTCGGGGGCACGGCAGCGGACTCAGCCGCGCACACGCGGTCTCGGGGCCGGTGATCGGCCCCGCTCCTACCGGAGCGGGGCCGCAGCACCGCAGGCGCCCGGCACCGAGGCCGGTCATCCCCACGGGTGACCGGCCTCGGTGCCGGGCGCCGACGTCTATCGGGGGACGCCCCGCCGGCGGCCGTCGCACCGGTCGGGAGGCCGGTCCGCCCGGGCGGTGCCCGGTTTCGTACGCCTTGCCGGACTACGTACACGCATTCGAAAGAAGCCACCGCCCTACCGGCACGAGGCCCGGTATGGTCTGGGGTAACCGTGGACGCGGGGTATCGGAGTCCCCCTGCGCGAGGAGCCCCCAACGTGCTGATCACCCATGACACCGAGTGCGCGCTGAGCATCCTTGTGGAGCTGCTCAACACCGCACCCGAGGTGTGCGGCGCCGAGCGGCTGCCGGACGTCGCCGCACTGGACGCCTTCGTGGTCCGCCAGGAGATCAGCGAGATCGACTCGCTGACCGAGGACGACCTGCGGCGGGTGCACGAGCTGCGCACCCGGCTGCGCGAGGTGTTCGCGACGGAGTCCACCGCGCAGGCCGCCGAGCTGGTCAACTCGATCGTCGCGGCCGCCGGGACGACGCCCCGGCTGACCGACCACGACGGCCACGACTGGCACATCCACTACTTCGCGCCGCACGCCGCTCTCGGTGACCACCTGGCGGCCGAGCTGGGCATGGCGCTGGCCTTCATCCTGATGGCGGGCGAGCGGGAGCGGCTGCGCCGCTGCGAGGCGCCGGACTGCGCACGGGTCTTCGTGGACCTCTCCCGCAACCGCTCGCGGCGCTACTGCGACAGCCGAACCTGCGGCAACCGGCTCCACGTCGCAGCCTACCGGGCGCGGCAGCGGTCGGCGGAGGCCGTCCCCTCCGCCTGACCCGCCGGCCGTCCCGCTCAGATCCCGCGCTTGCGGAGGATCTCCTCGATGTCGGCGAAGTCGCCGAGGCCGTCCTCGCGCTTGCCCGCGGCGGGCTTCTTCGCGGCCCTGGGCGTCGGCGCCACCGCGGGACGCTCGGGCGCCGGCCCGGCCGCGGCCGGGCGCTCCGGGGCGCCCTCCACCGCGCCGCCCCGGCGGCCCACCCAGCGGGTGGTGAGCAGCAGGGCCGCGGAGACGCCGAGCAGCGCGATGCCGGTCCACACCCGCGGGTCGAGGACCAGCTTGGTCGCCCAGTCGGTGAACTCCCGGCCGATCGTGCTCGCCAGCGGGAACAGGCCGGTCAGGTAGAGGCCGGCGGGCAGCAGGGCCACCGCGAACCAGCGGGTCGCCGACAGGAAGCGCCGCCGGTAGGCCCGCAGCCCCGCGAAGGCCACCCCGCCCGCGGTGAGGATGAAGCTGATCGACGCGCTCAGCACGGGGCCGCTCCTTCGGGTCCGGTCGTCCTGGTCATCGGTGCCTTCCTCTCGGTCCGCCCTCGGGCGCACCTCCGGCCGGAGCGGGCGCCCACTAGTGGAACACTGGGGGAATGATCGATGGTTCCCTCCCCCGCCTCGAGTTCTGGTGCGACCTCCAGTGCCCGGACTGCCACACCGCGCTGGACGACGTACGGGCGCTGCGGGCGCAGTACGGCGACGCGCTGAGCGTGGAGCTGCGGCACTTCCCGCTGGAGAAGCACAAGCACGCCTACGCCGCCGCCGAGGCGGCCGAGGAGGCGTTCGCGCAGGGGCTGGGCTGGCCGTTCGTGGAGGCGCTGCTGGCCCGCACCGCGGAGCTGGAGGCGCGCGGGCAGCAGGTGCTGCTGGAGGTGGCCCGGGAGGTCGGGGCGGACGTCGACGAGGTGGACACCGCGCTGATCGACGGCCGGCACATGCTGACCGTCGACGCCGACCAGGCCGAGGGCAAGGCGATCGGGGTCACCGGCACGCCGACGTACGTGATCGGCGGCAAGCGCCTCGACGGCGGGAAGAGCCAGGAGGGGCTGCGCGCCTCGATCACGGCCGTCCTCGAGGCGGCGAAGTCCTCCTGACGCCACGTCGGGTCACAGCTGCTTGCCGTAGAGGCGCTCGGTGACCAGGTAGCCCAGCGAGGTGTAGAGCCGGACGGCGACCTCGTTGCCGGAGAAGACGTTGAGGCCGAGGTTCCGCACCCCGGCGGCCAGGCACTCGCGTTCGGCGACCAGCATCAGCGTGCGGCCGTGTCCCCGGCCCTGGTGGGCCGGGGAGACCTCGACCTTCATCACCCAGGCGAGCGGTTCGCCGTCCGGCAGGTCGCGCAGGCGCAGCTGCAGCCAGAGCAGGCCGTACGGCTCCTGCCCGCCCTCGCCGTACAGCCGGCGCACGACCGCGCCCGGGGCCTCCGGGTCGGAGGCGACCGGGTTCTCCCGGCCGGCGGCGGTGCGGGCGCGGGCCTGTTCCTCGGTGAGACCGGAGTCCACCATCGCGCCGACGTAGTCCTCCAGGGACCGGTCGAACCAGGCCCGGAGCTCGGCCGGCCGGTCGAACGGGCGCACGCTCAGCCCGGCCGGCAGGTCGGGGGCGGCGGCCAGGAGCTTGGACATGGCCAGGGCCCGCTCGGTGTACCCGAGGGTCACGGCGAGCCCGCGGGCCGCCGCTGCCGACTCCGGGACGGAGACGTCGACCCGGGTGCAGCCCCAGGTCCGCAGCACCTCCTCGGCGGCCAGCCCGCCGAAGGTGCCCCGGCCCCGGCCGCGGCCCTCGGTGATCTCCAACTCGGATATCCGGCCCCAGAGTCGGCCGCCCTGCGGGTCGGCGGTGGTGCGCAGCGCGCCGACCGGGTGGCCGTTCGAGAGGATCAGCCAGCGTCTGGTGCGGCCGCCGGCCGCGGTGGGTGTCTCCGGGCCCTCGGGGCGCAGCGTGGTGGTCATGTGGTGCTCCCTTCCCGTTGCCCGGAGGGTTATCCACGCGACCGGTGCGCTGCCCGGGGGATCACGGGTCGAGGTCGTCGCCGCTGCGCTCGGCGAAGACGGCCATGGCCTTGGCGGTGACGGGGCCGATGCCGGGCAGCTCGCGGTCGTCGACGCGGGTGACGGCCTGGACGTCGCGGGTGGAGGAGGTCAGGAAGACCTCCTCGGCGTCCTGGAGGGCGCTGAGCGGGAGGTCGGCCTCCTCGGCGCCGCACCAGTCGACGACGAGCTGCCGGGTGATGCCGGCCAGGCAGCCGGAGGCGAGGGCGGGGGTGAGCAGGCGGCCGCCGAGGACCACGAAGACGTTGGAGCCGGTGCCCTCGCAGAGCCGGCCGGCGGTGTTGGCGAACAGGGCCTCGGAGGCGCCGGCGCGGTGGGCGGCGGCCAGGGCGACGACGTTCTCGGCGTACGAGGTGGTCTTGAGGCCGGCGACGGCGCTGTGCTCGTTGCGGCGCCAGGGGACCACGACGACGGCGGTCTCGTCGGGGCGGTGGCCGATCGCGTTGAGGGCGACGACCAGGGTCGGGCCGGTGGTGCCGCGCTCGGAGCTGAGCGGGCCGTTGCCGCCGGTGTAGGTGACGCGCAGCCGGCCGAGCGGTGCGGGGTTGGCGGCGAGGACCTGGGCGCAGGCCTCGCGGACCAGGTCGTGGTCGGGGTCGGCCAGGCCGAGGCCCCGGGCGGAGCGGGTGAGCCGGTCGAGGTGGCGGGTGACCGCGAAGGCGCGGCCGTCGACCGTCTTCAGGGTCTCGAAGACGCCGTCGCCGGTGGTGAGGCCGTGGTCGAGGACCGAGACGGCCGCGTCGGCGGAGTCGACCAGGGAGCCGTTGACCCAGCTCGTGGTGCGGTTGTGCATCAGGTGCTGCTCCTAAGCGGTAGGGGCTCAGGCCCCGGTCGGATCGGGTCCGCTGCCGGACCGGGCGCCGGGTTCGCTGCCCGACGCTATCGCGACCAGTCGGGCCGCCTTCAGTTCGGTTTCGGCCCATTCGCGTTCGGGGTCGGAGCCCCAGGTGATGCCGGCGCCGGTGCCGAAGCGCAGGACGGGTGCGTCGGGGTCCGTCCGGTCGATCCAGAAGGTGCGGATGCCGACGGCGAGTTCGGCCTCGCCGCGGTCGGCGTCGACCCAGCCGACGGCGCCGCAGTAGGGGCCGCGCGGGGCGGTCTCCAGGGCTTCGATGATCCGCAGGGCGCTGGACTTGGGGGCACCGGTGACGGAGCCGGGCGGGAAGGTGGCGGCGAGGAGCTCGGGCCAGCCGGCGCCCTCGCCGAGGGTGCCCTCGACGGTGGAGACCAGGTGGACCAGGCCGGGGTGCTTCTCGACGGCGCAGAGGTCGGGGACGGTGACGCTGCCGGTCTCGCAGACCCGGCCGAGGTCGTTGCGGACCAGGTCGACGATCATCACGTTCTCGGCGTGGTCCTTGTCGAGGAGGTCGTCCTCGGTGCGGCCGGTGCCCTTGATCGGGCCGGAGGAGACGGTGCGGCCGGTGCGGCGCAGGTAGAGCTCGGGCGAGGCGGTGGCGATCTCGACGCCGTGCCCGGGCAGGCGGACGGTGCCGGCGTAGGGCGCGGGGTTCCCGCGGGCGAGGAGGCCGGTGAGGGCGTCGACGTCGCTGTGGTCCGGGTCGGGCAGCGGCGCGGAGAGCACCCGGCAGAGGTTGGCCTGGTAGACCTCGCCGGCGGCGATGTGCTCGCGGATGCGGCGGACGCCGGCGGTGTAGGCGGCGCGGTCGAGGGAGCTGTGCCAGCTGCCGGCCTCGGGTCCGCGCCAGCCGGCACCGGAGGGCGGGGCGGGGGCGGGGCGGAGCCGGTCGAAGCGGGCGCAGGTGAGGCGGCCCTCGAAGTCGTAGGCGACGGCCCAGTAGCCGGCGGAGTCGAGGGCGGCCGGGTCCGAGGTGACGTCGCGCAGTCCGGTGGCCAGGCGGCCGCCGAAGCGGGCGAGCGGGGTGCGGGGGTCGGGGTGGCCGGACACGGTTCTCCTGCGCGGTGGTGCTGGGGGCGGTGCCTGAAGTGTAGGTCGGGGGGCGTGGGCCTTGAGCGGCGCGCGCCCCCGCGCGCGAGCAGCCGCGTGCGTCGCGTGGGTGTGCGCCGGGTGACCTGCGGATGATCCTCCGGGAGCGCCGCAGGTGGTGGCCGGTGACCGGCCGGGAGGGCTGACGGGACGGCACTCGCCGGTCATCCCCGCGGCATGCTGCGGGAACGGATTTTTAGCTGGCCCGGGAATCCGCTAGAGTTCAACACGTCGCCAGGGAGCGCAGCCGAAGAAAAGCGGTGAAGGTCCCCGGGAGACAGGCGGACGTGGCTCAGTTGGTAGAGCATCACCTTGCCAAGGTGAGGGTCGCGAGTTCGAATCTCGTCGTCCGCTCGATGGAGAACAGTGTAAGATCGTTCTTCATGCGTTGCCTGGTGGAGTGGCCGAGAGGCGAGGCAACGGCCTGCAAAGCCGTGTACACGGGTTCAAATCCCGTCTCCACCTCCAAGAGGTCCCCCGGTTCCACCGGGGGCCTCCCCGCGCGATTAGCTCAGCGGGAGAGCACTACCTTGACACGGTAGGGGTCACTGGTTCAATCCCAGTATCGCGCACGTCGGATCCCCCGGGGTCTGCTGCACGACCGCCTCACCAGGCGCGATTAGCTCAGCGGGAGAGCACTACCTTGACACGGTAGGGGTCACTGGTTCAATCCCAGTATCGCGCACAGTAACGGGCCCTCCGGGGTCTGCTGCAACACCGCCTCATCAGGCGCGATTAGCTCAGCGGGAGAGCACTACCTTGACACGGTAGGGGTCACTGGTTCAATCCCAGTATCGCGCACGTCGGATCCCCCGGGGTCTGCT
>NZ_JBIAVL010000004.1:0-62444 GCF_042894165.1 Kitasatospora sp. NPDC001547 | reverse complement strand
TGCACGACCGCCTCACCAGGCGCGATTAGCTCAGCGGGAGAGCACTACCTTGACACGGTAGGGGTCACTGGTTCAATCCCAGTATCGCGCACAGTGACGACCGGGGTCGTAGTCCGTTAGGACTGCGGCCCCGGTCTCTTTGCGTCCCCGTACGGATCGGGACGCGGAACTGCGGGGGAACGGGAAGAGCCGCGTACGGACGCCCTCACCGACGTCCGTACGCGGCACCTCCGCCTGCCGGGGTGCTCTGCGCACCGCTCCCGCCCGTCCGCGAGTCATCGCGGCCGCGGCCTCCCCGGCGGCACCGTTCCCCGTCCCCAGGGGATCGGTGCCCGTCTTCGACCGGCTCGGGGCCGGTGTCCTTCTTCCTCCTGCTCAGCGGGTGACCAGATCGGCGAGGGCCTGCGCCTGGTTCGCCATCTGCTCCCACCCCCCGAAGAGCAGCACCAGGAGCACGGCGCACGGCAGGGCCATGGCCAGCGCCACGGCGGGGTGCCGGGTGGGCTGCTCGGCGGACCGGGACTGGACGAAGGCCGGCCGACGGCGGCGGGAGGTTCCCGTGAGCTGCGGTGGCATGTCCTTGCTCCTGATCCGGTCGAGTTTGGCGCGGTGGACGGCTTACCTCGGGGGACGAGCTCCCCGTCCACCGCTGGACACAACGCTATGGGCCGGGGGCCCTGCGGACGTCATGCCGTCGTACTGTTCCTCGGACGTCCCGGAGGATGACGATGGGACTCGGGACGTACTACCGCAGGGGGACGGAACTCTCCTCCGACCCCCGAGGGAACCCTGAGGGGAAACCCCGAGACGCCCCTCGACGGCCCTGTGACCTGCAGGTCAGCGCAAGATCCGACAATCGCACGGCGGCTTCAGGTGTTGCGTATCAGCACACCGCAGCGGGCAGTCCGTAAGCTGTGCCGGACAGGAACTGACGATGCCCCAACCGACGGGGCCTCACCCACCGGCTGACGGGGAACGAAACATGGCGATGATGCGGCTGAGGCGTGAGGACCCCCGCATCGTCGGGCCGTACCGCCTGCACCGGCGACTTGGCGCCGGCGGCATGGGCGTGGTGTACCTCGGGTCCGACCGCCGCGGACAGCGCGTCGCCCTCAAGCTCATCCGCGCCGAACTCGCCGAGGACCAGGAGTTCCGTACCCGCTTCGCCCGCGAGATCGCCGCCGCCTCCCGGATCCGGGGCGGCTGCACCGCGCGCGTGGTCGGCTCCGACATCGAGACCGACCGGCCCTGGCTGGCCACCGCGTACGTGCCGGGGCCCTCGCTCTACAAGCGGGTCGGCGACGAGGGGCCGATGAACTGGCCCGAGGCGGCCCGGATCGGGGCCGCGCTGGCCGACGGACTGGTCAAGGTGCACGAGGCGGGGGTGGTCCACCGGGACCTCAAGCCGTCCAACATCCTGCTCTCGCCCCGGGGCCCGCGGATCATCGACTTCGGCATCGCGTGGTCGCGCGGCGCCAGCACGCTCACCCACGTCGGCACGGCGGTCGGCTCCCCCGGCTTCCTCGCGCCCGAGCAGGTGCGCGGGGCCGCCGTCACGCCCGCCACCGACGTCTTCGCCTTCGGGGCGACCCTCGCGTACGCCCTCACGGGGGACACCCCGTTCGGGTCCGGGGCGTCCTCCGAAGTGATGCTGTACCGGGTCGTCCACGAGGAGCCCGACCTCTCGGCGGTACCGCCGCAGCTGGCACCGCTGATCCGGGCCTGCCTGGCCAAGGAGCCCGCCGAACGGCCCGGGGCCGCCGCGCTGCACGAGCGGCTCAGCGAGCTCGCGGCGCGCGGTACGGCGGCGGGGGCCTCCGCCGCCGGCACCCGCGCGGCGCGGCCCGGGCGGAACGCGCCGGCTCCGGCGCCGGCTCCGGCCCAGCAGGAGAACGGCCGTCAGGGCGTGCCCGCCCCCGGGCGCTCGCCCGAGCCGCCCGCCGCGGCGCGGGCCCGGACGGCGGCGGGCCGGCCAGGTGCGCAGGCGGCCGGGGCCGCCGGACGGCGCCCGCACGGCCCGGCCGCGCCCGCCCCCCGGTCCGAGGCCACGCCGGTGACCCGCCCGCTGCGGAAGCGTCCGGACCACCCGCAGACCCCGCCGCCGGCCCGCCCCGGGCCCCGTGACCGGGTGCGTCCCCGGGACCGCCAGCACACCCCCGTCCCCGGCGGACGGCCCGGCAGCGCACGGCAGCGGCTGCTCCGGCAGCGGCTGGTGGTCTTCGTCACGGTGACCATCGGGGTGGCGCTGGCCATCGCGGCGGCGCAGGGCTGCGAGAACCGGGACGACCGGAGCGTGCGACCGCCGACCGCGGTGGTGGCGAACGCGGGCTCCGGCAGCCAGCAGGCCGTGCCGGGGACGTCGGCCGACGTCGCGCCACAGGCCTCGGCCGTACCGCTGCCGGCAGCCGCCCGCAGCGGCGCGGACGCCGGGCTGACGCCCCCGCAGGCGCCGGTGCCGGCCGTGGACTGGCCCAACCACAGCTACCCCGACGGGCCCGGCGGGCCCGCCGTCACCCTGCAGAACGGGCACTCCGTCGGGGCCGGGCCGCAGGTCGCGCTGAGCGCGGTGCTGCCGGCCCGGTACAAGGGCCTGCCGGCCGCGGTGGTCGTCCTGCGGCGCACGGAGGGCTCGGCGCCGGTCGACCTCGTCCAGCTCTACACCTTCGCCGGGGACACGCCGGTCGCCACCACCTCCCGCACCTCGGTGGCCGACCCGCAGGCGGCGGCCGGCTGGCGGTTGGAAGGCGGCACGGTCGTCCGCGAGGAGCGCTCGGCCGTCACCGGGGCCGTCTCCTCCACCCGCTACACCGTCCGCCCCGACGGCACCCTCGACGAGTCCTGGCCCGGCGCCACCACCCCGCCCCCGGCGGCCGCCCCGGCCCCGCCCACCTCCCCCACCGGCTGACGCCCACCGGGCTTGCCGCGGTGTCACGGCGTCGGGCCGGCACGAGAAGTCGGACGGGCCAGCCTCCGGCGTAGACCGAACCCCCGCACCGCCCAGCGGCGTAGGCGTGCGCGCGCGAGAAGTCGGGTGGACCGACTTCTCGCGCGGTGCCGGTGCCGGCTGGTTACGGGGTGGGTGTGGTGACGGCGTAGAAGGCCACGGCTGCGGCGGCGCCGACGTTGAGGGAGTCGATGCCGTGGGCCATCGGGATCCGGACCGGGTGGTGGGCGGCGGCGATGGCGCGGGGGGTGAGGCCGTCGCCCTCGGCGCCGAGCATCAGAGCGGCCTTGGGCAGGCCGTGCGGGGTCAGGGTGTGGAGGTCCACCGCACTGTCGGCGGGGGTCAGGGCGAGCAGGGTGAAGCCGGCCCCGCGGACGGTGTCGAGGGCGGCCGGCCACGGGTCCAGGCGGGCGTACGGGACGGCGAAGACGGCGCCCATGGAGACCTTGACGGCGCGCCGGTAGAGCGGGTCGGCGCAGTCGGGCGAGAGCAGGACGGCGTCCATCCCGAGGGCGGCGGCGCTGCGGAAGATGGCGCCCAGGTTGGTGTGGTCGACCAGGCCCTCCAGCACGGCGACCCGGCGGGCCCCGGCGAGCACCTCGGCGGCGTCCGGGAGGGGCTTGCGCTCCATCGAGGCGAGGGCGCCGCGGTGCACGTGGTAGCCGGTGACGGCTTCGGCGAGCGCGGGCTCGACCACGTGGACCGGGGCGTCGGCCCCGGCGATGACGTCGCCCATCACCTCCAGCCACTTGGGGGTGAGCAGCATCGACCGCATCCGGTAGCCGGCGGCGAGGGCGCGGCGGATGACCTTTTCCCCCTCGGCGATGAACAGGCCCTCCGCCGGTTCGCGGCGGCGGCGCAGTTCGACGTCGGTGAGGCCGGTGTAGTCGGCGAGGCGGGGGTCGGCCGGGTCGGTGATGGTGCGGGGTTCGGACACCCTGCGATCTTGCCAAGCCGGGGCGAGGAAGGCCAAACGGCCGAGGGGGCGGGGTGGTCCCCGGCTGGCCATAGTGCAAATATGACCGTATGGCCCGTAATCCGGGTCGATCCTGGGCTCCGTCGGCCTCTGGCGCCACTGGCACCGCCGGCTCCCCCGGTGGGCGCCCACACGGTCGGCCACAGCTGCCGCGTGCGAAGCGGCGGTGGCCGGTGTGGCACCGTTCGGTGGCGGGGCAGGTCTTCGCGCTCCAGGTCCTGGTCGTGCTGCTGCTGGTGGTGACGGCCGCGGTGGCGCTGGTGGTGCAGTCGCGCAACGACGCCGAGCACGAGGCGCGCAACCGTTCGGTGGCGGTGGCGCAGACCTTCGCCAGTTCGCCGGGGATCGTGGACGCGCTGCGCTCCCCCGACCCGACGGCCGTCCTGCAGCCGAGGGCGCAGTCCGCGCGGGTCGCCTCCGGCGTGGACTTCATCGTGGTGCTGAACAACCAGGGCATCCGCTACACCCACCCGAACCCGGCACGGATCGGCGCGAAGTTCGTCGGCACCTACGAGCCCGCCCTGCACGGGCAGGTGGTGACCGAGCAGGTCACGGGCACGCTCGGCCCGCTGGTGCAGGCGGTGGTCCCGGTGTACGCGCCGGACAACTCGGTGGTCGGGCTGGTCTCGGCGGGCGTCACGCTGAGCAACGTCAGCAGCGCCAGTGAGCGCCAGCTGCCGGTGGTGCTGGGCGCGGCGGCGGTCGCGGTGGGGCTGGCCACGCTCGGGACGGCGCTGATCAGCCGGCGGCTGCGGCGCCAGACGCACGGGCTGGGCCCGGTCGAGATGACCCGGATGTACGAGCACCACGCGGCGGTGCTGCACGCGGTGCGCGAGGGCGTGATGATCGTCGGCGGGGACGGGCGGCTGCTGCTCTGCAACGACGAGGCGCGCCGGCTGCTGGACCTGCCGCCGGACGCCGAGGGCCGCCCGGTGAGCGGGCTGGGCCTGGAGCAGGCACCGCTGGGGCTGCTGACCGCCGGGCGCCCGGTGACCGACGAGGTGGTGCTGTCCGGGGAGCGGCTGCTGGCGGTGAACGTCCGGCTGATCGACCAGCCTGGCGGGCTGCCGGGCTGCGTCGCCACGCTGCGCGACTCCACCGAGCTGGCGGCGCTGTCCGGCCGGGTCGAGCGCGCGCAGCGGCGGCTGCGGCTGCTGTACGACGCCGGGGTGACGGTGGGCAGCACGCTGGACGTGACGCGGACGGCGGAGGAGCTGGCGCAGGTCACGGTGCCGCGGTTCGCGGACTTCGTCACGGTGGACCTGGCGGACCAGGTGCTGACCGGTGAGGAGCCGCCGGGCCCCTCGCTGGGGCGGATGCGCCGGGTCGCGCTGACGGGTGTGCGGGACGACGCGCCGTTCTACCCGGTCGGCACGGTGCTGGACGTGGTGCCGGCGACCCCGCTGGCCGGGGCCCTGGACAGCGGCGAAGCCGGCATGGAGCCGCGTCTGGCGGACGCCGACGGGTGGCGGGAGCAGGACCCGGAGCGGTCGGCGCAGGCGCTGGCGTACGGGGTGCACTCGCTGGTGCGGGTGCCGGTGCGGGCGCGCGGGGTGCTGCTGGGGGTGGTCCGGTTCTGGCGGGCGCAGCGGGCCGAGCCGTTCGAGGCGGACGACCTGGCGCTGGCCGAGGAGCTGGTGTCGCACGCGGCGGTGTGCATCGACAACGCCCGCCGCTACACCCGGGAGCACACCATGGCGGTGACGCTCCAGCACAGCCTGCTGCCGCGCAACCTGCCGCAGCAGACCGCGCTGGACGTGGCGCACCGCTACCTGCCGGCCCAGGCCGGGGTGGGCGGGGACTGGTTCGACGTGATCCCGCTGCCGGGCGCGCGGGTGGCGCTGGTGGTCGGGGACGTGGTGGGGCACGGGCTGCACGCGGCGGCGACGATGGGCCGGCTGCGCACCGCGATCCACAACTTCTCGACCCTGGACCTGCCGCCGGACGAGCTGCTGGGGCACCTGGACGAGCTGGTGAACCGGATCGACCAGGACGAGGTGGCGGGCGGCGGGCGCGCGGAGCTGGCCGGGGCGACCTGCCTGTACGCGATCTACGACCCGGTGTCGCGGCGCTGCACGCTGGCCACCGCCGGGCACCCGCCGCCGGCCGTGGTGGAACCGGAGGGCCGGGTGGTGTTCCCGGAGCTGCCGACCGGGCCGCCGCTGGGGCTGGGGGTGCTGCCGTTCGAGACGGCCGAGCTGGAGCTGGCCGAGGGCAGTCGGCTGGTGCTGTACACCGACGGGCTGGTGGAGGACCGGCAGCGGGACATCGACGAGGGGCTGGAGCGGCTGCGGGCGGCGCTGTCCGGGCCGCCGCGGTCCCCCGAGCAGACCTGTGCGGACGTGCTCGGGGCGATGCTGCCGGAGCACCCGCAGGACGACATCGCGCTGCTGGTGGCGCGGACCAGGGTGCTGGCGCCGGACCAGGTGGCGCAGTGGGACGTGCCGTCCGACCCGGCGGCGGTGGGCGAGGTCCGGGCCGCGGTGGCGGAGCGGCTGACGGCCTGGGGGCTGGCGGAGGCCGCGTTCGTCACCGAGCTGATCCTGAGCGAGCTGGTGACCAACGCGATCCGGTACGGCTCCGGGCCGATCCGGGTGCGGCTGCTGCGGGACCGCGCGCTGATCTGCGAGGTGTCGGACGGCAGCAGCACCTCGCCGCACCTGCGGTACGCGGCGACCGAGGACGAGGGCGGGCGCGGGCTGTTCCTGGTCGCGCAGTTCGCGGACCGCTGGGGGACGCGCTACACGGCGACCGGGAAGGTCATCTGGACGGAGCAGCCGCTGGAGTAGGCCCGCCGCTGCCCGGGGCGGCACCGGAGCGGGAAGCCGGGCCGGCCGGCTTCCCGCTCCGGACGGGCCTACGGCCGGAACGCCGCGGCCAGCACGTCGACGACGTCGCCGACCACGATGACCGCCGGGGGCTTGACGCCCTCGGCCTCGACCACCGCGGCGACGGTGCCGAGGGTGGCGTCCACCCGGCGCTGGGCGGCGGTGGTGCCCTCCTGGACGACGGCGACCGGGGTGTCCGCGGGCCGGCCGTACTCGACCAGCCGGGCGGCGATCGCGCCGATCTTGTCGACGGCCATCAGCAGCACCAGGGTGCCGCTCATCTTCGCGGCGGCCTCCCAGTTGGTGAGCGAGCGCTCGTCGTCCGGGCCGACGTGGCCGGAGATCACGGTGAACTCGTGGGTCAGGCCGCGGTGGGTGACCGGGACGCCGGCCGCCGCGGGGACGCTGATCGAGCTGGAGATCCCGGGCACCACGGTGACCGGCAGCCCGGCCTCCGCGCAGGCCAGCAGCTCCTCGCCGCCGCGGCCGAAGACGTACGGGTCGCCGCCCTTGAGCCGGACCACGAACTTGCCGGCCTTGGCGTGCTCGATCAGGGTGCGGTTGATCGCCTCCTGGGCCATGAAGCGGCCGTACGGGATCTTGGAGGCGTCGATCACCTCGACGTGCTCGGGCAGCTCGGCGAGCAGCTCGCGCGGGGCGAGGCGGTCGGTGACGACCACGTCGGCGTCGGCGAGCAGCCGGCGGCCGCGCACGGTGATCAGGTCCGGGTCGCCGGGGCCGCCGCCGACCAGGGCCACGCCGGCGCCGTGCGAGCGGTACTGGCGGGCGGCCAGCGAGCCGTCCCGCAGGCCGTCCACGATGGCGTCGCGCAGGGCGGCGGAGTGCCGCGGGTCGCCGGTGAGGACGGCGACGGTGGCGCCGGCGTCGCGGCCGCTGGCCGGGGTCCAGGCGGTGGCCGCGGCGGCGTCGTCGCTGCGGGAGCAGAACACCCGCTCGCGCTCGGCCTCGGCGCTGACCGCCGTGTTGACGGCCTGGTCGTCGGTGGCGACCAGGGCGTACCAGGTGTCGGCCAGGTCGCCGTCCCGGTACGGGCGGGCGTGCCAGGTGAGTTCACCGGCGTCGGCCATCGCCTGGACGGCCGGGGTGGTGGCCGGGGATATCAGGTGCAGGTCGGCGCCGGTGGCGATCAGGGCGGGCAGCCGCCGCTGGGCGACCTGGCCGCCGCCGACCACGACGACGCGGCGGCCGGCCAGCAGCAGGCCGACCGGGTAGGGGGTACGGCCCTCGGTGCTCGGGTGCGGGGTGGGCGCGGTCATCGGCGGTGCTCCTGATCGGGGTGAGGGTGTGGGGACGGTGCGGCACGTCACCGCTCCGCGGACCGGCGCGCCCTCGGGCCGGTCCGCGGAGCGGTGACGGGATGCGTCAGGCCTTCTCGGTGACCCCGGCGGAGTCGAAGGTGGCTACATCGTGCATCGCGCGGGCCGCGCTCTGCACCAGCGGCAGGGCCAGCAGGGCACCGGTGCCCTCGCCGAGCCGCAGGTCCAGGTCGATCAGCGGGCGCAGGCCGAGCTTCGCCAGCGCGGCCTGGTGGCCGGGCTCGGCGGAGCGGTGGCCGGCGATGCAGGCGGCCAGCACCTCGGGGGCGATGGCCTTGGCGGCCAGCGCGGCCGAGCCGGCGATGACGCCGTCCAGGACCACCGGGGTGCGCAGCGAGGCGGCGCCCAGCAGGAAGCCGGCCAGGGCGGCGTGCTCCAGGCCGCCGACGGCGGCGAGCACGCCGACCGGGTCGCTCGGGTCGGGCTGGTGCAGGGCCAGCGCGGCGCGGACGACCTCGATCTTGCGGGCGTGGGTCTCGTCGTCGATGCCGGTGCCGCGGCCGGTGACCTCGGCCGGGTCGAGGCCGGTGAACACCGAGATCAGGGCGGCCGAGGCGGTGGTGTTGGCGATCCCCATGTCGCCGGTGACCAGCGCCTTGTTGCCCGCCGCGACCAGGTCGCGGGCGGTCTCGATGCCGACCTCGATGGCCTTGAGGGCCTCCTCGCGGGTCATCGCCGGGCCCTGGGTCATGTCGGCGGTGCCGGGGCGGACCTTGCGCGGCAGCAGGCCGGTGGCCCGGCCCTGCTGGACGGCGTCCGGCAGTTCGGCGGCGACGCCGACGTCGACCACGCAGACCTCGGTGCCGATCTGCTTGGCGAAGGAGTTGATCACCGCTCCCCCGGCCAGGAAGTTGGCGACCATCTGGGCGGTCACCTCCTGCGGCCAGGGGCTGACGCCCTGGGCGTGCACGCCGTGGTCGCCGGCGAAGATCGCCACGCAGGCGGGCTCCGGGATCGGCGGCGGGCACTTGCGGGACAGGCCGCACAGCTGGGCGGAGATGATCTCCAGCATGCCGAGCGAGCCGGCCGGCTTGGTCATCCGCTTCTGCCGGTCCCAGGCCTCGCCGAGCGCCTTGGCGTCCAGCGGGCGGATGCCGCGCAGCGTCTCGGCGAGCAGGCTCTGCGGCTCCTCGCCGGGCAGCGCGCGGTTGCCGTACTGCTCCTCGTGGACGACCCAGGACAGCGGGCGCTTCTTGGCCCAGCCCTGCTGCTCCAGCTCGGGCTCGCCCGGGAACTCGTCGACGAAGCCGACGCACAGGTAGGCGACGACCTCCAGGTGCTCGGGCAGTCCGAGCTCGCGGACCAGCTCCTCGTCGTCGAAGAAGCTCACCCAGCCGACGCCCAGGCCCTCGGCGCGGGCGGCCAGCCAGAGGTTCTCCACGGCCAGGGCGGCCGAGTACGGGGCCATCTGCGGCTGGGTGTGGCGGCCCAGGGTGTGCCGGCCGCCGCGGGTGCGGTCGGAGGTCACCACGATGTTGACCGGGGTGTCGAGGATGGCCTCGATCTTGATTTCCTTGAACTGCTTGGCCCGGCCCTTGGGCAGCGAGTCCGCGTACGCCTCGCGCTGGCGCTCGGCCAGGGCGTGCATCCGCCGGCGGGTCTTGGCCGAGCGGATCACCACGAAGTCCCAGGGCTGCGAGTAGCCGACGCTGGGCGCGGTGTGGGCGGCCTCCAGGACGCGGATCAGCACCTCGTGCGGGATCGGGTCCGGGCGGAAGCCGTTGCGCACGTCGCGGCGCTCGCGGATCACCTGGTGGACGGCCTCGCGGCCGGCCTCGTCGAAGCCGGGGGCGGCCGGGCCGCGCGGCTCGGCGGGCTCGGTGGGCTCGGCGGCTTCCTCGGGCTGCTGCTCCGACTGTTCCGGCTGCTCCTGCGCCTCCACTGCGACGGGCTGCTCGGCGGCGGCCTGGTCCTCGGGGGCGTCGGTGGCGTCGGTGGCCTGGGGGGCTTCGGCGGGCTGCGGGGCTTCGGCGGCGGGCTGCTCGGCCGACTCGGCAGCGGGCTCGGCGGCCTGTTCCTGGGCGGGCTCGGCCTCCTGGGCTGCGGCGGGCTCCGCGACGGCGGCGGGCTCGGCCCCGCCCTCGGCCGGGGGCTGCGCCTGCTCGGCGGCCTGCTCCACGGGGGCCTCGGCCTCCGGGGCGGCGGGCTGCTCGGCGGCGCCCTCGGCGGGTGCGGCCTGCTCGGCAGGCTCCGCGGCCTCGGCGGCGGCCTCCTCGGCGGCTACGGCGGGCTGGGCCGCCTCCGCCTCGGGGGCGGCCTCGGCCGGAGCCTCGGCGACCGGCTCGACGGCGGCGGTGGCGTCGGCCTCCGCGGGCGCCTCGACGGCCTGCTCCGCGACCGGCTCGGCGGCCGCCTCGGCCGGGGCCTCGGGCTGCTGCTGCGGCTGCTCGGCCTCGGCGGCGGGCTCGGTGACGGCCTGCCCGGAGGGCATCTCACCGGTGCCCGCGGCGGTCTCGGCGACCGGCTCGGCGGCCGGCTCCACGACGGCCTCCGGCGCGGTCTCGACCGGCGGGGCCTGCTCGGCGGCGGCGACCGCCTCGACGGCCTCGGCAACCGGGGCGGCCTCGGCGGGCGCCACGGCCTCGGCGGCCTGAGCGCCCTCCACGACCCCGGCGGCCTGCGGCGCGTCGGCGGCCGCTATGGGGACGGGCTGCTGCGGGGCCGCCTCCTCGACGACCGGAGCCTGCTCGGCCGGCGCCACCTTGGGCAGGCCGTGCGGGGTGGGCGCGGCGAGGAAGGCGGAGATCCGGCGCGGCTGACCGGCCGGGGCGGCGGCCTCGGGCTGCTCGGCGGGCACCGCGGCGCCGTCGGTCGCGGCACCCTCGGCGACGACGGCCTCGGCGACAGCCGGCTCGACGGCGACGGCCTCGGCGACGGGTGCGCCGGCCGCCTCGGCCACCGGCTGGACGGCCTCGCTCTCGGCCTGCGCCTGGGCCTGGGCCTGCTCGGCCACCACGGCCTGCGGCGCGACCTCGCCGGCCTCGACCGCCTCGGCGGCGGCCTGGGGCGCCGTCACGTCCTGCGCGGACTGGGCCGGAACGGCCTGGAGGGCCTCCGGCGTCTCCACGACCTCGATCACCTCGATCGCCCCGACCATCTCGACGGCCGGCACGGCCTCGACCGGCGGCGCGGCCAGCGGCACCTGCTGGGCCTGCTGGAAGTCCTGCGGCGGCTGCTGCCCGTCCGCGACCGGAACGCCCGGAGCGACCGGCGGCACCGGGACGGCGGCCTGCGGCGCGACGGCGGGAGCCGGGGCGGCGGCCTCGGCCATCGGCGGACGGCCGACCACCGGGATGCCGTGCGCGGGCGTGCCGCCCTGCGAGGGGCCGCGGTCGGCCAGCGAGCGGACCGGCACCTGGCCGGTCATCAGCGACGGGTCCGGGATCGGCGGGCCGGCGTGCAGCGGTCGGCGCGGCTGCTGAGCCTGCGTCACCGGCTGCTGCGGCTGCGTCTGGACGGGCTGCTGCTGGAGGGCGTGCTCGGCGCCGAGCGCCGGCGGGTCCACCGGCGGCCAGGACGGCTCGACCGGCATGCCGTCCTGCGGCGCGAGCGGCACCTGCTCGGCCGGGACGGCCGCCGGCTCGCCCCAGGAGCCCTGCGGGCCGGGCATCAGCAGCACGTCGTCCTCGTCGTCCAGGCCGTCCGGCGCGTCGGGCTGGTCGAGGAAGTGGAAGGCCGGGCGCGGGGCGCCCTGGTCGACGGCCCAGCCGTCGCCGGGGTGGCCGGGCTGGGGCACGCCGGGAACGCCGTAGCCGTGCTGGGCCTGCGGCGGGACGACGCCCGCGCCCGGGGGCACCGCGCCGGGGACTCCGCCGATCGGGGCCGCCTGGCCGGGGATCAGTCCGCCGTCCGTCGCGACGCCCTGGAGGGGTGCAACGCCCGCGACGCCCTCCGGTCCGCCGAGCGGGTCCGGCCCGGCGTGCAGGTGCTCCGGCAGTCCCTCGCCCGGGACGTGGCCGCCATCGGTCATTGTCAAAGCTCCTTCCAGGCCGCTGCCGCGCCCTCGGCGACACGATCACCGATCGCAGCGCCCATCCGCACGGGCCGAACCAGCACCGACCCGCCCCTAACCACACGCGGCCGCCGCGCCGTGGCGCTGCGGCCCAAGTCCATCCGGTGCGCTGCGGCACCCCGGGGTCCGGCGCACCGCCCGTACGGGGCGGCACATCGTCTGAAACAACGACAACCCGGAGCAACCGGCACGACCGCACCGGACCCTACGGCATTCTCCAGGTCCGGCACGAGGCCCGTCGAATTGCCCACACTCCGAGCGGAACCGGATTGCACCACGTCAAAAAGGTGACAAACCGACCGAATCGGGTGGGTCGCCGACCGACGCGCCGCCCAGGACGTCACACTACCGGCCCGGCGCGGTCACCTCTCGAATCGGTGTCCGGATGCGACCTGGATCACCGTCGACGCCACCGGACGGTCCCGGCGCGCGCCCACGGCCTTCACACGATCTGCTCACCCCAGAGCACCAGCGCGCCGGTTCCGCCCGCCCCCGGCGCCAGCCCGTCGCCGCTCCCCACCGGCCGCAGCGGGGTCGACTGGAGCAGCGCGCCGTCCGCCCGGTAGCCGGCCCCGGCGATCGCCCGGTGGACCTCCTCCGCCTCGGCGAGGGTCCGGGGCAGCGCGACGAACCGCTCGGGCCGCCGGGCCAGCACCGCCCGCACCACGTCGAGGCCGCCGGACTCCACCACCGCCGCGTCCGGCTCCGGCAGGCCGCCCAGCACCTCGGGGCCGCTCCCGTACACCGTCTCCACCTCGACGCCGTAGCGGCGGGCGTTGACGGTCAGCCGGGCGCAGGCCGAGCGGGAGCCCTCCACCGCGACCACGGCGGCGCCGAACCGGGCCGCCTCCACCGCGAGGGCGCCGCTGCCGGCGCCGACCGACCAGACCAGGTCCCCGGGACGCGCACCCAGACGGGCCAGCACCAGGGCGCGCACATGGGCGGGGAGCACCTCCGGCACGCCCGGTTCGTCCTCCGCGCGCCCGGCGCCCGCGTAGGCGTCACCGGGGAGTGCCCAGCCGCGGTCCGCGCCGGGGTAGCCGACCGGGCGGCCGGCGAGCCAGCCGGCCGCCTCGTCCACCACCGCGGTCCGGGCGCCGCCGCCGATCACCAGCACCACATTGGGGTCGCGCCACACGTGGTCGGCGATCCGGTCGGAGGTGAGGACGGTGACGTCCTCGTCGGGGGTGCCGAGGGCCTCGCAGACCACGAAGGTCCGGTGCACCCCGCGCAGCATCAGGGCGAGTTCGGCGGGCCCGGCGCCCGGCGCGGTGAGCACCGCGACCTTGGGGTGGGCCCGGCAGATGTTGGCCGCGCGGCGCAGCCGTCCGCCGTGCACGCTGACCACCTGGGCGTCCTCCCAGGGCATGCCGGCCCGGGCGAAGGCCGCGGCCACCGAGGAGACGGCGGGCAGCACCTCCAGTTCGAGGCCGTACTCGGGGCGGCGCAGGGTGCGCACCACGCCGAAGAAGCCCGGGTCGCCCTCGGCGACCACGACGGCGGCGCCGCGGTGCTCGGCGATCCTGCGGGCGGCCTCCCGGATGTTGCCGAGGGTGATCCGCTCGGCGGACTCCGGCACCGGGAGCGCGTTCAGTTGGTAGGGGGCGCCGGCCACCAGGGTCGCCGCGGCCAGGGCCGCGCCGGCGGCCTCGGTCAGCGGTGTGCCGTCCCACCCGATGACCGTGATCCGGTCAGCCATCTGCGGCCGTTCTCCCTCGACTCGGTGTGCCACTCGATCCGCCGTCGTGCGGTGCCGGTCCAGAGGCTACCGGGTGTGATCCCCGAGGACCCGACATCTCGCACGGATGTCCGCGCAGGGAGAACGGACGGCGCGGCTCAGTCGCGCAGCACGTACCGGTGGTCGCCGTGCCAGCCGTCGCGGTGCAGTTCGGGTGATTCCAGGTCCTCCGGGAGCAGGCTCCACAGGATGAGGTCGCTGCGGCTCTCCTCGACCACCTCGCCGGACTCCCCCCGGACTATCCAGGCGCTGCGCAGCACGCCCTCGCTGATGCCGCCGATCTTCTGGGCGACCTGCTGGGCGGCGGTGTTCCCGGCGGCGGTGCGCAGCTCCAGGCGCAGGAAGCCGCGGTCCTCGAACAGCCACTGGGCGACGCCGAGTACGGCCTCCGGGGCGTAGCCCTCGCCGCGCGCCCAGACGGCGGTGACGTAGGAGATCTCGGTGCTGCGCAGCCGCCAGTCGGTGTTGCGCAGCTCGACCAGGCCGACCAGGCGCTGGGTCAGGTGCTCGGTGACGGCGAAGACGATGCCGCGTCCGGCGGCCCGGTGGGCGGGGGCGAGGGTGCGGGCGAGGTCGGCCGCGTACTCCTCGGTGAAGGGGTGCGGCAGGTCCGTCCAGGCGAGGACGAGGTCGTCGGCCATCATGGTGGCCAGGCCGGGGGCGTCGTCCTCCGCCAGGGGCCGCAGCAGCAGCCGCTCGGTGCTGATGGCGGTCTCGGGGAAGCTCGCTGCCATGCCGTCTCTCCTCGCCGGGTCGTGAACACAACACCGTACGCCTCCGTCGTGCCCCGGGTGCCACGCGGTGCGCCGCCCGCACGACGGTACGTCAGAACGCGGTCGGCCGGAGTGTCCCTGCTGCATACTGCCCGACCGGGCCCCCGCCGAGGTGCGGCGGGGGCCCGGTCGGGATCGGGGCGTCGAGCGGGTCGACGGCTCAGAAGGCCGGGACGACCGAGCCCTGGAAGGTGTCCTCGATGTACTTCTTGACCTCGGCGGAGTGCAGCAGCTCGGCGAGCTTCTTGACCCGCGGGTCGTTCTCCTTGCCCTTCTTGACGGCCAGGAGGTTGGCGTACGGGTTGCCCTCGGCCTTCTCCAGCACCAGGGAGTCGGTGGTCGGCTTCAGGCCGGCCTCGATCGCGTAGTTGCCGTTGATGACGGCGGCGTCCAGGTCGGAGATGGAGCGGGGCAGCTGGGCGGCCTCCAGCTCCTTCCACTTGAGGTTCTTCGGGTTGCCCGTGACGTCGGCCGGGGTGGCGGCGGTGCCGGCGCCGTCCTTGAGGGTGATGATCTTGTTGTCGGCGAGCAGCTTGAGCGCGCGGCCCTCGTTGGTGGCGTCGTTCGGCAGTCCGACGGTGGCGCCGTCCGGCAGCTCGGCGAGCGACTTGACCTTCTTGGAGTAGGCGCCCAGCGGCTCCAGGTGCACCGTCTCCACGGGGACGATGTTCGTGCCGTTCTTCTTGTTGAAGTCCTCCAGGTACGGCAGGTGCTGGAAGTAGTTGGCGTCGGCCGAACCGTCCTGCACCGCCGTGTTGGGGGTCACGTAGTCGGTGACCTCCTTGATCTCGAGCTTGAGGCCCGCCTTCTCCGCGAGGTTGTCCTTGACGAACTTCAGGATCTGCCCGTGCGGGGTGGGGCTGGCCGCGACCTTGAGCGGCGCGTTCGGGTCCGAGGAGGAGGACCCGGAGCTGCCGCAGGCGGCGAGCGAGAGGGCGATGCCGGCGGTGGCGAGGACGCTGGTGAACTTCAGGGCGTTGCGCACGAAAAGTGCCTTTCTGCGTGGAACGGGGAGCCGCGTCCGGGGTCGGACGGGGGAGGTCTAGTGGGCGACGAGGTCCTCGTCGGCGGCGGTGGCGGGGCGCGGACGCAGCAGCCGGGTGCGTCCGCCGCCGTGGCCCCGGTTGGCGAGCCGGCGCACGGCGTAGTCGCCGGCCAGCTGGATCACGGTGACGATGACCGCGATCTCCGCCACGATGATCCACATGAAGGAGGTCTCGAAGCGCAGGTAGCCGTAGCGGTAGGCGAGGTCGCCGAGGCCGCCGCCGCCGACCGTGCCGGCCATCGCGGAGTAGCCGATCAGCGCGATGACCGTGGTGGTGACGGAGGCGACGATGCCGGGGAGCGCCTCGGGCACGAGCACCTTGCGGACCAGCGTCCAGGTGCCGCCGCCCATCGCGTGGACGGCCTCGACCAGGCCGCGGTCGACCTCACGGACGGAGGTCTCCACCAGTCGGGCGAAGAACGGGATCGCGCCGACGGTCAGCGGCACGGTGGCCGCCTGCCAGCCCAGGGAGTTGCCGGTCAGCCAGCGGGTGAAGGAGATCAGCGCGATCATCAGGATGATGAACGGCATCGAGCGCGTGAGGTTCACGACCGCGCCGAGCACCTTGTTCACCGGCTGGTTCTGGAGCACCCCGCCCTTGGAGGTGAGCACCAGCAGGATCCCGAGGGGCAGGCCGAGGAGGACGGTGCAGGCCGTCGACACCCCGACCATCTGGAAGGTCTCCTGGGTGGCGGGCCACATCAGCTCCTGCATCTGGTCCCAGGTCATGCCACCGCTCCGTTCGCCGTGCCGACGCCGTCCGCGTCGAGGAGGTCCACCTGCAGGCCCTGCTCGCGCAGGTAGCCGATCGGCACCACGTTGTCCTGGTGGCTGCCGGGCAGTTCGACCCGCATCCGGCCGACCATCCGGCCGGCGATGGTCTCCACCGCGGCACCGAGGATGTTGATGTCGATCTGGTAGGTGCGGGCGAGCTGGGAGACGAACGGCTGGGCCGAGCTGTCGCCCTGGAAGGTGATCTCCAGGACGGTGGATCCGGCGTGGCCGGTGCCGAACTCGCTGAGCGGGAACAGCTCGCGGGCCAGCTCCGAGCCGGGCTCGGCCAGCAGGTCGGTGAGCTTGCCGGACTCGACCACCCGGCCGCCGCGCATCAGGGCGGCGGAGTCGCAGACGGACTTGATGACGTCCATCTCGTGGGTGATCAGCAGGACGGTGAGGCCCAGCTGCTGGTTGAGGTCGCGCAGCAGCTTGAGGATCGAGCGGGTGGTCTCCGGGTCGAGCGCCGAGGTGGCCTCGTCGGAGAGCAGCACCTTGGGGTCGCCGGCCAGCGCCCGGGCGATGCCGACGCGCTGCTTCTGGCCGCCGGAGAGCTGGTGGGGGTAGCTGCGGGCCTTGTCGCCGAGGCCGACCAGGTCGAGCAGTTCGGCGGCCTTGCGGCGGCGCTCGGTGCGGTCCAGTCCGATGATCTCCAGCGGGAGCTCGACGTTCTGCTGCACGGTCCGCGAGGAGAGCAGGTTGAAGTGCTGGAAGACCATGCCGATCCGGCGGCGGGCCTCGCGCAGCTCCCGGCCGGCCCGGTTCTCGCCGCCGGCCAGCGCGGTGAGTTCGACCCCGTCCACGGTGACCGTGCCGGAGGTCGGGCGCTCCAGCATGTTCACGCAGCGGATGAGGGTGGACTTGCCGGCGCCGCTGGTGCCGACGACTCCGTAGACCTCGCCCGGGCGGACGTGCAGGTCGACGTCGGCGAGGGCGGTCACCTCGCGGCCTCGGGAACGGTAGACCTTCGTCAGGTCCGTGGTGGTGATCACAGCGACTTTCCGTGGGTCGGGGGCGGGCGGCGTGGGTCGACCGCGCGACCGGCGTGCGGTCGGCGGCGGCGTTACGGCGCTGCGCCGGGAGGGTCCGGACCTACCATCCCCTGATCGTGGCCGCTGGACGGCCGGGCCGCGCGACGGCGTGGCCCTAACGAGTCACCCGGCCCGCGGGTGGGCGGGCACGGCGGAGGGAGGGGTCCGGGAGGAGGGGCGCGCTCGCACGGGAGGGAGCGGCGCGGAGTCTCGCTTCGGGGCGCGAGGGGGAGGCACCCTCAGGGGTGCCGGGGGCGGTGGCCCTCAGCAGTGACACATTCGACGACACATGGCACGCTCACCTGCCGGCAGGGTGCCGGTGGGGGTCCAGTTCGTCGTCGCAGTCATGTGAGCCAGTAAAACAGATGGGTGGTTTTCCGCCCAATTATTTGCCGGAGCTGTCCGCGATGCGGACATGCACCCCTGCCACCAGCGCGGATACGGCTCGGCGCCGCCACCGGTGGTCCGGATGGTGGCGGCGCCGGGAGCCGGGCGCGGGGCGGCGGGCTCAGGCCGTCGCGGCGAGCGGCGTGGTGGCGGGCTTCTCCAGGTGGACGACGCTCAGCCGGCTGTTGACCTGCTCGACCCGGGTCTGACGGTACCCCTGGCGGGCGTACAGCCGCAGGTTGCCGAGGCTGCGGTGGCCGGTGGACAGCCGGTAGGCGCTCACCGGACCGTGCTGGGCCATGTCGCGCTCCAGCGCGTCCATCAGCCGGCCGCCGAGGCCGTGGCGCTGCATCCGCGGATGGACGACCAGGCGCCCTATCCGGGCGACGCCGTCGGCGCCGACGTGGCCGCGGACCGTGCCCACCACCTCGTCGCCCAGCCGGGCGACCAGGAAGTGCTGCTCGGACAGTTCGGCGCGCAGGCTCTCCAGGCTCTGCGTCAGGGGCTCGATCGCCCAGTCGCCGTACAGCTCGGCCTCGGACTGGTAGCCGAGGTACTGGAGCTTGAGGATCTGCTCCGCGTCCTCGGCCGTCGCCGCCGAGATGATCACGCTCATGCCCATGTGGAGGGGCCTCCCCAGTCGTCTTGCCCGGCGCGCAGAGGGTGGCGCGCTCACGCTCAGTATCCGAGTGATCGCGTCACCGTCAAGAGCTGCGTTCGCCAGCGCTCTACCCGGGTGTCAGCTGCCCTCAACCTTCGCGGGCGCGGACGTGAGGAGGGTCACCTCCCTCGCTGCGCGGGTGCCGTGGGGTCGTACGACCGCGCTCAGGGGTAGCGCTCCGCGTGGAGCAGCGTCCGCAGGCAGGCCAGGCAGCGGGAACGGGTGGGGCCGATCGAGCCGCGCGGCATGCCGAGCCGCTCGGCGAGCTCACGGTAGGTGGGCGGCGGATCCTCGGCGAGCGCGGCGATCAGCTGCGGACAGCGGCCGGGCAGGGCGGCGACGGTCTCGCGGACCACGCGGCGGCGGCGCTCGGCGAGGTAGACGTCCTCGGCGGAGGGGACGGGCGGGATGGCGGTGCACACACCGTGCATGACGGCCCGGGGCGGGGCCGGTTACGCCCGGGCCGACGCGCGGACGCGGGAGGGGCGCGCCGGTCGGACCGCCGCGCCCCTCCCCCGCCGTGCCGGGGGTCGGCCCCGACCGCGTCGGGGCCGACCCTCCCGCCGGGGTCAGCCCCGGGCCCACTCCTGCTGCCGCGCCAGGTCCGCCTTCACCTCGGCGAGCTGGACCGCGACCGCCGAGGGGGCGGTTCCGCCGCGCCCGTCGCGGGCGGCGATGGCGCCGTGGACGCTGAGCACCGAGCGCACCTCGGGCGTCAGGTGCCCGGAGATCGCGGCGAACTGCTCGTCCGTCAGGTCGGACAGCTCGATGCCCTCGGCCTCGCAGACCTTGACGCAGGCGCCGGCCACCTCGTGCGCGACCCGGAACGGCACGCCCTGCTTGACCAGCCACTCGGCGATGTCGGTGGCGAGCGAGAAGCCGGCCGGGGCCAGCTCCTCCAGCCGCTGCCGGTGCACGGTGAGGGTGGCCATCATCCCGGTGAGGGCGGGCAGCAGCACCTCCAGCGTGTCGCAGGAGTCGAAGACCGGCTCCTTGTCCTCCTGGAGGTCCCGGTTGTAGGCCAGCGGCAGCGCCTTGAGGGTGGCCAGCAGGCCGGTCAGGTTGCCGATCAGCCGGCCGGACTTGCCCCGGGCGAGCTCGGCGATGTCCGGGTTCTTCTTCTGCGGCATGATCGAGGAGCCGGTGGAGAAGGCGTCGTGCAGCGTGATGAAGCCGAACTCCCTGGTGTTCCAGATGATCACCTCCTCCGCGATCCGGGAGAGGTTGACGCCGATCATCGCCGTCACGAAGGCGAACTCGGCGACGAAGTCGCGCGAGGCGGTGCCGTCGATGGAGTTGCCCGCCGAGCCGCCCTCGAAGCCGAGGTCGGCGGCGACGGCCTCGGGGTCCAGGCCGAGCGAGGAGCCGGCCAGCGCCCCGGAGCCGTACGGCGAGACGGCGGTGCGGGCGTCCCACTGGCGCAGCCGCTCGGCGTCCCGGCCGAGGGCCTGCACGTGCGCGAGGACGTGGTGGGCGAAGAGCACCGGCTGGGCGTGCTGGAGGTGGGTGCGGCCCGGCATCGCGGTGTCCGGGTGCGCCTCGGCGAGGCCGACCAGGGCCTGCTGGAGGTCGAGCAGCAGGCCGCCGATGATCCTGGCGTGGTCCCGCAGGTACATCCGGAACAGGGTGGCGATCTGGTCGTTGCGCGAGCGGCCGGCCCGCAGCTTGCCGCCGAGGTCGGCGCCTAGGCGCTCCAGCAGGCCGCGCTCCAGGGCGGTGTGCACGTCCTCGTCGGCGACGGTGCCGGTGAAGGTGCCCGCCTCGACGTCGGCGAGCAGCCGGTCCAGGCCGGCCAGCATGCCGGCCAGCTCCTCGTCGGAGAGCAGGCCCGCCTTGTGCAGGACCCGGGCGTGGGCCCTGGAGCCCGCGATGTCGTACGGCGCGAGGCGCCAGTCGAAGTGGACCGAGGCCGAGAGCCGGGCCAGCGCCTCGGACGGGCCGTCGGCGAAGCGCGCGCCCCAGAGGCGGACGTCGGAGGACTGCTCGGCGGTCATCGCGTGGCTCCTTCATGGATGTACGGTGGTTGGCATAAGTATGCACGAGGGCGTATGAAAAACAAACCCCGGCCGGACGGTCTCCGTCGGCCGGGGTTCGTGGGGTCGGGCGGTGCCGTGCTCGCCGCGGCGGCGCGCTACTGCGCCTTCGCCTGGGCGAGTTGCATGAGGTGGTCGGCGAGCGCCTGGCCGCCGGCCGGGTCGCGGCTGATCAGCAGGACGGTGTCGTCGCCGGCGATGGTGCCGATGATCTCGAACACCTCGGCCTGGTCGATCGCCGAGGCCAGGAACTGGGCGGCGCCCGGCGGGGTGCGCAGCACCACGAGGTTGCCGGAGGCCGTCGCGGAGACCATGAGCTCGCCGGCCAGCCGGGCCATCCGGCCCTCGCTGGCCGACTCCCCCATCGGGGCGCGCGGCGTGCGGTCGCCGCCCTCGGCCGGGACGGCGTAGATCAGCGCGCCGTCCCGGTTGCGGATCTTGACCGCGCCCAGCTCGTCCAGGTCCCGGGAGAGGGTGGCCTGGGTGACCACGAGTCCGTCGTCGGCGAGCAGCTTGGCGAGCTGGCTCTGCGAACGCACGGGCTGGCGGGTGAGCAGGTCCACGATCCGCCGGTGGCGCGCGGTGCGGGTCTGCGGGACCTGCGGCGTCGGGCCGGCGGCGGATGGGCCGGAGTGGGATGCGGTCATGTGATTATTCTCCCGGACGGCGGTCAACTCGCATCGGCCGGGGCGCCCTCGCGCACCGTCCGGAGGATGCCCGGCAGCGCGGCCAGGAACGCGTCCGCCTCCTGTTCGGTGAGCACCAGCGGCGGGGCCAGCCGGACGGCGTCCGGGACGGCCGCGTTGACCAGGAAGCCCGCCTGCTGCGCGGCGGCCTGGACCTCGGCCGCGACCGGCGCGGTCAGCACGATGCCGAGCAGCAGTCCCGCGCCGCGCACGTGCGAGACCAGCGGGTCGCCGAGCGCCTCGACGCCGTGCCGCAGCCGCTCGCCGAGCTTGCGGGCGTGCTCCAGCAGGCCCTCGGACTCGATGGTGTCCAGCACCGCGAGCCCGGCCGCGGCGGCCACCGGGTTGCCGCCGAAGGTGGTGCCGTGCTGGCCCGGGGTCAGCAGCTCGGCGGCCGGCCCGAAGGCGAGCACCGCGCCCATCGGCAGGCCGCCGCCGAGCGCCTTGGCCAGGGTGACCACGTCCGGCTCCACGCCCTCGTACGCCTGGTGGGCGAACCAGTGGCCGGTGCGGCCGACGCCGGTCTGGATCTCGTCCAGGACCAGCAGGGTGCCGGTGGCCCGGGTGATCTCGCGGGCCGCCCTCAGGTAGCCATCGGGCAGCGGGACGGCGCCGTTCTCGCCCTGGATCGGCTCCAGGAAGACGGCGGCGGTCTCCTCGGTGACGGCCGCGCGCAGCGCCTCGACGTCGCCGAACGGGACGTGGGTGACGTCGCCGGGCAGCGGGCGGAACGGGTCCTGCTTGGCGGGCTGCCCAGTGAGCGCGAGGGCGCCCATGGTGCGGCCGTGGAAGCCGCCCTGGAGGGCGACCACGTGGGTGCGGCCGGTCCGCCGGCCGATCTTGAAGGCGGCCTCGTTGGCCTCGGCGCCGGAGTTGCAGAAGAACACCCGGCCGCCGGGGCGGCCGTCCAGCTCCAGCAGCCGCTCGGCGAGCGCGATGGTGGGCTCGGCCATGAAGAGGTTGGAGACGTGGCCGAGGGTGGCGATCTGCCGGCTCACCGCCTCGACGACGGCCGGGTGGGCGGTGCCCAGGGCGTTGACGGCGATGCCGCCGAGCAGGTCGGTGTACTCCTTGCCGTCGGCGTCCCAGAGCTTGCTGCCCTCGCCGCGCACCAGCGGGATGCGGGGGGTGCCGTAGTTGTCGGTGAAGGAGTGCTGCCAGCGCTCGGCGAGCCGCTCGTTGTGGGTCGTACCGGTCCCGCCGGTCGTGCCGGTCCCGCCAGTCGTGCCAGTCATGCCAGTCCCCCGGTCACGGTCGGTTCGTCGTCCGGCACGACCATCGTGCCGATGCCCTCGTCGGTGAAGATCTCCAGCAGCAGGCTGTGCTGCACCCGGCCGTCCAGCACGCGGGCGGTGCCCACGCCGGAGCGGACGGCGCGCAGGCAGCCCTCCATCTTGGGGAGCATGCCGCTGGCCAGGTCGGGCAGCAGCTCCTCCAGCTCGCTCGCGGTGAGCTGGCTGATCACGTCGTCGGAGTTCGGCCAGTCCTTGTAGAGGCCCTCGACGTCGGTGAGGACGACGAGCATCTCGGCGCCGAGCGCGACCGCGAGGGCGGAGGCGGCGGTGTCGGCGTTGATGTTGTAGACGTGGCCGTCGGTGCCGCGGGCGATCGAGGAGATGACCGGGATGCGGCCGTCGGCGATCATCGCCTTCACCGCGCCGGCCTCGATGTTGACGATGTCGCCGACCAGGCCGATGTCGACCTGCTCGCCGTCCACCACCGCGTAGCGCTTGACCGCCGTCATGGTGTGGGCGTCCTCGCCGGTCATGCCGACCGCGAACGGGCCGTGCTCGTTGAGCAGGCCGACCAGCTCGCGCTGCACCTGGCCGGCCAGCACCATCCGGACCACGTCCATGGTCTCCGGGGTGGTGACCCGCAGGCCGTTGGTGAAGCTCGACTCCAGGCCGAGCCGGTCGAGTTGGGCGCTGATCTGCGGGCCGCCGCCGTGCACCACGACCGGGTGCAGGCCGGCGTAGCGCAGGAAGACCACGTCCTGGGCGAAGGCGGCCTTGAGGCTGTCGTCCACCATGGCGTTGCCGCCGAACTTGATCACGACGGTCTTGCCGTGGAAGCGCTCCAGCCACGGCAGCGCCTCGATCAGCGTCATGGCCTTGGGCAACGCGGTGTTGTTGCGGGCCTGTTCGCCCTTGGGTGCGATCTGCACGGGTTCCCTCGTCGATGGGGGTCCCCCGGCCGGAGGCTGGGGGAGGATGTCGCGGATCAGGTGGCGCGGGCCGGGTGTCGCGGGTCCGGTTCCGCGGGTCCGGTTCCGCGGGTCCGGTTCCGCGGACCGGGTGTCACCGCTCAGGGTGCCGCGGAGGAAGTGACGCGGATCAGGTCGAGTAGGCGCTGTTCTCGTGAACGTAGTCGGCCGTCAGGTCGTTGGTCCACAGCGTGGCGCCCGCCGTACCGGCGTTGAGGTTCGCGGTGACGACGACCTCGCGGCCCTTCATGTCCACCAGGTCGCGGTCCTCGCCCACGCCGCCGGCCCGGCAGACCCAGACGCCGTTGATCGCGACGTCCAGCTCGTTCGGGTCGAACGCCGCGGAGGTGGTGCCGATCGCGGCCAGCACCCGGCCCCAGTTGGGGTCCTCGCCGTGGATGGCGCACTTGAGCAGGTTGTTGCGGCTGATCGTCCGGGCGACCTCGACCGCCTCGTCCTCGGTGGCGGCGCCGGTGACGTCGATCCGGATCTCCTTGCTCGCGCCCTCGGCGTCACCGATCAGCTGGCGGGCCAGGTCGGCGCTGACCGTCCGGACGGCCTCGGCGAACTCGGCCTGCTCCGGGGTGATGCCGGAGGCGGCGGAGGCGAGCAGCAGCACGGTGTCGTTGGTCGACATGCAGCCGTCGGAGTCGATCCGGTCGAAGGTGGTGCGGGTGGCGCCGCGCAGCGCGGCGTCCAGGCCGGCGCTGTCGACGGCGGCGTCGGTGGTGAGCACGACCAGCATGGTGGCGAGGCTCGGGGCGAGCATGCCCGCACCCTTGGCCATGCCGCCGACCGTCCATCCGGCCGGGCTGGTGAACCGGGCGGTCTTGTGCACCGTGTCGGTGGTCTTGATGGCGATCGCGGCGGCCTCGCCGCCGGCCTCGTCGAGCTCGCCCGCGGCCAGGGCGACCCCGGGCAGCAGGACGTCCATCGGCAGCCGCACGCCGATCAGGCCGGTGGAGGCGACGGCGACCTCGCCCGCGTTGAGGCCCAGCTCCGCGGCCGCCTTCTCCGCGGTGGCGTGGGTGTCCTGGAAGCCGAGCGGGCCGGTGCAGGCGTTGGCGCCACCGGAGTTGAGGACGACGGCGGAGACCCGGCCGCCCTTGAGGACCTGCTCGGACCAGAGCACCGGCGCGGCCTTGACCCGGTTGGCGGTGAAGACGCCGGCCGCGGCGAGCGAGGGGCCGTCGTTGACCACCAGGGCGAGGTCGGGGGTGCCGGAGGCCTTGATGCCGGCGGTCACACCGGCGGCGCGGAAGCCCTTGGCCGCGGTCACCCCGACGTTCGTGCTGTTGCTCACGGTGCGACTCCGTTCACGGGAAGGCCCAGCTCCTCGGGCAGGCCCAGGGCGATGTTCATGCTCTGCACCGCGCCGCCGGCGGTGCCCTTGACCAGGTTGTCGATCGCGCTGATCGCGATGATCCGCCCGGCGGCGGCGTCCAGGGCGACCTGGACCAGGGCGGTGTTGGCGCCGTAGACGCTGCTGGTCTGCGGCCACTGCCCCTCGGGCAGCAGGTGGACGAAGGGCTCGTCCGCGAAGGCCTCGGTGTACGCGGCGCGCAGGCTCCGGGCCGTCACCTCCGGCCTGGCCTTGGCCGAGCAGGTGGCGAGGATGCCGCGCGGCATCGGGACGAGGGTGGGGGTGAAGGAGACGGTGACCGGCTCGCCGGCGACCGGGGTGAGGTTCTGCGCCATCTCCGGGGTGTGCCGGTGGACGCCGCCGACGCCGTAGGGGCTGACGCTGCCCATCACCTCGCTGCCCAGCAGGTGCGGCTTGGCGGCCTTGCCGGCGCCGGAGGTGCCGGAGGCGGCGACCACCACGGCCTCCGGCTCGGCGAGCCGCGCGGCGTACGCGGGGAACAGCGCCAGGGAGACGGCCGTCGGGTAGCAGCCGGGGACGGCGATCCGGTTGCTGCCCTTCAACGCGGCGCGGTGGCCGGGGAGTTCGGGCAGGCCGTAGGGCCAGGTACCGGCGTGCGCGGAGCCGTAGAACTGCTCCCAGTCGGCGGCGGCCCTGAGCCGGAAGTCGGCGCCGCAGTCGATCACCAGGACGTTCGGGCCGAGCTCCTCGGCGACCGCGGCGGACTGGCCGTGCGGCAGCGCCAGGAACACCACGTCGTGGTCGGCCAGCACCTCGGGGGTGGTGGCCTCGAGGACGCGGTCGGCCAGCGGGAGGAGGTGCGGTTGGAGCGCGCCCAGTCTGGTGCCCGCGTTCGAGCCGCCGGTCAGCGCCCCGATCTCCACCTCCGGGTGGCCGAGCAGCAGGCGCAGCACCTCACCGCCCGCGTAACCGCTCGCGCCGGCGACGGCGACTCGCAATGCCATGGCGTTCCTCCTTCGACTTGGCATGAATATACGCGCGACGGAAAATTCATGCAAGGAGTTCATGCCGCATCCCGGCGGGGCGGAGCCGCCCGGGTCAGCGCTTGACGGCCCGCAGCACCACGAACTTGGGGTTGCCGGCGACGAGTTGGCAGTTGCCGAAGAGGCGGCGCAGCTTGACGTGGTAACCGAGGTGGCGGTTGCCGACCACCCAGAGTTCGCCGCCGGGCCGCAGCGCCCGCCTGGCGCCGGTGAACATCCGCCAGGCGGTGGCGTCGGTGGTGGCCTGGTGGGAGTGGAACGGCGGGTTGTTGAGCACCAGGTCCACCGAGCCGGCCGCGACCACGTCCGGGGCCAGGGCGTCGGCGGCCAGGAACTCGGCCGGGGCGTCCGGGCCCAGGTTGAGGCGGAAGGTCTCCTCGGCGGAGGCCACCGCCTGGTGCGACTCGTCCACGAACACCAGCTCCGCGCCGGGGCCGGCCAGCGCCGCGGCCGTGCCGACCACGCCGTTGCCGCAGCCGAGGTCCACCACCCGGGCGCCGGGGGCCGGGACGGGCAGGTGGGCGAGGAGGAAGCGGGTGCCGATGTCGAGCCGTTCGGCGCAGAAGGTGCCGGCGTGGTTGACGACGGTACGGCCGGAGGCGGGGCCGATGTCCGGAGGCAGCGCGTAGCGGTGCGGCCACGGACTGGGGCCGGGGTCCAGGGTCCGGTCCGGGGTGCAGAAGATCAGTCGGGCCTTGCGGACCGCCAGCGAGGTGCGGGTCGGGCCGAGGATCCGCTCGAACAGCTGGAGCGTGGAGGTGTGGATCTCGGTGACCATGCCGGTGCCGATCACCACGGTGCCCTCGTGGACGGCCGGGGCGAGCCGGTGCAGCTGGTCCTCCAGCAGGGCCAGGCTCTTGGGGACGCGCACCAGCAGCACGTCGATCCGCTCCGGCACCGCGTCCCGGGTGGTCAGCAGCCGCGACTCGTCGACGGCGGCGCCGGCCCGGGCCAGGTTGGCCAGGGTGGCCCGCCGGCCGAGGTGGGAGTCGGTGATCTGCAGCGGCCGGTGCCCGGCGAGCGCGGTGGTCAGCGCGCCCCAGCGGTCACCGAGGACGACGACCGTGCGGCCGGCCAGTTCCGTCGCGGCGCCGGCCGCGCTGTCGGCCTCGCCCGCGAGGTGGCGCAGCAGGTACTCGTCGGCGGCGTCCCAGGCCCGGAGCCGCTCGCGCGGGTCAACCGGGAAGCGGGTGAGCTCCAAGGTGCCCCACGGGGTGGCCATGGTGGTGTTCGACGGGGTCGCGGCGGGCGTGGTCTGGGAATTCATCGTGCCCTCAGGCTATCCGACAGCCCCCGGGGGCGATTACGGACGGATACTGGAAGAGCCCGACCGAGAGGGGTGAGGGCGATGGAGTGGAGACTCGAAGTCGTGGTGGTCCCGGTGTCCGACGTGGACCGCTCGAAGCTCTTCTACGAGGAGCAGGTCGGGTTCACCGTCGACCACGACACCCTGCTGCGGGACGGGATCCGGGTGGTCCAGCTGACTCCCCCCGGCTCGCCCTGCTCCATCGTGGTGGCCAAGGGGGTGATCGACTCGCCGCCCGGATCGGTGAAGGGCCTCCAGCTGGTGGTGCCGGACATCGACAAGGCGCACGCCGAACTGACGGCGCGGGGCGTGCCGGTCAGCCCCGTCCAGCACTTCGTGACGGGGGGCCGGGTGGACGGGCACGGCGAGGCGTGGAACAACTTCGTGTTCTTCAACGACCCGGACGGGAACGGCTGGGCGGTCCAGGAGGCGCCGCGCGCCGGATAGGTCTTGGGTAGGCTCCGAGGATGGCTGAACACGAGGGAAGCGTGCGGGTGGACAGCTGGATCTGGTCGGTCCGGCTGGTCAGGACGCGGGCGCTGGCCGCCGCCGCGTGCCGCGCCGGGCACGTCCGGGTGAACGGCGAACGGGCCAAGCCCGCCCAGGCGCTGAAGCCCGGGGACGAGGTCCGGGTCCGCGAGGAGGGCTACGAACGGGTCGTGGTGGTGCGGAAGCTGATCCGCAAGCGGGTCGGCGCCGCGGTCGCCGCGGAGTGCCTGCTCGACAACAGCCCGCCGCGGCCGCCGCGCGAGTTCGTCGCGGCGGCCGGGACGCGGGACCGCGGCACCGGGCGGCCGACCAAGCGGGAGCGCCGCGAGCTGGACCAGCTGCGCGGACACTGAGAGGTACCGGTCCGTTACGCGGCGGCGGTGGCGAGCACCTTGTCGAGGAAGCCGCCGAGGTTGCCCACCGTACGGTCGATCTGCAGCTCCAGCGGCAGCGACTCGTCGGGCCGGGTGACCAGCGTGGACTTCTTCAGCCCGCGCACGTACAGCGAGCAGGCCAGGTCGGCGCAGATGTAGGTGCCGACCGTGTTGCCCTCGCGCCCGGCCGTCCCGGCCCGGCGGGCGGCGAGCAGCGCCACCCCTGACCCGGCGTGCGCGGTGATGCACAGCGAGCACACGTTGGTCTTGGTCAGGCTGCGCCGGATCACCGGCGAGCGCAGCGTCACGCCGACGAGCTCGCCGCCGTACGGCGCCACCAGGTACGCGCGGTCGGGTGCGCCTTGATCCCGCCAGCCGAGGAAGTCCAGGTGCTCCCAGGGCAGTTCGGCCAGGCCCCGGGGCAGGTTGAGCCGGCGGGCCTCGCCCTTGGAGCAGTTGACGAAGGACGCGCGGATCTCGTTCTCACTCAGGGGTTCCATGTCGCGGAAGCTAACACCGACCCGTCCGCCCTGTCGCGCCGTTTTCACCCGGTGCGCACCGGATGGGCGGCCTGGACGGCCAGCCGCCGCGGGGCGTCCTCGCCGATCCGGGTGAGCAGGTCGTCCAGCGCGAGGAAGGCCTCCCAGCGCTCCCTGCCGCCGGCGGCGAGGAGGTCCACCACGCGGTCCTCCAGGTCCTGGACGCGCTTGTTCTTCCAGGCCTTGTCGGCGAGGCTGACCAGCAGTTCCTCGACGGTCACCCCGGGTGCGCCCCAGCTCGCGTGGCTGCGGGCGAAGCGGGCGAGGTACTCGGGGACGCCGCGGGAGAGCAGCAGCCGGTGTCCGGCGGCCTCGTGCAGGGAGCCGGGGCCGGAGAGCTCCTCGGGGTGGAGGACCTTGCCGATGTCGTGGATGGCGGCGCCGTAGCGGACCGCCTCGCGGTCGAAGGCCAGGCCCTCGCGGGCGCAGAAGTCGGCGATCTCCTCGGCCGCCTCGTGCACCAGCGCGAGGTGGGCGACCAGGCGGGGCGGGGCGTCGACGGCCCGCAGGAGGTCGGCGACGTCCGGGGGCAGCGGCGGCAGGGACTCGGTCACGGCGGCGGGCCGGCTCCGGGGTGAGGGGATGTCAGTGAGGGTCCGTAGGCTTCTGCCGTCCGGTCCCGGCGCAGGAGGGAGGCGCCGGGGCCGGACGCGGCGGAGCGGGGAGGGGGCTACTTCTTGAAGGCGACGCCGGCGTACGCCGAGACGTCCTGCCAGCCCTCGGGGAGTTCGGAGGTGGGCACGTGGCCGGCGGTGGGGCGCCAGAGCGGGAGCTGGACGAGCCCGGGGCCGGCGAACTCGAAGTCGCCGAAGAAGGGTTCGACGCCGGAGCGCGGGCGCAGCACGAGCGGGGCGCTGGCGCTCCGGTAGATCCGGGTGCCCTCGGCGGCGCTCTCGCGGGAGGCGAAGTCGGGGCTGCCGTGGGAGAGGATCAGCGCGCTGCCGGGGGCGAGCGCGTCGCGCAGGGTGCGGACGATCCGCTGCGCGCCGTCCTCGTCGCGGATGAAGTGCAGGACGGCGACCAGCATCAGCGCGACCGGCTGGGAGAGGTCGACGGCGCCGGCCAGCGCGGGGTGGCCGAGGATCGCGGCCGGGTCGCGCAGGTCGGCCTCGATCACCGAGGTGTGCCCGGCGGGGTGGCTCGCCAGCAGGGCGCGGGCGTGGGTGGCGACGATCGGGTCGTTGTCCACGTACACCACCCGGGCGTCCGGGGCGACGCGCTGGGCGACCTCGCTGGTGGAGCCGACCGCCGGGATGCCGGTGCCGATGTCGACGAACTGGCGCACGCCCCGGCCCGCCACGAACTCCACGGCGCGGCCGAGGAACTGCCGGTTGGTGCGGGCCAGCAGCGGCAGCGCAGGGTAGGCGGATATCGCGGCCTGGGCGGCCTTGCGGTCGGCCTCGAAGTTGTCCTTGCCGCCGAGGTAGTAGTCGTACATCCGGGCGGTGTGCGGGACACCGGTGTCCAGCTCGCTCGGCGGCTGCCAGTCGTCGGCTCTGGCCCAGTCCCACTCGGTGCCCGCGCTCCGGCCGGTCGCCGCGCTGTCCTCGTACATCCTGTCCGCCCCCAATGCGCAATGCCGGAAGAGTCTGGCCACCGCCCGTCACGCGGTGCGCGGTGATCGTATCCAAGGACACTGCGCGGAAACAGCGGGAGTTCAGGTTCACGCAACACCCGGTGACGGACGGTGTCCACGTCAAGGGCCGGTGCGGCCGGTCGTACCGGATCGCCCGGCCGGACCGCGCTCTCTATGCTGGCTGCCGATGACTGCCGACCGCCGCACCGTGCTGCGCACCACCGCCCGACTCGCCGCCCTCGCCGCCACCGGCGGCCTGCTCACCGCCTGCGGCACCGGAACGCGCCGCCGGGCCGATCCGGGGGCGCTCTCCGCGCACCCGGGCACCGTGGACCCGCAGCACACCACCGACCCGGCCTGGAACGGCGGCGAGGGCCCGGGCTCCCCCGCGCCCTCCGCCCCGGCGGAGCCCGCTCCCGCCGGTGGGCCGACCGCCGCCGCGGCCGCGGCCGCCGCCACCCAGCCCTCCGCCCCGCCGGCCCCGCCCGCGCTGCCGCCGCTGGCGCCCGGCACCCCGGTCGAGGTCGCGTACGGGCCGCGCACCGGCCGCAACGTGGCGCTCACCGTCCACGGCAGCGGCGACCCGAAGCTGGCCACCGCCCTGCTGGAGGCCGCCGAGCAGCGCGGCGCCCGGCTGACCGTGATGGTGGTCGGCAGCTGGCTCGACCAGCAGCCGCAGATGGCCCGGCGGATCCTGGGCGGCGGCCACGAGCTGGGCAACCACACCCAGAACCACCTCAACATCTCGGCGATGACGCCGGACCAGGCGCGCGCCGAGATCGCCCAGTGCGCGGAGCGCCTGCAGCGGCTCACCGGCTCGATCGGCCGCTGGTTCCGCCCCTCCGCCGCGCAGTACGCCACGCCGATGGTGCGCGAGCAGGCCAGGGCGGTCGGGTACGAGCACGTGCTGTCCTTCGACGTCGACCCGCGCGACTACGGCGACCCGTCGGCCGCCGAGCTGCAGCGCCGGGTGCTGAACTCGGTGCGCGGCGGCTCGGTGGTGGCGCTGCACATGGGGCACCAGTGCACGGTGGACGCGCTGCCCGGGATCCTGGACGGGCTGGCCAAGGCGGGGCTCAAGCCGGTGACCGCCAGCCAGCTCTGCGCCTGAGGACGCGTTCAGAGCATCGGGTCGTCGTCCTTGTACGGGCGCAGCCGCAGCGTGCGGGCGTCCGCGGCGCGGATCGCGTCGGCCCGGTTGACCAGCTCCTCCAGGTTGTCCCGGCCGGCGTGGATGAACCGCCCGTGCAGTGCGTCGAAGCGGCCGCGGGCGGCGTCCACGGTGACCGCGACCATGTACGGGATGGAGTCCCAGGACCTGGCGTCCTTGAACATCGGCATCCCGGCGGTCATGTCGGTGGCCACCGCGCCCGGGCTGATGTCGAGGACGACGATGCCGTTGCGGGCGAGCGAGTCCGCCATGTTGTCGGAGAGCTGGAGCAGCGCGCCCTTGGAGGTGGCGTACGCGGTGTAGTGGCCGTCCGGGCGCAGCGCGAAGCCGGAGTTGAGGTTGACCACCCGGCCGCGCCGGCGGGCGACCATGCCGGGCAGCACGCAGCGCAGCAGGTTGTAGGGGCCGCGCAGGTTGGTCTCGACCACCTGCCACCACTGGTTGGCGTCGGTCTCCCAGAGCGGCACCTCGGCGCGGTCGACCAGGCCGGCGTTGTTGACCAGCAGGTCGATCGGCCCGAGGTCGCGCTCGACCACCCGGACCGCCTCGCGCACCGACCCGGGGCGGGTGACGTCGGCGGTCACGGCGACGCCCCGGGAGCCCCGCCTGACGCACTCCTTGAGGGTGTCGGTCAGCGTCTCGTGGGTGCGGCCGACCAGGCCGACGGCCATCCCCTCGGCGGCCAGGCCGATGGCGAGCTCCCGGCCGATGCCCCGGCCGGCGCCGGTGACCAGGGCGACCTGTCCCGCGAGCGATCCCGTCGACACCCTGTGCTCCCTTCGGGCCCCCGGCCCGGTCCGCTTCCGCCCCCTCCCCGTCTGCGGCATTCTGTCGGCCGCCGGGCGGAGCAGGCCCCGGGCACACGGGTCCGGGGGCGCCGCGTCACTCGTTCGGGGGATTCCCGGTGGTGGCACCCTGCCGGGGAGGGGGTGACCTACTGGCCGGTACGGAGTAGTAACGTCGTCGGGGCGGTGACCGGTGCACCCATTCCGGTACACCGGCCCGTCGTCCAGCAGCTCGCTGGGCCACCCGTAGCTGGGCGACCCCCAGCACCGTCGAAGGGCAACTGAGTGAGTGACATCGCGCGCGTCGGAGTGATCGGCTGCGGCCTGATGGGGTCGGGTATCGCCGAGGTCTTCGCCCGGGCCGGGCTGGACGTCCTGGTGTCGGAGGCCAGCGGTGAGGCCCTGGAGTTCGGCCGCACCCGGCTGACCAACTCCCTGGACACGGCGGTCAAGCGGGGCAAGCTGACCCCCGAGCAGCGGGACGAGGCGATGGCCCGGCTGTCCTTCACCGTCGACCTGTCCGACTTCGCCGACCGCGACCTGGTGGTCGAGGCCGTCGCCGAGCGCGAGGACGTCAAGGTCCGGATCTTCGAGACCCTGGACCGGGTGGTCGAGCGCCGCGACGCGATCCTGGCCTCCAACACCTCCTCGATCCCGATCGTGAAGCTGGCCGCCGCCACCACCCGCCCGGAGCAGGTGATCGGCCTGCACTTCTTCAACCCGGCGCCGGTGCAGAAGCTGGTCGAGGTCATCCCGACCCTGACCACCTCGGCGACCACCACCGAGCGGGTCGAGGCCTTCGCCTCCCAGGTGCTCGGCAAGGAGCCGATCCGCGCCCGCGACCGGGCCGGCTTCGTGGTCAACGCGCTGCTGGTGCCGTACCTGCTGTCCGCGGTGCGGATGTTCGAGTCGGGCGTGGCCACCGCCTCCGACATCGACAAGGGCATGGAGGCCGGCTGCGCCCACCCGATGGGCCCGCTGCGGCTGTGCGACCTGATCGGCCTGGACACCATCGTCTCGATCGCCGAGTCGATGTACGACGAGTACAAGGAGCCGCTGTACGCCGCTCCCCCGCTGCTGTCCCGGATGGTCGACGCGGGCCTGCTGGGCCGCAAGTCCGGCCGCGGCTTCTACGACTACACCGCGAGCGCCTGACCTGCGCGGCGCACCGGACACCAGGGGCCCGGCGGCCGGTTCACGGCCGCCGGGCCCCTCCGGTGCGGTGCGGCGTCAGCTGTTGATGGCGTAGCTGTCGCCGTAGACCTTCCACTTCAGCGGCGGGTTGAGGTCGAAGTTCTTCGCGTTGAGGAAGACCAGCTGCTCGGTGTCGACCCGGCTGGTGTCGGAGTGCGCCTCCTCCTTCTTCATGACCACCTTGCGGGCGTCCAGGAAGGCCTTGAGGTAGGTGGCCTCGTCGCCGCCCTGGGCGGGCGTCTTGGCCTTCTTCATGGCGGCGGCGCGGATGCCGCCGAAGCTGTCCGAGCTGTTGCCGGGGCCGTGCATGACGATGGCGTCGTAGTAGGCGAACTGGCCGAGCGCGCGCAGGCCGTCGCTCTTGGCCTGGTTGACGGCGGGGTTGAAGTACACCCGGTCGCGCTCGTCGTTCTGCGCCTGCTGGAAGACGGAGTCCTTGGCGGCGGTGGCCCAGGCCTTCTCGAACGCGGAGCCGAGGCCGGCGTGCGAGTCGGAGCCGTTGACCTTCTCCAGCGCCGGCAGGAACTTGGCCAGGACGTTGCCGGGCTTGAGGTCGGTGTAGTGCTGGACCAGCTCCAGCATGTCACCGGTGCCGGAACAGAAGCCGATGATGCCGGCGGTGTAGCCGCGGCCGTCCTTGATGTCCTCGATGTACTTGTACTGGGCCTTCCAGTCCAGCGACGAGTTCTCCGCGCTGGACACCAGCTGCATCGCGATGTCCTTCTTGTGCGGGTCGTCCAGCCCGACCCCCTTGAACTGGACGGCGGCGGCCGGCGACGGGGCGGCCTGGGCCGCCGAGGTGGCCGCGACGGTCAGGGGAGCGGCCACCAGGGCGGCGGCGAGGGCGATGCGGAGGGCACGACGGGGCTGAGGGCGCATGGGACGCTCCGATTCCTCGTGGGGTTAGGAAACTTTCCTAACGAGAAGTAGGAATACGCCTCCGGCCGTGCTCCCGCAAGGGTTTTGACGGAACGTCTTCAAGAGATCTTGGGCGGCCGGGCACCACGTGCCCGGGCACCACGCACCCGGGCGACGGAAAGGGCCCCGCCCCGGACGCGTGGTCCGGGGCGGGGCCCCTTGGGGCGCTGCCGCGTCAGGCGCCGCGCAGCACCGCGCCGGTGCGGGCGACGGCCTCGGCGACGGCTGCCTCACGGGCGGCGGTGGCCTCGTCGGCGGTCAGCGTGCGGTCGACCGCGCGGAAGCGCAGCGCGTACGCCAGCGACTTCCTGCCCTCGCCGACCTGCTCACCGGTGAACACGTCGAACAGCCGGATGGCCTCCAGCAGTTCGCCCGCGCCGGCGCGCAGCGCGGCCTCGACGTCGGCGGCCGGGACGGCGGTGTCGACGATCAGCGCGACGTCCTGGGTCGCCACCGGGAAACCGGAGACGGTCGGGCCGCCGACCCGCTCGGCGCCGTCGGCGGTGAGCAGGTCGATGTCGATCTCCATCGCGGCGGTACGGGCCGGCAGCCCGAGCGCCTTGACCACCCGCGGGTGCAGCTCACCGGCGTGGCCGACCACCCGGTCGGTGCCGGCCACCACCAGCTCGGCGCAGCGGCCCGGGTGCCACGGCGCCAGCTGGCCCTGACGGACGGTCAGCTCGACGCCGGCCGCGCGGGCCACCGTACGGGCCGCCTCGACGGCGTCCGCCCAGGAGGCCTGGGCGCCCTTGCCCCACCAGCCCGACGGCAGCCGCTCGCCCGCGAGGGCGACGGCGATCCGGCGCGGCTGGTCCGGCAGCGCGGCGTCCAGCGCGGCCAGCTCCTCGTCGCTGGGCCGGTGGTCGACCGCCGGGCGCGGGGCCACGCTCAGCTCGTCCTTGGGCAGGAAGACGGTGCCGGTCTCGTAGACCGCCAGGTCGGTGTTGCCCCGGCCGACGTTGCGGCGCAGCGCGCCGAGCAGGCCCGGCAGCAGCGTGGTGCGCAGCGCCGGCTCCTCGTCGTTCAGCGGGTTGACCAGCTTCACCGTGCGGCGGCGCCGGTCGTCCGCCTCCAGGCCGAGCGCCTCGAAGGCGGCCTCGCCGAGGAACGGGTAGTTGTTGACCTCGACGTAACCGGCCCCGGCCAGCGCGACGCCGATCCGGCGGTTCACCCGCTGGGCCTCGGTCAGGCCCTTGCCCGGGGGCACGTTCGGCATCCGGGCGGGGACGTTGTCGTAGCCCTCCAGCCGGATGACCTCCTCGGCGAGGTCGTACGGGTCGGTGAGGTCGGGGCGCCAGGTCGGCGGGGTGACCTCCAGGACGTCGGCGCCGGAGACCGAGCAGCCGATCTCCTGCAGGCGCCGGGTGACGGTCTCGCGGCCGTACGCGGCGCCGGCCACCCGGTCGGGCAGGTCGGCGGCGATGGTGATGGTGCGCACCGGGTGCGGGGCGGCGATGTCGGTGACCCCGGCCTCGGCGGTGCCGCCGGCGATCAGGACCAGCAGGTCGACGGCGCGCTGCGCGGCGGCGCGGGCGGCCTCCGGGTCGACGCCGCGCTCGAAGCGCTTGGACGCCTCGGAGGGCAGCTTGTGCCGCTTGGCGCTGCGGGCGATCGCGACCGGGTCGAAGTGCGCCGCCTCGATGATCACCTCGGTGGTGCCCGGGCCCGCGGCCGGGTCGAGGATCTCGGTGGAGGCGCCGCCCATCACGCCGGCCAGGCCGATCGGGCCGCTGTTGTCGCAGATCAGCAGGTCCTCGACGGCGAGCTTGCGCTCCACCCCGTCGAGGGTGGTGAGGGTCTCGCCCTGCTCCGCCCGGCGGACCACGATCGGGCCGTCCACGCGCTGCTTGTCGTAGGCGTGCAGCGGCTGGCCGACCTCCAGCATCACGTAGTTGGTGATGTCGACGGTCAGCGAGATCGGGCGGATGCCCGACTTCTGGAGCCGGCGCTGGAGCCAGATCGGGGACATGGCGTTCGGGTCGACGCCGACGACCGTACGGGCCACGAAGCGGTCGCAGCCGGCCTGGTCGTTGACCTTCACCAGGTAGCCGAAGGAGTTCGCCGGCGGCACGTCGAGCAGCGCCGGGTCGGCCAGCGGCAGCCCGTACGCGGCGGCGGCCTCACGGGCCACGCCGCGCATGGACAGGCAGTAGCCGCGGTCCGGGGTGACGGCGATGTCGAGCACCTCGTCGACGAGCTGGAGCAGCTCGATCGCGTCGGTGCCGGGCTCGTACTCCGGCGGGAGCACGATGATGCCGTTGTGGTCGTCGCCCATGCCCAGCTCGCGGGCGGAGCAGATCATGCCGGCCGAGGTGTGGCCGTAGGTCTTGCGGGCCGCGATCGGGAACGGGCCGGGCAGCACCGCGCCCGGGAGCACGACCACGACCTTGTCGCCGACGGCGAAGTTGGTCGCGCCGCAGACGATCTCCTGCGGCTCGCCGGTGCCGTTGGCGTCGCCGACGTTCACGAAGCAGTGCCGGATCGGCTTCTTGAAGCCGGACAGCTCCTCGATGGAGAGCACCTCGCCGACCACCAGCGGGCCCTTGAGGTCCGCGCCGAGCTGCTCGACGGTCTCGACCTCCAGGCCGGCCCGGACCAGGCGCTCCGCGACGTCACGGCCGGTCTCGCCGGCCGGCAGGTCGACGTACTCGCGCAGCCAGGAAAGCGGGACGCGCATCAGATCTCCATCCCGAACGGGAGGGTGAAGCGGACGTCACCCTCGACCATGTCGCGCATGTCGGCGACGTTGTGACGATTCATCAGGATCCGCTCCAGGCCCAGGCCGAAGGCGAAGCCGCTGTAGCGGTCGGGGTCGACACCGCAGGCGACCAGCACCCGCGGGTTGACCACGCCGCAGCCGCCGAGCTCGATCCAGCCCTCGGAGGAGCACGTCCGGCATGGCCGGTCCGGGTTGCCGACGCTCGCACCGCGGCACACGAAGCACTGGAGGTCGATCTCCGCGCTCGGCTCGGTGAACGGGAAGTACGACGGGCGCCAGCGCAGCTCCAGGCCGCCGCCGATCAGCTTCTCGACCAGCACCTCGATGGTGCCCTTGAGGTCGGCGAAGGTGATGCCCTCGTCCACCGCGAGGCCCTCGACCTGGCGGAAGACCGGGGTGTGGGTGGCGTCCAGCTCGTCGGTCCGGTAGACCCGGCCCGGGCAGACCACGTAGAGCGGCGGCTCGCGGTCGAGCATGGTGCGCGCCTGGACCGGGGAGGTCTGGGTGCGCAGCACCACGCCGGAGTCGGCGGAGCCGTCCGGGGCCTGGACGAAGAAGGTGTCCTGCATCGAGCGGGCCGGGTGGTCCGGGCCCAGGTTGAGGGCGTCGAAGTTGAGCCACTCGGCCTCGACCTCGGGGCCCTCCGCGACCTGGTAGCCCATCGCGACGAAGGTGTCCTCGATGAGCTCGGCCATGGTGGTCAGCGGGTGCCGGGCGCCGCGCGGGGCGCGGTCGTACGGCAGCGTGACGTCCACCGCCTCCTCGACCAGCACGCGGGCGTCCCGCTCCGCCTCCAGCTCGGCCTGCCGCTTGGCGAGGGCCTGGTTGACGGCCCCGCGGGCCTGGCCGATCAGCTTTCCGGCGGCCGCCTTGGCGTGCGGGGGCAGGGCGCCGATCTCGCGGTTGGCGAGAGAGAGCGCGGAGCGATCGCCGGTGTGGGCGACCTTGGCCTGCTTCAGCTCGTCCAGGGAACCGGCGGCGGCGAACGCGGCGACCGCCTCGTCCCGCGCCTGCTCCACCACCTCGGGCTTCAGGGCCTCGACCTCGACCGGGTCGTACGACTTGTTGGGTGCCGACATCTCTATCTTTCCCGTGCTCCTGCTCGTCCGTGCTCAAGGTCTTTGGGCCAACGCCAAAGGTCGAGTGTAGTCGCAGCGGGTATCACCGCTGCCGCGAAGCCCGTCCGGGGAGCGACGTCCGGCCCGCTCGGGAGCGGCCGGTACGGCTCGGAGCACATGGTGCTCGTCGTCCACGCTCCTTCAGAGCATGAAGTCGGGTACCCCGGCGGGCAGGATGAATCGGAACCGGGCGCCGCCGCCGGGCGCGCGGTCGACGCGGATCGAGCCGCCGTGGGCCTCCACGATGCCCTTGACGATGTAGAGGCCCAGGCCCGTGCCGCCGCGCTTGGAACCGCGCCAGAAGCGGGTGAAGACGCGCGGCATCGACTCCTCGGGGATTCCGCTGCCTTCGTCGCTCACGGTGACCGCTGTGCCTTCCACGATGCGGGGCGGGGTGCCGCCGCGCTCCCACAGGGGCGCCTCGACGACCTCCTTGGCCGGTGCCACCTCGATGGTGACAGTTCCCTCGCCGTGCCGCACCGCGTTTTCCAGCAGGTTGGCGAGCACCTGGTCGACCTTGTCCGGGTCGGCCCACAGGACGGTCAGCGGCTCGGCGATCCGGATGTCGAAGCGGTCCTCGGCGATGCCGGTGGCGACCTTGCGCTCGACGTGCCGGCGCACCGCCGCGGCCAGGTCGACCACCTGCTTGCGCAGCTCCAGCCGACCGGCGTCGATGCGGGAGATGTCCAGCAGCTCGGCGATCAGCCGGGTGACCCGGTCGGCGTCGGCGTCCACCGTCTCCAGCATCAGCCGCTTCTGCCCGTCGGTGAACCGCTCCCACTTGGCCAGCAGCGTCGCCGTGAAGCCCTTGACGCTGGTCAGCGGGGAGCGCAGCTCGTGCGCCACGGTGGCGATCAGCTCGGCGTGGCTGCGCTCGGTGCGGCGCCGGGCCTCGGTGCCGCGCAGGGCGATCACCAGCCGCTCCAGCGGCCCGCCCGGCGCGCTGCGCACGTACCGGGCGGAGACCAGCACCTCGCGCCCCCCGGGCAGCAGCAGGTTGCGCTCCGGCTGGCGGGTGCGGATGGCCAGGCCGCCGTACGGGTCGGTCAGCTGCCACCAGCGGCGGCCGTCCAGGTCCTCCAGCGGGAGAGCGTCCTCCAGCACGCTGCCGAGCGCGGCCTGCGGGAGCACGCCGGTGAGCCGGGCCGCGGCCCGGTTGAAGCAGACCACCCGGCCCAGCGCGTCGGCGACCACCAGGCCGTCCGGCAGGTCGTCCGGGTCGAGCTCGGGCCCGCTGCCGACCATGGGTTGCCTCCCCGATTACCCACCGTGCCGTTCCCCCCACCGAGGCAGACCCTAGCGCCTCCCAGGCCCGTGCAGTAGGGCTTGCAACGGGTGATCCGGACGCGCCCCCGGGCGGGTCAGGCGTTCGAGCGGCAGCCGCCGGGCGAACGCTGGGCGCGGGCCGAGGCGTACAGGCAGACGGCCGCGGCGGTGGCCAGGTTGAGGCTCTCCGCGTGGCCGTGGATCGGGACGCGCACGACCTCGTCGGTGAGCGCGCGGGTCTCCTCCGGAAGCCCCCACGCCTCGTTGCCGAACACCCACGCACCCGGCGCGCCCAGGGTGCCCTCGTCCAGCTCCCGGTCCAGGTCCCGCTCCCCCGCGCCGTCCGCGGCGAGCACCCGGACGCCGGCCTCGCGCAGCTTCCCGACGGCCTCCTCGACCGGCACGCCGACCGCCACCGGCAGGTGGAACAGGCTGCCCACGGAGGCCCGGACGGCCTTCGGGTTGTAGAGGTCCACCGAGGCGTCGGTGAGCACCACGGCGTCCGCGCCGGCCGCGTCGGCGGTGCGCAGCACGGTGCCGGCGTTCCCGGGGTCGCGCACGTGGGCGAGGACCGCGACCAGCTTGGGGCGGGCCTTGAGCACCTCGGCGAACGGGGTGTCGATGAAGCGGCAGAGCGCCACGATGCCCTGCGGGGTCACCGTGTCGCAGATCCCGGCGATCACCTCGTCGGTGGCGGTCAGCACCGGCAGCCCCTCGGCCAGGGCGGCGTCGACGATGCCGGCGTGCCGCTCGGCGGCCTCCGGCGTCGCGTATACCTCGACCACCGCGTGCTCGCCGGTGCCCGGCAGCCTGCCGAACGCGACGGCCTCCCGGACCGCCTGCGGGCCCTCGGCCAGGAACCGGCGCTCCTTGGTGCGCTGGTTGCGCTTGGCCAGCCGGCGGGCGGCGACGACGCGCGGCGAGCGCAGGGAGGTCAGCAGGGGGGTGTCGGTGCTCGGCATGGTCTCGTTCTCTGGAGGCGCTGAAGGAGGGGCAGAAGCAGGACCGGACCCGCAGGCGAACCTGCGGGTCCGGTCGGAGCTCAACCGATCTCGGAAGATCAGGCGGCGTCGGCGGCGGCCTTCGGGGCGTTCACGTCGGCCGGCAGCGCCTTCTGGGCGACCTCGACCAGGGAGGCGAACGCACCCGGGTCGTTGACGGCCAGGTCGGCCAGCATCTTGCGGTCGATCTCGACGCTGGCGGCCTTCAGGCCCTGCACGAAGCGGTTGTAGGTGATGCCGTTGGCACGGGCCGCAGCGTTGATGCGCTGGATCCACAGCTGACGGAAGTCGCCCTTGCGCTTCTTGCGGTCGTTGAAGTTGTAGACCAGCGAGTGGGTGACCTGCTCCTTGGCCTTGCGGTACAGGCGCGAACGCTGGCCACGGTAGCCGCTGGCGCGCTCCAGGATGACCCGGCGCTTCTTGTGGGCGTTGACTGCCCGCTTGACGCGTGCCACTTGATTACTCCTTGGGTTGGACCACGGACTACTTCACGTGGTCCGTCATTCGAATGGGTCGGGAAGGATCAGCTGCCCCGCTCGCGGCTCGCGCCGGGCGGGAGGGCGATCACTTGCCGAGAAGCTTCTTGATCTTCTTGGCGTCAGCGGGGGCCAGCTCGATCGTCCCGGCCAGCTTGCGGGTCAGCGTCGAGGGCTTGTGCTCCAGGAGGTGGCGGCGGCCGGCGCGCTCGCGCAGCACCTTGCCAGAGCCACTGATCTTGAAGCGCTTGCTGGCGCCACTGTGCGTCTTCTGCTTCGGCATTTCGCCGTATCTCCTCGTCGGTCCCGTCCACGCCCGCGCGGCGGCTGCCACGCGGGCGTGAACTGGATGGATCTGCGGTGACCGGGCGGGCCGCCCCGTCACCCTGTGGGCCGGTCTCCCGGACCTCCTGGCCGGTGAAGGCTCAGGCGCCCTGGGAGGCGGCCGGCTGCTCGACCGGAGCGTCGGCCTCGGCGGCCGGCGCCTCGGCCGGGGCGTCCTGCGCCTCGGTCACGGCGTCGTCGTTCACGGCGTCCTCGTCGACCGCCACGTCGTCGTCCGCGGCGGCGTCGGAGCCGGCGGTGCGGCCCTGACGCTCGGCCTTGCGGGCGTCCGCGAGGGCGCGGGCCTCGGCCATCGCCTCGGTCTTCTTCTTGTGCGGGCCAAGGACCATGATCATGTTACGGCCGTCCTGCTTCGGCGAGGACTCGACGAAACCCAGGTCCTGGACGTCGTCGGCGAGCCGCTGGAGCAGACGGAAGCCCAGCTCGGGGCGGGACTGCTCACGACCGCGGAACATGATCGTGATCTTGACCTTGTCGCCCTGCTTGAGGAACCGGACGACGTGACCCTTCTTGGTGTCATAGTCGTGCGGGTCGATCTTCGGCCGGAGCTTCATCTCCTTGATGACCGTGTGCGCCTGGTTCTTGCGCGCCTCACGGGCCTTCATGGCCGACTCGTACTTGAACTTGCCGTAGTCCATGAGCTTGCACACCGGCGGCCGGGCGGTCGCCGCGACCTCGACCAGGTCGAGGTCGTACTCCTGCGCGAGCTCCAGCGCCTTGGCAAGCGGCACGATGCCGACCTGCTCGCCGCTGGGACCGACGAGTCGCACCTCGGGGACGCGAATCCGGTCGTTGATGCGGGGCTCGGTGCTGATGGGGCCTCCTCGGTTGCACCTTCTGCGATGCGGCCGTCGGACGGCGGTCGCACGTAGTGGACTCGACCACTGGGCGGGGCTTCATTCGTGCTGCGCTGCCCGGTGGGTACACCGCCGCACGAAAAAAGCCCCGCTCGGTACAAGCGGGGCTCCACACAACCGGGGGCGACGCCCGGTGAGGGGCGTTGCGGGCGACTCGGCGCCAGGGGCGCCCGTCGCGGACCGGGACCCGTCGACCGCGAGGCCGATCGGGTGGGAGACTTTCGTGGTTTGCCCTCTCGGGCCTCCTCGGTGGAGCCTCCTCTTGCTGGCCAGGGACCCGTGAGGGAACCCGGCCGGTCAGTCTCGAAGCTTACAGCGTCGTGCCGTCGAACGCTATTCCGCCCCGCCGCGGGGCCCCTTGTACGCTCCACATGTACCCACACGGCACAACGGAACGAGCCCCCCTTGAGCAGCGAGCCCACCCAGAACCCCGGCGCTGAGGACGACGCGATCGGCTTCGACGACCTCACCCGCGACATCGCCGAGGTCCCGGCCGTCGAGGTGATCACCACCGTCGCGGTGCACCTGATGAGCGCCGCCGCCGTCAAGTGCGGTCTCGCCGAGGGCGGCGAGAAGGACAAGGACCTGGACGAGGCCCGCAAGCTGATCACCGCGCTGGCCGGGCTGGTCACCGCCGGTGCCCCGGAGATCAGCAACTTCCACGCCGCGCCGCTGCGGGACGGGCTGCGCTCGCTCCAGCTCGCGTTCCGCGAGGCCTCGGTCGTCCCGGACGCCCCGGGCGCGGGCCCGGGTGAGAAGTTCACCGGGCCGGTCTACTCCTGAGCCCGCTCGCGAAGGGAGCGCCCCGGGCGGGGCGCTCCCTTCGCGTCCACCACTGCCCGCGCCCAGCCGGCCGCCGGCGCTCTCGGGGGGCGGCCCCCGGGACTACCGCTTGTAGAGCGGCTCCCCCGGCAGCTCCGCGCCGGCCGGCAGCACCGCGAGGTCCAGCCCCCGGTCCAGCCGCACCCGCAGCACCGGGTCGGCGGCCACCGCCTGCCCGACCCGCTGCGCGGCCGCCTGCAGCCCGGCCTGGTCCAGCGCCGGGTCGAACACCACCGCGAGCACGCCGTCCGAACCGTCCGAGGCCGCCAACAGCCCGGTGACCACCTCCGGCTCGGCCGCCAGCAGCCCGCGGACCGCCTCGCGCACCTCCGGGTCCCGGACCGGCGGCAGGAACGGGCGGTTCTCCGCCAGCGCCCGCAGCCGGGCGCCGCTCAGCTGGAACGGCACCGGCCCGGCCGGGTCGATCAGCAGGGTGTCGGCGCGCTCCGCGAAGGCGACCATCGCGGCCTGCGGGGCCGCCGTCGGCGCCGGGCGGGCGTCGGCGCGCCAGCGGGTCAGCGATTCGAGCGAGGTGAAGGCCGGCAGCGCGCGGCGGCCGTCCGGGGCCTCCAGCACCGGCACGGCCATGTCGCTGGTCTTCTCGTGCCGGTGCCCCTCCGGGCTCACCTCGACCTCGCCGAGGATCGCGACGATCGGGACCATCAACCGGGTGGGGGTCAGCGCCGCCAGCACCTCCGGCTCGGCCGCGCGGTCCCGCGACCAGCGGTCGAGCGCCTCGGTGAGCGCCGGGTCGGCGGTGCCGTCGTCGTCGGAGAAGCCGGGATTCGGGATGCTCTTGCCGACGAACGCCGGGTTGGAGAAGTCTTTGCGGTCCACCCGTCCGACCCTATGCCACCGCGCCCGAGCGGCCCCATTCCGCTGCACGTCCCCCGCCTGCCAGGCCTTCCCGCACTTTCCCCGCACGGGGCCTACCCACCGGTAGTGCGGTGTGGCACCCTGCGGCCATGGTGATCCTCGACGCACCCGCGACCGCGCCCGCCCCGGTCTCCGACCGCCTCCGGTACGACCGCGCCACCGCCCACCTGGACGGGCCGGTGGCCGTCGTGGACCTCGCCGCGTTCGACGCGAACGCCGCCGACCTGGTCCGCCGGGCGGGCGGCAAGCCGATCCGGCTGGCCAGCAAGTCGCTCCGCTGCCGGGCGCTGCTGGAGCGGGCGCTGGCGGTGGACGGCTTCCTCGGGGTGATGAGCTTCACCCTGGAGGAGTCCCTCTGGCTGGCCCGCGCCGGCCTCCGCGACATCCTGCTCGCCTACCCCTCCGCCGACCGGGCCGGCTTCGCCGAGCTGACCGCCGACCCGGAGGCCGCCCGCGGGATCACCGTCGTCCTGGACGACCCCGCCCAGCTGGACCTGATCGACGAGGCCCGCGGCGGCGACGCCGAGGTCCGGGTCTGCCTGGAGCTGGACACCTCGCTGCACCTGCTCGGCGGCCGGGTCCGGGTGGGCGCCCGGCGCTCGCCGCTGCGCACCCCCGAGGACCTCGGCGCCTTCGCCGAGCTCGTCCAGCGCCGCCGGGGCTTCCGGGTGGTCGGCCTGATGGCGTACGAGGGGCACGTCGCCGGGGTGGGCGACCGGGTGCCCGGACGGCCGGTGCGCTCGCAGCTGATCCGGCTGATGCAGGCCAAGGCCCGGACCGAGCTGGCCGAGCGCCGGGCGGCGGCGGTCCGGCGGCTGCGGCAGGTCGCCGACCTGGAGTTCGTCAACGGCGGCGGCACCGGCAGCGTGGAGTCCACCGTGGCCGAGCGCGCCGTCACCGAGGTGGCGGCCGGCTCCGGGCTCTACCAGCCGCAGCTGTTCGACAACTACCGCTCCTTCCGGGGCCGCCCGGCCGCGCTGTTCGGCCAGCCGGTGGTGCGCCGCCCCGGCCTCGGCGTGGTCACCGTCCTCGGCGGCGGCTACCCGGCCTCCGGCGCGGCCGGGCCGGACCGCTCGCCGGTGCCGTACCTGCCCGCCGGGCTGCGCTACGACCCGATGGAGGGCGCCGGGGAGGTGCAGACCCCGCTGCTCGGCTCGGCGGCGGACGACCTGCTGATCGGCGACCGGGTCTGGTTCCGGCACGCCAAGGCGGGCGAGCTGTGCGAACGCTTCGCCGAGCTGCACCTGATCGAGGGCGACCGGATCGTCCGGACGGTGCCGACGTACCGGGGTGAGGGGAAGGCGTTCCTCTGACGCCCCGTCCGCCGTTGCCCTACCGTGGAGCCGACACCAAGGCAGTGACGAGGGGAGCGGCATGGACGCCGAAATCACCGAGATTGCGACGAGGGGCGCGACCGCCCTGGCCGGCCTCATGGTCACGTCAGCCTGGGAACGGGTCAAGCCGCGCGTAGCCGCGATGTTCGGTCGACGGGCGGAGTCGGTCTCCGAGGAACTGGACGAAACCCAGGCGGAGCTGATCGCGACACCGGAGGACGGTCGCGAGTCCGCCGCTCAGAGCGCGCAGGGGGAGTGGGAGCCCAAGCTGCGCCGACTGCTGGCCAACGACCCGGCCATGGTCGCCGAACTCCGGTCAATCCTCGATGAGTTCGCACCGGTTCGGCCCGAGCAGGTCCCCGGCACGGTGCACAACGAGATCGGCGGGAATGCCAGGATCCACGGCAAGGTCGTACAGGCCCACACGATCAACAGTCTGAACCTCTGACCTTTCCGGAGCCTTAAGCGGGCCCGATGGAACGGCTAACCACGCCGTCCGTCGGGCCTTTGCGCTGCTCGGGGCCCTACAGTCCGTCAACAAGCACAGCGCGCGCGGCTATTGCCATCTGGTCCAGACCAATCCTACGCTCTGGCCGGGGGCCGCGCGCCGGGCCGGCGGCTCCCGAACGGGCAGGCGTGCCCGTTCCCCCACACTCGCCCGGAACGACGGTCAAGGAGTCCCCACCCCATGTCCATCAAGCGAAGTGCCCTGTCCGTCGGCGTGATCGGCGCCGCGGTCGTCGCGGTGGCCGGTGCCACCGCCGGCACCGCCAGCGCCCACGGCACGATGACCAACCCCGTGAGCCGGATCGCCGCCTGCTTCGCCGAGGGCCCCGAGCACCCGGTGTCCCAGATCTGCAAGGACCTCGTCGCCGCGAGCGGCACCCAGCCGCTGTACGACTGGAACGAGGTCAACATCGGCAGCGCCGCCGGCAACCACCAGGCGCTGATCCCGGACGGCAAGCTCTGCTCGGCCAACCGCGACAAGTACGCGGCGCTGGACTGGCCGCGCACCGACTGGCCGGCCACCGCGGTGAAGGCCGGCGCCTTCACCTTCCAGTTCCGCGCCACCGCGCCGCACGTCGGCACCCAGACCGTCTACATCACCAAGGCGGGCTACGACCCGACCAAGCCGCTGAAGTGGTCGGACCTCGACCCGACCCCGGTGGCCAAGGTGCAGGTCGACCGCAATACCGTCAACGGCTCGTACTCCTACTCGGGCACCCTGCCGCAGCGCACCGGCCGCCAGGTGCTGTACACGGTGTGGCAGCGCAGCGACAGCCCGGAGGCCTTCTACGCCTGCTCCGACGTCGACTTCGGCTCCTCCACCACGGCCGTGTCGGCACTCGCCGCCCAGGCCCCGGCCGCGCCGAGCGACGCCCAGATCGCGGCCGACGCCTCCAGGTCCACGGTCGCCCACCACGGCCACGGCGGGGACCCGGACTCCCCGGCCGGCCAGGTGGTCCCGACCGCCGCCGCGGCCGTGGGCGGCACCTCGGCCACCGGTCCGCTGCTGCTCGCGGGCGCGGCCGCGATCGGTGCCGGCTGGGCCGGCATGGTGCTCCGGCGCCGTCGTGTCGAGGCTGTTCGACGCGACTCCTGACGCCGGGCGCGGGACCGGGCCGGCCATACCCCCGTCCGGCCCGGCTCCCGTGGCACGTTCCAAGAGCGGCGGCCCACCCGGAGGGTTCCCTCCCGGGTGGGCCGCCGCCGTGTGAGGAGCGCGGGGCTCAGGTGGTGGTGCCCCCGGGGCCGCCGGAGCCGGAGCCCGTCCCGGGCAGTCCGGGGATGCCCGGCAGCTTGCCCTTGTAGTCGGAGATGCCCTGGACGATGGTGTCCATCACCGCGACGTCCGGCGACTTGTCGGCGATGTCGAAGCCGAAGTGCACCGAGACCAGCGACTTCCCGTCGGCGGACGGGAAGACCACGGTCTGCACGGTGCCGTTGTTGCCCTTGGGCGCGTCCACCTTCCAGCGGACCAGGTAGCCGTCCTTGCCGTTGACCTTCACGGCCTCGGACTTGAGCTCCTGGTGCCCGGTGACGTCGCCGTACGCGTCCTTGGCCGCCGACGCGATGTCGGCCTTGGCCGCCGCCTGGACGTCGGTGCCGCCGCCGGCGATCCGGCCGGTGTTCACCCCGCCGAGGGAGCACTCGCCCTGGCCGCCCGCGCAGGTGTACGAGCCGACGCTGAGCATGGCGTAGCCCTTGTCGGTGGTGCCGGCCTCCCAGCCGTCCGGGACGGGCAGGGTGAGCCGGTTGACCACGTCGATCGCCTGGTCGGCGTTCGGGCGGGGCTTACCGCCGCCCTTGCCGCTCCCGCCGCTCCCGCCGTTGCCGCCGCCCCCGCCCTTGCCGCTCCCGCCGCCGTTCCCGTCACCGCCGTTGCCGGGGTCGCCGAAGTCCGGGACGCCGCCCCACGGGCCGTTGCCGTCGGACTGCGGGGCCGGGCGGGCGCTGCGCTTGGGGCGGTCCCCGTGGCCGTCCATCGCGAGGTAGGTGATGCCCGAGCCGGCGCCCAGGCCGAGCAGGGCGGCGACGGCGGTCGCCAGCACCAGCTTGGAGGGCCGGCGCGGCGGTCCGGCGGGCGAGCCGTAGGCGGTGCCGAAGGGCGGCGGCTCCGGGTAGCGGACGGTCGGGCCGCTGTCGAGCACCTCGCCCTCCAGCACCGTGGGCCGCCCGGCCGGTCCCGCCCCCGGGTCCGCGGCGGCGGCCGGTCCCGGGTCCGCGGCGGCGGCCGGCTCCCGCTCCGGAGCGGCCGGTGCCGGGGCGTCCGAGGGTGCGGGCCGGGTGTCGGCCGTCCAGCCCCTGCCGTCCCACCACCGCTGGGGCCTCGGGTCACTGGTGGTGTCCTTGGGGTCCGGGTACCACCCGGCGGGAATCTGCTCACTCACGACAGAGAATCTAAAGGCAGCCGGATAAACGCGAAATCAGCGCAGCACGGAATTCCCGCCGTTTTCGATGAGATTCCGGTGAGAACCCGCGCGCCGGGCCGGGCGGACCCTACAGCGGCGTCACGTAGGCCCCGGAGATGCCCCCGTCCACCAGGAACTCGCTCGCGGTGATGAACGAGGAGTCGTCGCTGGCCAGGAAGGCCACCGCGGCGGCGATCTCCTCGGCGCGGGCGAACCGGCCGAGCGGGATGTGTACCAGCCGGCGGGCGGCCCGCTCCGGGTCCGCGGCGAACAGCTCGCGCAGCAGGGGGGTGTCCACCGGCCCGGGCGAGAGCGCGTTGACCCGGATGCCCTCCCGGGCGAACTGCACGCCCAGCTCGCGGGACATCGCCAGCACCCCGCCCTTGGAGGCGGTGTAGGAGATCTGCGAGGTGGCCGCGCCCATCCGGGCCACGAAGCTGGCGGTGTTGATGATCGAGCCCCGCCCGTGCCGGCGCATGTACGGCAGCGCGGCCTTGCAGCACAGGTAGACCGAGGTCAGGTTGACCTCCTGGACCCTGCGCCAGGCGTCCAGGCCGGTGGTCAGGATCGAGTCGTCCTCGGGCGGGGAGATGCCGGCGTTGTTGAACGCGACGTCCACGCTGCCGCAGGTCTCGTACGCCTCGTCGAACAGCGCTTCGACCATGTACGGGTCGGTGACGTCGGTGTGCACGAAGAGCCCGCCGACCTCCTTGGCGGCGGCCCGTCCGGTCTCCTCGTCGAGGTCGGCGCAGACCACCTTCGCCCCCTCCGAGGCGAGCCGCCGGGCGGCGGCCAGGCCGATGCCGCTGCCCGCGCCGGTGACCACGGCGGTGCGGCCGACCAGCCGGCGGCAGACGGGTCCGTCCTGCTCGGCGTGCTTCTCGCTCATCGGGCTGTCACTCCTCGCTGTGGATGAAGACGTTCTTGGTCTCGGTGAAGTGGCGCAGCGCGTCCGGTCCCAGCTCACGGCCCACCCCGGACTCGCCGAAGCCGCCGAAGGGCGTCCAGTAGCGCACCGAGGAGTGCGAGTTGACCGACAGGTTGCCCGCCCGTACGCCCCGGGCCAGGCGCAGCGCGCGGCCGACGTCCCGGGTCCAGATCGAGCCGGACAGGCCGTAGCGGGTGGCGTTGGCCAGCCGCAGGGCGTCGGCCTCGTCGGTGAACGGCAGGACGGCGGCGACCGGGCCGAAGATCTCCTCGGTGACGGCCGGGACCTGCGGGTCCGCGGGGGCGATAACGGTCGGCGGGTACCAGTAGCCGGGCCCGTCCGGGACCTTGCCGCGGGCCAGCACCGGCAGCTCGGGGGTGAGGTAGGAGGCCACCCGGCGGACCTGGGCGGCCGAGATCAGCGGGCCGAGCTGGGTCTGCGGGTCGGTCGGGTCGCCGGTGCGCAGGGTCTCGACGGCGGGCAGCAGCAGGGCGAGGAAGTCGTCGTACACCTCGCGCTGGACCAGGATCCGGCTGCGGGCGCAGCAGTCCTGGCCGCTGTTGTCGGCGAAGGACATCGGGTCGGCGGCGCGGGCGAGGTCGGCGTCGGCGAAGACGATGCTGGGGCTCTTGCCGCCGAGTTCCAGGGTGACCCGCTTGGCGCGGGCGGCGCAGCGGGCGGCGACCTCCTTGCCGACCACGGTCGAGCCGGTGAAGACGAGCTTGCGGACGGCCGGGTGGTCCGCCAGGGCCCGGCCGGTGGTGGCGCCCGCGCCGGGGACGACCTGGAACAGGCCCTCGGGCAGGCCCGCCGCGAGGGCGAGTTCGGCCAGCCGCAGGGCGGTCAGCGGAGTGGCCTCGGCGGGCTTGAGCAGGACGGCGTTGCCGGCCGCCAGGGCGGGGGCGAAGCCCCAGGCGGCGATCGGCATCGGGAAGTTCCACGGCGCGATCACCCCGACCACGCCGACCGGCTCGTGGAGGGTCACGTCCAGGCCGCCCGCCACCGGGATCTGTCGGCCGGTCAGCCGCTCCACTCCCCCGGCGGCGTACTCCAGCAGGTCCCGGACGTTGCCGGCCTCCCAGCGGGCGTTGGCGGGCAGGTGGCCGGCCTCGTCCACCTCCAGGGCGGCCAGCTCGGGGACGTGCACCTCGACCTGGTCGGCGAAGCGGCGCAGCAGCCGGGCGCGTTCGCCGGGGGCGAGCGCGGCCCAGCCGGCCTGGGCCTTCACCGCCCGCCGGACGGCCGCGTCCAGCTGCTCGGAGGTGGTGTCCGGGACGGTGGCGAGCACCTCGCCGGTGGCGGGGTTGCGGACGGTGCTCGCGGCGGGCTCGGTCATGGGTCACATCCGTCGGTCATGGGTCACATCCGTTCGAAGGATCGGTAGCGCTCCCAGTCGGTGACCGCCCCGTCGTAGGCGGCCTGCTCGACCCGGGCCATGTTCAGGTAGTGCTCGACCACGTCGTCGCCGAACGCCTCGCGGGCCAGTTCGCTGCCGGCCCACAGCTCGGCCGCCTCGCGCAGCGATCCGGGCACCCGGGGGTACTCCTCGACCGCGTAGGCGTTGCCGAGGCAGGGCGCGGGCAGTTCCAGCTTGCGCTGCAGCCCGTGCAGGCCGGCCGCGATCATCCCGGCCACCGCGAGGTACGGGTTGACGTCGCCGCCCGGCACCCGGTTCTCCATCCGCAGGCCGGGGCCGTGGCCGACCACCCGGTAGGCGCAGGTGCGGTTGTCCCGGCCCCAGGCGACGGCGGTCGGGGCGAAGGAGCCCGGGCGGTAGCGCTTGTAGGAGTTGATGTTCGGCGCGTACAGCACGCTGAACTCGCGCAGCGCGACCAGCTGGCCGGCCAGGAAGTGCCGCATGGTGTCGGTCATCCGGCCGTCCCGGTCGGCGAAGGCGGGGGCGCCGACGGCGTCGCGCAGCGAGAGGTGGATGTGGCAGCTGTTGCCCTCGCGCTCGTCGTACTTGGCCATGAAGGTGAGCGCGCAGCCGAGTTGGGCGGCGATCTCCTTCGCGCCGGTCTTGTAGACGCTGTGCTGGTCGCAGGTGGTGAGGGCGTCGGCGTAGCGGAAGGCGATCTCGTGCTGGCCGAGGTTGCACTCGCCCTTGGCCGACTCCACCACCAGGCCGGCGCCGGCCATCTCGGTGCGGATCCGGGACAGCAGCGGCTCGACCCGGGCGGTGCCCAGCATCGAGTAGTCCACGTTGTAGAGGTTCGCCGGGGTCAGGCCGCGGTAGCCGCCCAGCCAGGCCTGCTCGTAGGTGTCGCGGAAGACCAGGAACTCCAGTTCGGTGCCGATGTCGGCGGCCAGGCCGTGCTCGGCGAGCCGGGCGATCTGGCGGCGCAGCAGCTGGCGCGGGGCGGCGTCCACCGGGTGGCCGCCGTGCCGGGCGAGGTCGGCGGTGACCTGGGCGGTGCCGGGCTGCCAGGGGGTGAGCCGCAGGGTGTCGAGGTCGGGGCGCATCGCGAAGTCGCCGTAGCCGGTGGCCCAGGAGGAGAAGGCGTAGCCGTCCACGGTGTTCAGGTCGACGTCGACGGCCAGCAGGTAGTCGCAGGCCTCGGCGCCGTGCTCGGCGACCTCGTCGAGGAAGAACCGGGCGGCGAAGCGCTTGCCCTGGAGACGGCCCTGCATGTCGGTGAAGGCGAGCGCGACGGTGTGCACCTCGCCGGCGTCCACCAGGGTGCGCAGCCCGTCCAGGGTCAGCGGCGGCCGGGGCGGCGAGCCTGCGGCGACCTGTTCGGACCTCTCGGACATTTCAGACATGGCCGAACCCTCCTCGTCGATCACTCTTCGAGATCAAGCGGTCACAGCGAACCGTACGGCCTGCGACTCGCGGGGCGGAAGAGGGCGGGTGGGTGTCGGGTGGCCGTGGCGCGCCGACGCGCGTGGCTGACGGTGGTTCAGGTGCCGCGGAGGGAGAATGCGCGCCATGGATCGCAGGCCTTTGATCGGCGTCAGCACCTACCTGGTGGACGCGAGTTGGAGCGATTGGCGGGACCGCCGGGTGGCACTGCTGCCCGAGCGGTACACCGCGCAGGTCCGGGACTCCGGCGGGATCGCGGTCCTGCTGCCGCCGGACGCCCCGGAGCGCGCGCCGGAGGTGCTGGCCCGGCTGGACGGCCTGGTGATCGCGGGCGGGCCGGACATCGATCCGGCGTACTATGGGGAGCCGGCCCATCCGGCGACCGAGGTGGACTCGCCGGAGCGGGACGCCTGGGAGGTCGCGCTGCTGCGGGCGGCGCTGGCGGCGGGGATGCCGCTGCTGGCGGTCTGCCGGGGGATGCAGGTCCTGAACGTGGTGTGCGGCGGGACGCTGGTGCAGCACCTGCCGGACGTGGTGCCGGTGGACGTGCACGGCGCACCGCCCGGGCGCTACGGCACCCACGCGGTGCGGCCGGTGCCGGGGACGCTGCTGGGCGGACTGCTGCCGGAGAGCGAGCTGGAGGTGCCGACCTTCCACCACCAGGCCGTCGACCGGGTCGGAACGGGGCTGCGGGTGAGCGCCCACGCGCCGGACGGGACGGTGGAGGCGGTGGAGGGCCCGGGGTTCGCGCTCGGGGTGCAGTGGCACCCGGAGCAGGGGGACGACCTGCGGCTGATGCGGGCGCTGGTCCGGGCGGCCACCGCGGCGGTCCTCGACGCGCTGGCGCTGGGATAGCGCAACTGGGCCCGGCGGCAGGGGATTTCGGCTGTTCGGCGGGGTGCGGCGTACGGCGGATCCGGCCCTCCGAACGGCAACGACAACGGTCACCAGTACAGCCTTTGGATCTTTGTCGATTCTGCGGTTCACTTCGGTTGCGGGGCGGTCGCAGCGCGCCCCCTTTCGCACCCGTGCGCCCAGAGAGGACTTTCATGGCCGGGCACGAGCATTCGCACGATGATCATGTGCATGACCACCAGCACTCGGGTTCGCCGTCGCAGCCGCACTCGCGCTCGCACTCGCACTCGCACGGGAAGGGCGGCCACGGGCACGGGTCCGGGGGGCACTCGCACGGATCCGGGGGCCACGGCGGCCACTCGCACGGCGTCGCCGCCGACGCGGACCGCCGCTGGCTGCTCAGCGCGCTCGCCCTGATCGTCGCCTTCATGGCCGGCGAGGTCGTGGTCGGCTTCGCCGCCGGCTCCCTGGCGCTGATCTCGGACGCGGCGCACATGCTCACCGACGCCGCGTCCATCGTGCTCGCGCTGATCGCCATGCGGCTCGCCGCCCGCCCGGCCCGGGGCGGCTACACCTACGGCCTCAAGCGCGCCGAGATCCTCTCCGCGCAGGCCAACGGCGTCACCCTGCTGGTGCTGTCGGCCTGGCTGGGCTACGAGGCGGTCACCCGGCTGTTCGAGCCGCCGGAGGTCACCGGCTCACTGGTGCTGGTCACCGCGCTGGTCGGGATCGTGGTCAACCTCGCGGCCACCTGGTGCATGTCCAAGGCCAACCGCAGCTCGCTGAACGTCGAGGGCGCCTTCCAGCACGTGCTGACCGACCTGTACGCGTTCGTCGCCACCGCCGTCGCCGGTGTGGTCGTGGTGACCACCGGCTTCGCCCGGGCCGACGCGATCGCCTCGCTGATCGTCGTCGCGCTGATGCTCAAGGCCGGCGTCGCACTGGTCCGGGACTCCGGACGGATCTTCCTGGAGGCCGCCCCGGCCGGGATCGACCCGGACGCGGTGGCCGACCGGATGGTCACCGAGCCGCTGGTCGAGGAGATCCACGACCTGCACATCTGGGAGATCACCTCCGGCCAGCCCGCCCTGTCCGCGCACATCCTGGTCACCCCCGGCGGCGACTGCCACGCGGTGCGCCGCCGGCTCCAGGGCCACCTCGCCGCCGAGTACGGGATCACCCACAGCACCCTCCAGGTCGACCACGTCGGCGAGGACGAGTCCGGCGGACTGCTCCAGATCGCCGGCCCCGGAGAGTCGGCCGTCGACGCCGAGCACTGCGCCGACGCCCACGGCCCGGTCCACCGCGCCGGGCCGCACGAACACTGACAACCACCCCGTCCGTCACCGCGGTGCGGCATGATGCTGAGTCGTGACCGCACCGCGACTGATGCTGCTCGACTCCGCCAGCCTGTACTTCCGGGCCTACTTCGGCGTACCGGACACCCTGCGCTCGCCGCAGGGCGAGCCGGTCAACGCCGTCCGCGGCCTGCTGGACTTCATCGCCCGGCTCGTCCACGACCACCGCCCCGCGGAACTCGTGGCCTGCATGGACGCCGACTGGCGCCCGCAGTGGCGGGTGGACCTCGTCCCCTCCTACAAGACCCACCGGGTCGCCGAGGCGGCCGAGGACGGCGAGGAGGAGGTGCCCGACACGCTGGCCCCGCAGGTCCCGGTGATCGAACAGGTGCTGGACGCCCTCGGCATCGCCCGGGTCGGCTCCCCCGGCTACGAGGCCGACGACGTGATCGGCACCCTCACCGCCCGCGCCACCGGGCCGGTGCAGATCGTCACCGGCGACCGCGACCTCTTCCAGCTGGTGGACGACGCCCGCGGGATCACCGTGCTCTACCCGGTCAAGGGGATGGGCAACCTCCAGGTCACCGACGACGCGCTGCTGCTGGAGAAGTACGGCGTGCGCGGCGCCCAGTACGCCGACATGGCCGCCCTGCGCGGGGACCCGTCGGACGGCCTGCCCGGCGTCAAGGGCATCGGCGAGAAGACCGCCGCCCAGCTGATCAACGAGTACGGCGACCTCGCGGCCATCCGCGCCGCCGCCCTCGACCCCGGCTCCAGGCTCACCCCGGCCCGCCGCCGCAACATCGTCGAAGGCGCCGCCTACCTCGACGTCGCCCCCAAGGTCGTCCGGGTCGCCGACGACGCCCCGCTGCCCGCCTTCGACCCGGCCCTCCCCCGCGAGCCGCTGTACCCGATGACGCTGGAGGAACTCTCCACCCGCTGGGGCCTCGGCACCTCCCTGGACCGCCTGCTGGAGGCCCTCGCCACCCGCTGAGCCGCCGTACACCCAGGGCCCGCACGCTCCCGCCGGAGCGTGCGGGCCCTCGGCGTCCCTTGACGCCATGTCACTTTGCGATGCAAAGTTCATGGCACAGCAAAGTGGACACGCGTGACAAGGGGTGGATCATGGCGTCAACACACCGGGCCGGCCCGGCCGAACTCCTCGCCGAGACGGAGGGGCTCCGGGCCCGGGCCCGGACCCGGCTGCGCGGCTCGGGGGTGCCGCTGCTCGGGTTCGGCCTGCTCGCCCTGGCCGCCGTGCCGGTCTCCGGCCAGGCCTACAACTTCGGCGCCAACGGACGGTTCGTCGCCTCGTACCCGTCCTTCGCCTACTCCGAGCTCATCGACCTCTGCGTGCCGCACGCACCGGACGGCTCGTGCCGGACCGGCGACTTCGACGGCGCCGTGCTCCGCTTCCTGGCCTGGGGCGTCTGGTACGCCCTGCTCCCGCTCGCCTGGCTGGCCCTGGCCCGCTGGTACCGGCGGCGCGGCGAGGCCCGCGGGATCGTCCCGCACCGCGACGGCTGGGTCGGCGCCGCGGTCGGGATCGGCGTGCTGCTCACCGCCGTGCTGCTCGGCCTGGTCTTCGCGCGCCATGTGCCGTTCGGACTGTCCCTGCTGGTGAACACCTACGCCTCCCCCTGGTACGTGGTCGGCATCGGCCTGATCGTCCTCGGCCTGACCGAACGCAGCCCCCTGGTGACCACCGCCGGCCTCGCCCACACGGCACTGCTCACCGGCTACCTCGCGGCCCCGTGGGAGAGCGGCTGGCTGCCCTGGCTCGACCGCGGCGACGGCGGCTGGGCCGACGGCCCCCAGCCGAAGGCCCTGCTGCTGGCGGCGGTCCTGCTGGCCGCCGGCCTGGCACAGTGGACGGCGGCCCGCCGCACACCGGGGGCATCCCGTACGGTCACCTCATGAGCGTTGCGGACGAAGCCGAGGAGCAGCACCCGACCCTGGCCCTGGACGACACCGTCCACCAGCGGGTCCGGCTCGGCATCCTGGCGATCGCCCGCGAGGCCGACCGGGTCGAGTTCGGCTTCCTCAAGGAGCAGTTGGGCGCCACCGACGGCAACCTGTCCCGCCACCTCAAGGTCCTGGAGGAGTCCGGCCTCGTCGCCGTCGCCAAGGGCTACGTCGGACGCCGCCCCCGCACCTGGGTCACCCTCACCCCCCACGGCGCCGACGCCCTCGACCGCGAACTCCGCGCCCTGCGCGCCCTCGTCCGCCGCCTCGACGCCGCCGCCCCCGGGCCCACCCCGGCGTAGGAAGTCGGCCGGGCCGACTTCCTACGCCGGGTCGGTTCCTGCCGCAGCTCCGGCAGCGGCGCCGTACTCTCGTGTCCGCCTCCGGACTTCGGCGTCCTTGAAGGCCAGCACCTCGTCGACGATCCCGCTCTTCGGCAACTCGGCCACGGGAACGCAGAGGTCCATCCGTTGGATGCAGACGCCCACCATGTACTCCCCCTGGTCGGTGAGGTAGAGGCGGATACCGTAGTAGCCCTCCTCACAGTCCGTGTCGTTGTTGAACCGGCACGACGCACAGGTGTCGGGGAGCCGCACGGCAGCAGCCGCTTCACGTACACCGCCCGGCTGCCGAGCGCCCGGTAGAGGGTGCGCTCGTCGGACGTACCGGCGGTGAACGTCCGGAGCACCGGCTCCGCACCGACCCAGGCCAGCACTTCGGAGATCGCCGCGACCGACTCCGGGCCGTCCTGGATGCTGGTGAGCATCCGCACGTCCGCGAACTGGCCGTACGACTCGACCAGGTGGACGACCCGGTCGACGTGGGCCGTTCCGGGAACGACGATGCTCACGGAGACCTTCACACCGTTGGAGACGGCAGCACGGATGGTCTGCTCCGCCGCGCGGATCTTCGCCTCGGCCAGGCCCGCCGTCCTGAAGCGCTCGGACTGGACGACCTGGAGTTCTTCGGCGGTCGTACCGAACACCGAGACGTTGACCCGATTGAGGCCCGCTGCCGAACACTCCGGCATGACCTGTCGGCCGCGCTCCCCGTTGCTGGTCATCCCGACGCTCAACCCCATGCCGGAGAGCGCCGCGACCAGCGCGGGCACCTCCGTGTGCAGCGTGGGCTCCCCACCCGTGAGGTGGACCTCGTCGGCACCGAACGCCCTCGCCACGGTTCGCACCGCCCGCCGGAAGGCCATGTCCGGGTCCATCCTGGCGGCCAGGAAGCCGACTCCGTTCGTCTCGCTGTAGATCGACACACGCCCGGTCCTGCCCGGGCCCGCGGCGAAGGGCAGTTCGGTGCGGCCCCGGTTGTCGGCGGTGACCGGTGTTCCCTCGTTGTGGCAGAACGTGCAGGCCAATCCGCAATCGTCGATCACCTTGATGCGGATGGTCCGGTCCCGGACGACCCTGACCGCAGGACGCTGGGTAGCTGACAAGGCTTCTCTCCCGTCACTCGAACGTGAGCCGGGGGGTCGACTCGATGTCGATCCCGTACCGGTGGTAGACCTTGGTCGTGTTCTCGCTCGTCAGCTCCTCGAGAGGGAGCTTGAGCGCGAGGGCGGTCGCGTGGACGTGTTCGGCGCTGTCGCCCTCGATCTCCACGTAGGGGGGAATCAGCGGCCAGTGGTCGATCTCGACGGCCGCGCCGGCCAGCCTCCACGAGGACCGACGGTTCTCCTGGTAGGCCTTCGGCTGGTAGCCGAGCTTGCCGAGGAGCGCGTTGGTGACGTCGAAGTCGCCGACGGTCGTCTCCGTCTCGGTCACGCCGTCGATCGCGTCGGAGTGGATCTCCTTGACGCACAGGGTGACGTCGGTGCCGGTGTCCCGCAGCCGGACCCACGCGCCCGGTCGGCCGGGGATGTCGTAGACGTAGCGGCGCTGGAACCGGTCGACCAGGTGCTCGGCCCCGGCCTCGGCCAGGAGCGCTCGCATCGCCTCCGGCTCGATGTTGAGGACCTTTGCCTCGAACTCAATTGCGGTCATGGAACGTTGCCTTCCTCGATGCGGTACGAGCATGCGAGCGCACGGTGTCGGCGATACCGCGCGCCACCTCCTCGGGCGGGCGGTCGGTGCCGTCCACCGGCAGCAGGCCCAACGCCCGGTACACACGGGAGCTCTCGGCCACGTTCGGCTCCTCGCGCTGGTGCCAGCAGGTCAGCGTTCCTTGTTCGGCGCGCTGATGAAGACGCTCCTGCCGTACGCGGTCGTCCACTTCCAGGAGGATCGGCACGTCCGGAACGAGGACCCCGTCGGGATACGCCGGCACGCAGTCCGTGCCCCATCGCCCTGTGCGTGGCGATCGTGCGCGGGAAGTAGGACTCGACCACCACCGTCCGACCGGACTCGATGAGCGCCCGGGCGGTCTCGGACTTGATGTGGTTGGCCATCATCCACCAGTGGAACCGCGCCGGCAGGGTGCCGACGGCGTCCACCTCCGCACGCGTGCGGGGGAACGTCGACAAGGTGCCGTCGGTGACGTGAACACCGTTGACGAGGGCGGCGACCAGCGGGGCGATGGTGGTCTTCCCGCTCGCGCTGAGACCGTCGATGGTGATGAAGAGTCCTCGGGTCACGTCCATGTGAACTCCATTCGTGGCCCCCAGTTCCACGGGGCCGGGCGGGCTCCGCGCAGGCATGCGACGCGGTGGGCGGCCTCCCGGAGGGTGTTGGCATCGAGGTGAGCGCGGCGCACGACGTCCATCACCGCAGTGAGGACGACGACGTCGCGTACGACCTGGTAACCGGACCAGGCGCCGATGTAGGGGTGAGCCGGAGCCTGGTCCTGACGCTCATAGGAGAGGTAGGTGTCGGCGTAGAGCCGGTGGTCCTGACGCCGGCCGATGAGCAGCTCGCTGCGCCAGCGGGCGGCGACCAGGTCCCACTCGCGGTGGCCGCGCGTCAGTGGGCGGCGCAGCAGGAGCCCGACGTGGACGCCGTCGTCGTGACAGGGGACCATGCCGAGGGCGCCGAGGATGACGGTGTCCGGTGTCGGCCAGTCGAGGTAGTCCCACTCTTCGCGCAGGCCAGCCGCGTGCTCGCGCAGGAAGCGGCGGGCGGTCTCGTTCAGCGGAGCGTCGTCCAGGCCGTCCAGCAGCCCGGCGAACGGGTCGTGCTCCCTGAGCCATGGGGCCGTCCCGGGGTCGATCCGATGGGTGAGGGCGGTCACCCATCCGGAAAGGGACGTGTCGGCGCTCGGTGCTCCTGGATCCTGCCAGAAGGTCACGGCCCGGCCTTCGGCGGTCGCGCGGACGTCCGTGTACCAGGGGGAGGTGACGGCGACCTGGTGCTGCCGCAGGAACTGCACGCCCTTGATGAGCGCCCAGGCCTCGTCCGGGTCGGGGTGCACGATGGCGAGCGCACGGGAGTCGGGCAGCGACCACAGGTGGTTCGGGCTGTCGCTGACCAACTCGGCCTTCGCGACGTCGTCACCGGTGAACACGCAGGCCTGTGTCAGGGCCTCGAAGGAGGCCGCGATGTCCAGCCTGCGAGCCGGGGTGGCGGTCTTGAGCAACAATCTGGTGCGCAGTCCGATGCTCACAGCGCAGTCCTCGGGTGGGCGTAGGTGGATGGAGCGAAAGGGAGATCGGTCCGGGAGGCCCCAATCCCATGGGGCCTACCGGGCCGCCGGCATTGGGAAGTCTGGTGGTGTCGCCGGCGCGAGGCGCCTTCGGGCGTCACCTGCGGACCAGCAGGTTGTCTACGCCGGTATCCGGTCGAACGTCGGACGCTCGGGCAGCCTGCCGCCGGCGGTCCGGTGGCGGAAGTCCCGCACGGCGGTGTCCGAGCGCGGCCCCCTGACCCGCTGGCCGATCTGCTCGGTCATGGCAGCCGCCACCATCGAATCGGGCAGCTCGATCTCCGCCCAGATCTCTTTGCCACCCTCGGGGAGGTCCTCGATGCCGACCCGGGACGCAAGCGCCGTGACCAGTCTCAAACCACGGCCATGGGTGGCCCCGTTGCTCGCCTGCCGGTACTCGGGCCTGCCGTCACCCGGGTCGGTCACGGACACGCGCAGCACGCCCGGGGCATACGTCAGAGAGGCCGTCAGCTTCACGCCCGGCTGGTCGCCGCCACAGCCATGCAGGACGGCGTTGGTGCCGAGTTCGGACAGAACGAGTTCCACGTCGCCCAGCACGCCACCGCGCTGCCGGTCGTCCAGGCCGAGGAGCGGCACGGCCGTCCTGGCCCAGTGACGGAGTTCGCCGATCCGTTCCCGTTCGGCGGGGAACCTCGTCGTGATGATGCGTGATCCAGGCTCCATGGGGGCGCCTCACTCACTCGGGTAGGTCTGTCGGAGGTCGGGCCGCGCTGTTGCCCCAATGACGGGACGTTCGCAATGCGGCCTGCAACTGCCTTGCACGAACAGCAAACCGCCCAAGGTGGCTGGGAGTAAGGTGTTAGCCACCGTCCGTTGTTGAACCGGTTAAACGGCATCGCCAGGAGACCCTCATGGGGCGTACTCGCCAACCCAATGAGCGGCTGGGACAGCTCATCCGGGAAGCAGGCCGGCCGAACGAAGCCCTCGCCCGGGCCCTGTGCGCCGTCGCGGCCCGCCACAACGATCCGGCGCGACCGAGCCGGGTGTCCGTCACGCAGTGGGTCCGCCAAGGCGTGACGCCCTCCGGGAACATCCCGCAGTATCTCGCCGAGGTGCTCACCAGTTGGCTGAACCGTGACATCACTCTGGCGGCAATGGATCTCGGCAACGAGCAACCGGACCTGCGCGACTGGAACTTGGATACGCTGAAATCCCTGGCGGCTCTTGGACGGATCGACGTTGACGTGGAACGCAGACAGCTCCTCCGCACCCTCACGTACTCACTCGGGGCGCTGAGCATCCCGCCGGACAGTTGGTGGGAACACATGGCCCGGACCGGCAGCCGCGGCGTTACGCAGCGCCGCGCCGGTCAGGCCGACGTCGATGCCGTCCGGGAAATGGCTGGACTCTTCTCCCAACTCGACCAGCGCCGAGGTGGCGGCCACGGACGGACAGCCGTCGCGCAGTATCTCCTCACCGATGTCGGAGAGTTCCTGCACGGCACTTTTGCCTCCGACCAGATTCGGCGCGACATGTTTTCCGCTGCCTCGGAACTCGCTTACCTGGCCGGGTGGACAGCGTTCGACAACGGCGAGCACCCCATCGCCCAGCACTACTACACCGTCGCCGTGAAACTGGCGGCCGAGGCCGACGACCCCGCGATGGCCGGCCACGTCCTCCGCGCCATGGCCCACCAGGCGGTCGACCTCCGAAAGCCTCACCACGCGGTCAAGGTCGCCGAAGCTTCCGTGGCCGGCGACAGGTACGGGCTCGCCAGCCCGCGCGAACGCTCGCTGCTCGGCGTCGTCCACGCGCGCGCCCTGGCTGCGGCGGGGCGCACCACTGAGGCGAACGCCGCGCTACTCCGGGCCGAACGCGACCTGTCCGCGGCCTCCCTTGGCGACGACGAACCAGGCCGGGTGTTCTTCTTCGGCGAGGCCTCCTTGGCGCACGAGACCGCCTCGGCGCTGCGCGACCTCGGCGATCTGGACGGTGCAGCAAGGCAGTTCGCACGCAGCGTCGCGACACGACAGGCCTCCTCCTTCACCAGGACCCATGCCGTTACTCTTGGCCACCTGGGCCTCGTGAAAGCCCGGCAGCATGCCATTGAGGAGGCTTGCACTATCTGGTCGCGGTCACTTGACGCCATGCAGACTGTCCGATCGGCCCGCACCCGCGACGTCGCCCTGCAGATCCGCAGCGCGTTGTCTCCCTACCGCGGACGGAGGCTGGCGACCATCGACGTCGTCGACAGGCGTGCCGCTGAGTACCTGGCAACCACCATCTGACCCGCCGTCCCGGTGGGTTCGTTCACAGGAGGGGAAGCACGTGGGTGACGCCTTCAGCGTGGAAGCGCTCGGGCACGTTGTGGGAGGCCGAACGGAGCCGACCGATGACTACTGGGGAGGGACGCGGGCCATCATCCGGCTGGACGGCGACAGGTTTCCGCTCGACGCAACGAAGGGACTGGAAGAGTTCTCCCACCTCGACGTGATCTTCCGGTTTCACCGGACCGACCCGACCGACCTGAACTTCGGTGCGCGCCGCCCCCGGGACAACCCGGACTGGCCCGAGGTCGGCGTGTTCGGCCACCGGAACATGCGACGCCTCAACTGGCTCGGGTCCTCCCGCTGTCGACTCGTCAAGGTCGACGGCCTGGACCTGCACGTCGAGGACCTTGACGCCATCGATGGCACCCCGGTCATCGAAGTGAAGCCGTGGTTCGAGGAGTTCGGCCCGCGCGGAGAGGTTCGCCAACCCGCGTGGACCACCGAGATGCTCCGCGACTATTTCGCCCCGGCACCACCCACGGCCTGACGATAAGCATCGCCCCGTTTATTTCGGCTGCCTCCTCTCCGTGAGAAGTCGACCACATCGGCTTCCCCTGCAACCCCCTTCCGTTGCCGCTTCGGCCCCGCCGAACCGGCAACGGCTTGGAACGTCGCTTGTGCCGTCTCCATGGCTCTGCCCCCGCCCTCGGCGGGGGCAGAGCCATCTTTCTTCTGCGCAGGAAGTCGGCTGGACCGACTTCCTGCGCAACGCCGTGGAAGCCCGAGCGGCGAGGCAAAGCCGAAGCTGCACGGTGGGGGGTGGGGGGTGGGGGGTGGGGGGTGGGGGGTGGGGGGTGGGGGGTGGGGGGTGGGGGGTGGGGGGTGGGGGGTGGGGGGTGGGGGGTG
>NZ_JBIAVL010000003.1:552610-609962 GCF_042894165.1 Kitasatospora sp. NPDC001547 | reverse complement strand
CTCCAACTCGGCACCGACACCCCCGTCATCACCCTCGACGCCCGCCGCCGCGACAGCGCCAAGAGCGCCCTCATCACCCTCGTCGAACACGCCCTGCTGGCTCGACTGCGGTGATCGCGCGGGCCGCGCCGGGCGGCACCGGACGGGGAGCGTCCCGGAGCCGGGCGTGCGGGTAGCAGTGGCCCGCGGCACCTCACCCGAGGTCCCGCGGGCCACCGGCGCGTCGCGCGCCGGCTACTCGGTGGGCTCCAGGCCGGCCCGGGCCAGGCCGTAGGTGTACGCGTCCTCCAGCGCCAGCCAGGAGGCCGCGACCACGTTGTCCGCCACGCCCACCGTCGACCAGGTGGAGACGCCGTCGGTGGACTCGATCAGCACCCGGGTCTTGGAGCCGGTGCCGTGCTGGCCCTCCAGGATGCGGACCTTGTAGTCCACCAGCTCGAAGGTGGCCAGCGGCGGGTAGATGCCCTCCAGGGCCGTGCGCAGCGCCTGGTCCAGCGCGTTGACCGGGCCGTTGCCCTCGCCGGTGGCGATCCGGCGCTCGCCCTTGGCCCACAGCTTGACGGTGGCCTCGTTGCCCGTGAAGCCCTTCGGGCCCTGCTCGCTGATGGTCCGCCAGGACTCCAGGGTGTAGAAGCGGTCCCGGCGGCCGCGCACCTCGTCGCGCAGCAGCAGCTCGAAGGAGGCGTCGGCGGACTCGTAGGTGTAGCCGAGGTTCTCCTGCTCCTTCACCTTGGCCACCACCCGGCCGGCCAGGTCCCGGTCACTGGAGAGGTCGTAGCCGAGCTCCTTGCCCTTGAGCTCGACGGAGGCCCGGCCGGCCATGTCGGAGACCAGCATCCGCATGGTGTTGCCGACCCGCTCGGGGTCGATGTGCTGGTACAGGTCCGGGTCGACCTTGATCGCCGAGGCGTGCAGGCCCGCCTTGTGGGCGAAGGCCGAGAAGCCGACGTACGGCTGGTGGGTGGACGGGGCCAGGTTGACCAGCTCGGCGATCGCGTGCGAGATCCTGGTCATCTCGGCCAGCCGGCCCGCGGGCAGCACCCGGCGGTCGTACTTGATCTCCAGCGCGCCGACCACCGGGAACAGGTTGGCGTTGCCGACCCGCTCGCCGTAGCCGTTGGCGGTGCACTGCACGTGGGTCGCCCCGGCGTCCACCGCGGCCAGGGTGTTGGCCACCGCGCAGCCGGTGTCGTCCTGGGCGTGGATGCCCAGCCGGGCACCCGTCCGGGCGAGCACGTCGGCGACGGTCTCCCGGACGCCGGCCGGCAGCATCCCGCCGTTGGTGTCGCAGAGCACCACCACGTCCGCGCCGGCCTCGTGCGCGGTGCGGACCACCGACACGGCGTACTCGGGGTTCGCCCGGTAGCCGTCGAAGAAGTGCTCGCAGTCGATGAACACCCGCCGGCCCCGGGAGCGCAGGAACTCGACGCTGTCCCGGACCATCTCCAGGTTCTCGTCCAGGGTGGTGCGCAGCGCGAGCTCCACGTGCCGGTCGTGCGCCTTGGCCACCAGGGTGATCACCGGGGCGCCGGAGGCGACCAGCGCGGCCAGCTGCGGGTCCTCCGCCGCCTTGCCGCCGGCCCGGCGGGTGGCGCCGAAGGCGACCAGCTGGGCGTGCTCCAGCTCCAGCTCGGCGGCGGCGCGGGCGAAGAACTCGGTGTCCCGCGGGTTGGCTCCGGGCCAGCCGCCCTCGATGAAGCCGACCCCGAACTCGTCCAGGTGCCGGGCGATGGCCAGCTTGTCCGCCACCGTCAGGTTGATGCCCTCCCGCTGTGCTCCGTCGCGCAGCGTGGTGTCGAACACGTGGAAACTGTCGTCGGTACGGGTGACCTCGGTCATGACCCCTGGTTCTCCGTTTCGGGGAGGTAGGTACTGCTCTGCCGGACTTTCCGTCCCGGCTCCACTGTCCAGGATCCCGCGCGCGGTCCCGGTGTCCCCGGGCCCCTCGTGAGGGCCCTCGGCCGGTCCGGGAGAAACAAAAAGACCCCTCGCGGGTGCGAGAGGTCTGCGCGCGGGTCTGGACGCTCGTGGTCGCTCCGCATCGGGTCGTGCGGGAAGCGGTCACTGCGGACCGGCGCGCCTGCTGCTAATAATCAGCGAAAGCGAGGACACGCTCGCAGTCTGGCACAGCCGCCCGGGATCCGGCCCGCCCGTCTCGCGATGCGGAACGGGCGGGCCGGGTGCGGCCCGGGGCGCGGCGGGGGCCGGTGCGGCGATCAGACGATCTTGTGCAGCCAGTGGTGGGTGTCCGGGGTCCGGCCGCCCTGGATCGACAGCAGCGCCTTGCGCAGCTCCATGGTGACCGGGCCGGGCTCGCCGTCGCCGACGGTCCAGTCCGCGGCGGCGGACTTCACCGAGCCGACGGGGGTGATGACGGCGGCGGTGCCGCAGGCGAAGACCTCGGTGAGGGTGCCGTCGGCGTTGGCCTGCTGCCACTCGTCGGTGGAGATCCGGCGCTCCTCGACGGCGTAGCCGAGGTCGGCGGCCAGCTGGAGCAGCGAGTCGCGGGTGATGCCGGGCAGCAGGGCGCCGGACAGCTCCGGGGTGACGATCTTCGCGTCCGCGCCCTCGCCGAAGACGAAGTACAGGTTCATGCCGCCCATCTCCTCGACCCACCGGTGCTCGGCGGCGTCGAGCCAGACCACCTGGTCGCAGCCCTTCTCGGCGGCCTGGGCCTGGGCCACCAGCGAGGCGGCGTAGTTGCCGGCGCACTTGGCGGCGCCGGTGCCGCCGGGCGCGGCCCGGACGTACTCCTTGGACAGCCAGACCGAGACCGGCTTGATGCCGCCCTGGAAGTAGGCGCCGGCCGGGGAGGCGATGATCATGAAGAGGTAGGAGTTGGCCGGGCGGACGCCCAGGCCGACCTCGGTGGCGAACATGAACGGGCGCAGGTAGAGGCTCTGCTCCGGCTCGTTCGGCACCCAGTCCTGCTCCTGGCGGACCAGCAGCTCGACGGCCTCGACGAAGGCCTCCACCGGCAGCTCCGGCATCGCCAGGCGGCGGGCCGAGGCCTGGAAGCGGGCGGCGTTGGCCTCCGGGCGGAAGGTGGCGATGGAGCCGTCGGCCTGACGGTAGGCCTTCAGGCCCTCGAAGATCGCCTGGCCGTAGTGCAGGGTCATGTTCGCCGGGTCGATCTCCAGCGGCGCGTACGGCGCCAGCTGGGCGTCGTGCCAGCCCACGCCCTCGGTCCAGCGGATGGTGACCATGTGGTCGGTGAAGACCCGGCCGAAGCCCGGGTTGGCCAGCCGGGCCTCGCGCTCCGCTGCGGGCAGCGGGTGGGCGGAGGGCTTGAGGTCGAACGTGATGGGCGCCTGGGTGGCCGTGCTCATGGCTGTTTCCTTCACCGTGGGGTTGGTCCGGGCCGCCACCGCTGCGGAAACGTTTCGGCGAAAAAATCACCGGAATGAACGCACAACGGCACGGCCCACTGTCGATACTCGCATCCAGAGGGCCGTGCCGAACAGCTGTCCGCCCTCATCGAGGGCGGCAGACTGCGGTTGTGCGCGGTCCGGCCCGTCAGCCGGAAACCCGCTCTTGGATCCGGCCCGCTAGCCGGAACCCCGCTCTTGGATCCGGCCCGCTAGCCGGATACTCGGCCGGCGAGCGCGTCGCCGACCTGGGAGGTGCTGCGGGTGCCGGAGCGCTCGGCCAGGTCCGCCGCGACGGCGGCCTCGACCTCGGCGGCCTCGGCGGCGAAGCCGAGGTGCTCCAGCAGCATCGCGACCGACAGCACGGTGGCGGTCGGGTCGGCCTTGCCCTGGCCCGCGATGTCCGGCGCCGAGCCGTGCACCGGCTCGAACATGGAGGGGAACTCGCCGCTCGGGTTGATGTTGCCGCTCGCGGCCAGGCCGATCCCGCCGGTGACGGCGGCGGCCAGGTCGGTCAGGATGTCGCCGAACAGGTTGTCGGTGACGATGACGTCGAACCGCTCGGGCTGGGTGACGAAGAAGATGGTCGCCGCGTCGACGTGCAGGTAGTCGGTGGTGACCTCGGGGAACTCCCGGCCGACCTCGGCGAAGATCCGCGTCCACAGGTGCCCGGCGTGCACCAGCACGTTGTTCTTGTGCACCAGGGTGAGCTTCCTGCGCGGCCGCGCCTGCGCCCGGCGGTAGGCGTCGCGCACCACACGCTCGATGCCGTACGCCGTGTTCAGGCTGACCTCGGTGGCCACCTCCTGTGGCGTCCCGGTGCGCAGCGTGCCTCCGTTGCCGACGTACGGGCCCTCGGTGCCCTCGCGGACGACCACGAAGTCGATCTCCGGCTGGCCGGCCAGCGGGGACGCCACCCCGGGGAAGAGCCGGCCCGGGCGCAGGTTGATGTGGTGGTCGAAGGCGAACCGCAGCTTGAGCAGCAGCCCCCGCTCCAGCACGCCCGACGGCACGCTCGGGTCGCCGATGGCGCCCAGCAGGATCGCGTCGTGGGACTTCAGCTCCGCCAGGACGTCGTCCGGCAGCGTCTCCCCGGTCCGGTGGTAGCGCCGGGCCCCGAGGTCGTACTCGGTGGTCTCCAGCTTCACGTCGGCGGGGAGCACGGCACCCAGGACCTTGAGGCCTTCGGCCACCACTTCCTGGCCGATTCCGTCACCGGGGACAACTGCGAGACGAATGGTGCGAGACATGCTCGGACCCTACTCCGCCGTCCCAGGTGCTGACACCCGGCGTCCACCATGCGGACGGTCAGCTCAGGTCGATCTCGATGGGGAACGGCTGATCGACCTTCAGCTGCTTGTGGTAGATGCCGGTCGGGAAGTACCGCTTAGACGCCGGCTCCAGCTCGAACGTGTAAACCACGGGGCGTCCCTCGTCACACTCGACGCGCCAGAAATGACGGATTCCGGCAGCGGCGTACTTACCGGGCTTGATCTCCCGGTCGCGTTCGCGGGACTCCTCGGAAACTACCTCGACCGCCAGCAGAACGTGCTCGGCGGAGAATCCGGTCTGGCGGTAGCCGGTGTCCGAGTCCTCGTGGACCACGAGGAGATCGGGTTCCGGCCGGTTCCGGTGGTCGAGCGTGACCGTCATCTCCGGCCACACCTCCCAACCCTCCGGGACCGCCGCCTCCAGCCCCCGTTCCAACACGCGCTTCGCCCGGACGTGGAACTTTGTCTGCGGACTCACGAAGATCAGGCTCCCGTCGAGCAGTTCGGTGTGCGGCGGGAGATCAGGCAGCCGGTCAAGATCCTCTGCGGTGTAGCCACCAGCAGGAGGCCGAATCCAGTCGGGGTACGGCGCGATGCTCATGGTTCCTCCCATACGGGCATCCTGACGGCCCTCCCAGGCTACTCGGCAAAGCCTCCCAGGGCTTCACTCCTTCGAGGGGGCGCGTGTGGCGTGGGGGGCGCTGGGGGCGTGCTTAGGGTGGCGGGGTCGGGAGCGGGACGGTGCGGCGGGGGTGCGGATGGGCAGGCGGCGGGAGGTGCTGGTCTGCGGGGGTGCGGCGGGGCTGGCGGCGGGCGGGTACGGGCTGGCGGCGGCGGTGCGCGGGCAGTGGCCGGCCGGGGCGGAGGCGGTCGCCGTGCCGTACCACGCGCACCTGTGGGACCTGCTGCACGGACAGGCCGCCGGGGACCTGCTGTTCAACTGGAACAGCGGCTACGGCGCCCCGTTCCTGGCGGACTTCTTCGCCTACCTGATGAACCCCTTCTCCTGGCCCACCGCGCTCCTCCCCCGGGACCAGGGCCGGCTCGCCGTCCTGCTGGTCACCCTGGCGACCATCGGCCTCGGCACCGCCCTGATGACCCACCTGCTGGGCCGCCTCCACCCCGGCCCGCGCCCGCTGCGGGCGCTCGCCGCCGTCGGGTACGGGCTGTGCGCCTGGGTGCTGGACGTCGGCGGGGCCGCCCCGATGTGGCTCTGGGGCCTGGTCTCGCTGCCGCTGCTCGGCCTGGCCGCCGACTGGTGCCTGCGCGAGCGGCACTGGGTGGCCGGCGCGCTGTGCGTCGCGCTGGCCTGGGCGGGCAACCTGTACACCGCCGCGCTGGCCACCCTGGCCGCCGGGCTGCTGTTCGCCGTCCGGCTGTTCGCCGACCCGCGCCCGTTCCGGCGGCGGGTCCGGGCCACCGGCCGGGCCGTCACCATGGCCACCGCCGGGGTGCTGCTCGCCTCGCCGGTGCTGTTCGTCGCCGTCCTGGCCGCCCGCCGGGCCCAGCCGGAGTCCCCGGTGGATCCGCTCGGCCCGTCCGGCGTCGGCGCCCACCTCGCCCGGCTGCTGCCCGCCACCCACGGCGGGCCGCGGCTGCCGGACATGGCGATCGGCGTCTTCGGCCTGCTGGTGGTCTGCGGGCTGCCGTTCAACCGGCGGGTGCGGCCGCGGGAGCGCGCCCTGTGGTGCGCGGCGCTGGTGCTGGTGGCGGCCGGTTTCGTCTGGACCCCGACCCTGCTGGTCTGGCACGGCCCGGTGATCCCGGCCGGCGGACCGTACCGGGTGGCCTTCGTGCTCAGCGGGCTGCTGGTGCTGGCGGGCTGGGTGTCGCTGGCGCACCGCCCGGACCGGCTCACCGTGCTGGGCGGCGCCGCCGCGGTGGCGGTGCTCGCCGGCCTGGCGGCGGGCCGGCAACCGGTGCGCCCGGCCACCTGGGTGCTGCTGGCCGTCGGCGGCGCCGTGCTGTCGGCCGCGCTGTGGCTGCTGGACCGCCGGCCCGCGGACCGGCGGGCGCACGCGCTCGCCACCTGGGCGATCGGCGGCGCGGTGCTGGGCAACGCCGTCTGGTCCGGGTCCGCGGTGCTCGGCGCGGCCCCCGGGGACGGGGCCTCCCCGGCGGCCGTCCGGGCCGGGCACGCGGCGCTGCGCGCGGCCGCCGACTGGCCGCGCGGCCGCGACGACCCCGGGCCGCACGCCTTCACCCCCAACGACCCGCTGCTGCTGAACGGCCAGGGCGGCGGCTACTTCAGCGGCTACCTGCCGACCGCCACCGCCCTGCTGCTGCACGACCTCGGCGCGGGCTGGACGGCCGGCGGACGGCAGACCGCGAGCGTCACCGACCCGGTCGGGCAGGCGCTGTTCGGCGTCCGCACCCACCTCGACGGCGCCGGGCCGGACGCGTCGCCGCGCTCCTTCACCCCGGTCCGGGCGGCCGCCGCACCGCCACTGGTCACCGTGCTGCCCCCGGGTGCCCGGACGGAGACCTCCTCGGTCTGGGCCCGGCAGGAGTCACTGCTCGGCAGCCAGGTGTACGACGCTCCGCTGCCCGTCCCGGCGGGCGGGCCGGCGCCCCTGCTGCACGGCACCAGCGGCTGGTCGGTGCCGAGCGGCGAGGAGGGCACGGTGTTCACCGCCACCTGCACGCCGGGCGGGACGGCCTTCTTCCACGGGGTCTGGTACCGGGGCACGGTCAGCGCTCTCGGCACCGGCTTCCGCAGCGACGGCGAGCAGCCCACCACGGCCGTGCCGATCCACCGGCTGGGCACCGTCCCGGCGGACGGCGTCGTCCGGGTGACCCTGCGGTCGGACGTGGTGAGCCAGGTCCCGGCCCGCCCGATCGGCTGCCTGCGGGCCGGCGCGCTGGAGGCCGCCGTCGCCCGGCTCACCGCGACCGGCGCCACCCGGGTGGAGGCCGGCGGGCACACCGTCACCGCGGCCCTCCCGGCGGGGTCCACCGGCACCGCGCTGCTCTCCGTCCCGGCCACCGAGGGCTGGACCTGCGCGGTGGACGGCGGGCGCCGCGCCGCCCCCACCCCGGTGCTCGGCATGATCGGCGTCCCGCTGGGCGGCGGTGCCTCCCGGATCGACTGCGCCTTCCGCCCGCCCGGCCTCACCGAGGGCCTCACCGTCGCCTCGGCCACCGCGGCGGTGCTCGCCCTGGTGGCCGTCTTCGCCCGGCCCTCCCGCCGCCCGACCCGCCGCCCGCGCCGCGACCGCCGCCGGGCATCCGGAGACCGGCCCCTGACCGCCGGGACCTGACGCGGGGACGGGCCGCCGGAACGCGACAGGCGGCCCACCGGAGTCCCGGTGGGCCGCCCTCCCGAGGCCCGGCGGTCAGGGCAGGTCGAACACCTGGGCCCGCCGCTCGACCGGGTTGAGGTGGTACAGCAGCAGGAGCCGCGAGGTGTCGCCCGGCGCCCGGCGCACGGCGAGGACGCTGCCCGGGCCGGCCGGGACCACCACCGCCGCCGGGCCGTCGAGGCCGACGCTCGCGGTGAGCGCGGGGTGCAGCACGTCGAGCGGGACGGACGGGGTGGTGCCGTCCAGCCCGATGGCGGAGAGCGCCTCGGCCGCGTCCGGGGTGCCGCCCCCGGCGTAGCCGGTCCAGACGCCGTAGCGGACGGTGCTGTGCCCGGGCCCGACACCGGGCAGGGCGCTGAGCCGGACGGGCAGCACCAGGACGTCGCTGTCCAGCAGGGCGGTGTCGGTGTCGCCCCAGTGGGCGTTGAGCGGCTGGACGTCCAGTTCGGCGCCGGTGCGGGCATCCAGGGCGCGGGAGACCAGAACGTCGCTGCCGCGCTGCCGGTCAGCCTTGAGGACGACGTCGGTGCTGCCGTCCCCGTCGGTGTCCAGCGCCACCCGCACCCCGTACAGCCCCACCGGGGTGACCGCGGGAGCCCACAACTGGGCGCCCACGTACAGCAGTTCGGAGTCGACGGCGGCACCGGCCGCGCGCAGGTCGGCGGACCGCTCGCCGGGGTGCTCGACGCAGAGCCCGTCCGTCGGGTCCGCCTCCTGCGCCGCGGCCCCGGGCCGGACGCCCGCGCCCGGCGCGACCTCCGAGCCGCTGCCGCCGGGCGGGCAGTCGGGCCAGCGGACCCCTTCGCCGCCGAGGGCGAAGGCGCCGACCAGCCCGGGTCGATCGCCGGGCGCGGCCCTGCCGCCGAGGGCGACCAGGGTGCCGTCCCGGGCGGTGCGGACGGCGGCCGCCACCGCGAGCTCGCCGGTCGGGTGCGGGGCGGCCAGCACCGGGACCCGCAGCTGCGGCAGCCCGCCGTCGCCGACCGGGGTGAGCAGCACCCGGCCGGAGAGCTCGCCCCGGTAGGTGCGGGCCCGGCCGCCCTGCACGGTGTCGATGGTCGGGTCGGGCGCGCGCCCCGGCTCTCCCGGGACGGACAGCGTCACCAGCACCCGCGCGGTGCCGCCCGCCGGGACGTCGACCCGGGCCGGCGCCACCCGGTAGGAGGCGCCGGGCAGTTCGGTGGCCGCCGCGTACGAGGTGCGGTAGGCCAGCGGCGCGTCCGAGGTGTTGCGCACCTCGATCTCCCGGGTGGCCTCCGTCGGCCCGTCGACCTCGACCGGGCCGAAGGAGACCCCGACGCCGCCCTCCACCGCGCCCTCCCCCGCCGCGTAGGCGACGGCGGGCGTACGGACCGCCTGGTCGACGCGGACCCGCCCGGCGCCGGTGCGCTCGGGCCCGTAGACCGGCCCGCCGCGGTCGTCGCCGAGGAAGGTGTCCACGGTGGTGTTCATCAGCGCGGCCTTGACCTGCTCGACCGGCCAGTCCGGGTGCGCGGCGCGGACCAGCGCGGCGAGGCCGGCCACGTGCGGGGCGGCCATCGAGGTGCCGCTCTCGCGCTGGCCGCCGGCGCCGCTGCCGACCAGGGTGGACCAGATGCTCTCGCCGGGGGCGGCCAGGTCGGGCTTGACCACGCCCGGCACCCCGATGCCGCGCGAGGTGAAGTCGGTCAGGGTGTCGACCCGGGCCGGCTGGTCCTGGGCGACGGAGCCGTGCAGGGGGTTGCCGGGCGCGGCGAGCCGGACCACGACCGGCCCGGCGGCCGCGGCCCGCCGCAGCCGTTCGCCGTCGGCGTGCGCCAGCAGCGCGGCCGGGATCCGGTCGTCGCCGGAGATCTCGGCGAGGTGGTCGGAGTCGGCGGCGTACAGCGCGCCGATCGCGCCCGCGTCGGCGGCGTGGTCGGCGCGCGGGCCGGAGTTGCAGGCCCGGTCGGCCTCCCGGGTGCGCCAGGCGAGCAGCGCGATCCGCCCGGCCAGCCGCTGCCGGTCGGCCTCGCTGAACGCGGTGCAGCCGTCCGACTGGTCGGCGGGCAGGGCGAGTTCGCCGCTGACGTCGGCGGTGGACCAGCCCTGGTAGCGCTCGCTCCAGTGCGCCGGGACGACCCCGGCCTGGTCGGCGGGGGCGAGCACGGTGATGCCGTCCACGTCGGCGTGCCCGTGCACCGAGGCGGCGACGGTGATCGCCCGGGCGGCGGTGCCGGGGCTGCCGCCGATGCCGTACACGTCGCCGTCGTTGCCCGCCGCCGCGACCACGGCGGTGCCCAGCTCCACGAGCCGGTCGACGGCCAGGGCGTCGGTGTCGTCGGTGCTGCCGAAGTGGCTGCCGAGCGAGAGGTTGACGACGTCCAGCCGGTCGCTCAGGTCGCCGTCCCCGTTCGGGTCGGCGGCCAGGTCGAGCGCCTCGGTGACCCGGTCGGTGGAGCCGTCGCAGCCGAACACCCGGATCGCGTAGAGCTGCGCGCCCGGGGCGGTGCCGGGGCCGATCCGGAAGCCGGCCGGGTCCAGCCCGGGCCCGTACGGGCCGGTGTACGGGCGGCCGTCGGCGGTGACGCCGTACCCGGCCGCGGTGCCGGCCACGTGGGTGCCGTGCCCGTTGCGCACGCAGTCGATCGGGTTGTCGCTGGGGTGCGGCACCGGCTGGTGGTGCGGGGAGGCCGGGTCGGGGTCGTAGTCGTCGCCGACCAGGTCCCTGCCGCCGACCACCTTGGCGTTGGGGAACAGCGCGGGCGGCGCGGGCCGGCCGCGCTCGACCGAGCGGAAGGCCTCCTCGGTGCCGGGGCCGCCGAAGTCGGCGTGGGTGTAGTCGATGCCGCTGTCGATGATCCCGATCCGGGTGCCCCGGCCGGTGCCGGCCGCCTGGTCGCCGGCCCAGACCTGCGGGGCGCCGGTCAGCGGGACGGAGTGGGCGTTGGCGCGCCGCTTGGCGACGATCGGGTGGACGGCCCGGACGCCCGGCAGGGCCCGCAGCGCGGGAAGCCGGTCGGCGGGCGCGCTGACCGCGAGGCCGGCGAGCACGGTCCGGGTCCGGTAGAGCTCGCGGGCGGTGGGTGCGGCCCGGTGGACGGCGCCGGCGAGCCGGTCGAGCGCGTCCCCGGCCCGGGCCCGCTGGGCCGCCCCGGCCCGCGCGGCCTCCTGCCGGACGGCCTCCGGGGAGCGCCGGGCCCGCCGGGCCCCGTCGGCGGCGCGCTGCCAGGCGGAGCCGGCCGTCTCGGTGCCGAGTTCGAGCAGGACGGATGCCGTTCGGCCCGGCCCCGGCGGCCCGGCGGACGGTGGTCCCGCCGCCGGCGGCCCCGCGGTCGGTGGGCCGCCGGCCGCCGGGGTGGCGGCGAGGACGGCGCTTCCGGCCAGCAGGACCAGGGTGAGGCCGATCCGGGCGGCGGGTCGGCGGACGGATGGCAGACGCACTGGGCCCTCTCCCCCGGCAGGGGGACTGATCCGCACTCCGTGTCGCTGACGCTCGCCCACGCGAACGTCGATCACCCCTCCGAGGGCCCCGAATTTAGGATGATCGCGCCGACGGGGACGAGCAACTTCCCTCGGACGGAACGAGGTTGCACTCTACTGGGTGACACCCTGACGACCCGTACGGCCCATTCGGCGGATGAACGCCACCAGCCGGACGCACCGACCGGACGTCACCGACCGGACGTCACCGGCCGAGCGGACCACCGGCCGGACGCCACCATCGGCCCGTCCCGGCCCGACAGCGGAGCCGCTCAGTGGTGGCCGGTCATGCCGCCGTTGTCCCGGCGGTCCAGCGAGCGCTGCAGCGCGGCGGCCGCGAAGGGGTTCCGCTCGGCGGCCCGGCGGCGGCGCGGGGCGCGGACGGGGGTGGCGGCGGGGGTGGAAGTGGCGTGACGGTCGGCGGTCGGCGACATACCGGGCTCCTTGGGAACGGCGCCGCGACGGGCGGCGCGAAGAGGGGAAGGGAGCGCGGGAGCAGGGGTCACCCGCTCGTGAGGGCGCACGCGCACACGGGCCGCAGACCCTGGCTACAGGGGCGGCACACCGTATGGCCCTTCCACGGTACGGCCATGCCCGGGCCGTGTCTGCACGAATACTTGGATTTCCTAGTATCTGAGACGGGTGTCACCCGGGAGAACGCAGCAGGGCCCGGACCGCCATTCGAACGGCGGTCCGGGCCCCGGAGCCCTGTGCGAGCCGGGAGGATCAGCCCAGGTCGACCGAGCGCGCGAAGCGGGCGCCGATCTCGGCCGCGATGGCCGACAGCACCTCGTGCGGGATCTCGGTGTCCACGGTGATGGAGGCCAGCGCGCTGCCGCCGTCACGGGCGACCTGCATGCCGGCGATGTTGATGCCCGCGTCGCCGAGGTGGCGGCCGAGCACGCCGACCACGCCGGGGCGGTCCTCGTACTTGAAGAAGGCCATGTGGTCGGTGAGCGCCACGTCCACGTCGAAGGCGTCCACGCCGACGATCTTCTGGGTCTGCTTGGGGCCCGCCAGCGTGCCGGAGATGGCGATCTCCTCGCCGTTCCCGAGCGTGCCGCGCACGGTGATCACGTTGCGGTGCTCGGGGCTCTCGCTGGAGGTGGTCAGGCGGACCTCGACACCGCGCTCCTGGGCGAACAGCGGGGCGTTGACGTAGGACACCGTCTCCGCCACGACGTCCTCGAACACGCCCTTCAGCGCGGACAGTTCGAGCACCTTCACGTCGTGCTGGGTGATCTCGCCGCGGACCTCGACGTCGAGGCGGACGGCCACCTCGCCGGCCAGCGCGGTGAAGATCCGGCCGAGCTTCTCGGCCAGCGGCAGGCCCGGGCGGACGTCCTCGGCGATCACGCCGCCCTGGACGTTCACCGCGTCCGGCACCAGCTCGCCGGCCAGCGCGAGGCGCACCGACCGGGCGACCGCGATGCCGGCCTTCTCCTGCGCCTCGTCGGTGGAGGCGCCCAGGTGCGGGGTGGCGACCACGTTGTCGAAGGCGAACAGCGGGGAGTCGGTGCACGGCTCCTTGGCGTACACGTCCAGGCCCGCGCCGGCCACCCGGCCCTCGCGCAGCGCGGCGGCCAGCGCCTCCTCGTCCACGATGCCGCCGCGGGCGGCGTTCACGATGCGGACGGTCGGCTTGACCTTGTGCAGCGCCTCGTCGCCGATCAGGCCGATCGTCTCCGGGGTCTTGGGGAGGTGGACGGTGATGAAGTCCGAGACCTCCAGCAGCTCCTCCAGCGAGACCAGCTTGACGCCCATCTGCGCGGCGCGGGCGGCCTGGATGTAGGGGTCGTACGCGACGATCTTCATCCCGAACGCGGACATCCGCTGGGCGACCAGGACGCCGATCCGGCCGAGGCCGACGACGCCGAGGGTCTTCTCGCTCAGCTCGACGCCGGTGTACTTGTTGCGCTTCCACTCGCCCTGCTTGAGCGCGGCGTTGGCCGGCGCGATGTTGCGGGCGACGGAGATCAGCAGGCCGCAGGCGAGCTCGGCGGCGGTGACGATGTTGGAGGTCGGCGCGTTGACGACCATCACGCCGGCCTTGGTGGCGGCGGCGACGTCCACGTTGTCCAGGCCGACGCCGGCCCGGGCGACCACCTTGAGCCTGCGGGCGGCGGCCAGCGCCTCCGCGTCGACCTTGGTGGCGGAGCGGATCAGGATCGCGTCGACGTCGGCGATCGCGGTGAGCAGCTCGGTGCGGTCGGCGCCGTTGCAGTGCCGGATCTCGAAGTCGGGGCCGAGGGCGTCGACGGTGGCGGGCGAGAGCTCCTCGGCGATCAGAACTACGCCGGTCTTCACAGTGTTCACAGTGCTCACGACAGTGGATCCTTAACTGTCCGGTTCCCCCGGGCACGTAGGTGGCCGTGGAGGGCGGGGGAAGGTGGCATGCCGCGTGAGTAGACGCACGACGCTGTGGGCCTGACGCGCACTCGGAGTGTATCGACGGGCTGGACAGCGGGCTGCTCCCGTCCGGCGAAATCACTCGGACGAGAGCAGCCTACTTGTACAAGGAAGTTACAGAATCGGGGCCGGTACGGCCCTGACCGGGTCAGGCCTTCTCGTTGACCCAGCTCATCAGCGAGCGCAGCTTCTTCCCGGTGGTCTCCAGCAGGTGGTCCTCGTCGGCCTTCTTGTACTCGTTGTACTTGGGCAGACCGGCCTTGTACTCGGCGATCCAGGTGTTGGCGAAGGTGCCGTCCTGGATCTCGGCGAGGACCTTCTTCATCTCGGCCTTGGTGGCGTCGGTGATGATCCGCGGGCCGGTGACGTAGTCGCCCCACTCGGCGGTCTCGGAGACCGACCAGCGCATCTTCTCCAGGCCGCCCTCGTACATCAGGTCGACGATGAGCTTCAGCTCGTGCAGGCACTCGAAGTAGGCGATCTCCGGCTGGTAGCCGGCCTCGACCAGGGTCTCGAAACCGGCCTTCACCAGGGCGGCGGTGCCACCGCAGAGGACGGCCTGCTCACCGAACAGGTCGGTCTCGGTCTCCTCGGTGAAGGTGGTCTTGATGACGCCGGCCTTGGTGGCGCCCAGGCCCTTGGCGTACGACAGCGCCAGCGCGAAGGCCTGGCCCGAGGCGTCCTGCTCGACGGCGACGATCGCGGGGACGCCGCGGCCCTCCTCGTACTGGCGGCGGACCAGGTGGCCCGGGCCCTTCGGGGCGACCATGCAGACGTCGACGTCCGCCGGGGGCTTGATGAAGCCGAAGCGGATGTTCAGGCCGTGGCCGAAGAACAGGGCGTCGCCGGCCTTCAGGTGCGGGGCGATGTCGGCCTCGTAGACGTCGGCCTGGATCGGGTCCGGCACCAGGATCATGATGACGTCGGCCTCGGCCGCCGCCTCGGCCGGGGTGACGACGCGCAGGCCGGCCTCCTCCGCCTTGGCGCGGGACTTGGACTCCGGCTTCAGGCCGACCCGGACGTCGGCGCCGGAGTCGCGCAGCGACAGCGCGTGGGCGTGGCCCTGGCTGCCGTAGCCGATGACCGCGACCTTGCGGCCCTGGATGATGGACAGGTCGGCGTCGTCTTCGTAGAACAGCTCGGCCACGGGGGCACATCTCCTTGCGTGATGGTTGCCGGGTACGCGGTACTCACCGTATGCGCACCGGCGGGGGTTTGGGTCTTCGCTTCGGGACTTGAGACGGTCTCGCGCTGTTTACGCGCTGCGGTCCAGGGCGCGCAGCGAGCGGTCCGTGATGGAGCGCGCGCCGCGGCCGATGGCGACCAGGCCGGACTGGACCAACTCCTTGATGCCGTAAGGCTCCAGCATCCGGAGCATGGCCTCCAGCTTGTCCGAACTGCCGGTGGCCTCGATGGTCACCGCTTCCGGCGACACGTCGACGGTCTTGGCACGGAACAGCTGGACGATCTCGACGATCTGCGACCGGGTCTCGTTGTCGGCGCGGACCTTCACCAGGACCAGTTCCCGCTGGATCGCAGCGGACTGGTCGAGTTCGACGATCTTTATCACGTTCACGAGCTTGTTGAGCTGCTTGGTGACCTGTTCCAGCGGGAGGTCCTCGACGTTGACCACGATCGTCATCCGGGACACGTCCGGATGCTCGGTCGAGCCGACGGCGAGGGAGTCGATGTTGAAGCCCCGCCGGGAGAACAGCGCGGCGATGCGGGCGAGCACGCCGGGCTTGTTCTCGACCAGGACGGAGAGGGTGTGCTTGGACATGGGATTCCTCAGGCGTTCCGGGTGGGCTGGCAGGGACATCAGTCGAGGTCGTCGCCGAAGTCGGGGCGCACGCCCTTGGCGAACTGGATCTCGTCGTTGCTGGTGCCGGCCGCGACCATCGGCCAGACCATGGCGTCCTGGTGGACGATGAAGTCGATGACCACCGGGCGGTCGTTGATCTCCATCGCCTGCCTGATGACGGCGTCGAGGTCCTCGGGGCGCTCACAGCGCAGGCCCACGCAGCCCATCGCCTCGGACAGCAGGACGAAGTCGGGGATCCGGGTGCCCTGGGCCGGCGGCTCGATGCCGTCGTGGCCGGGGCCGGAGTGCAGCACGGTGTTGGAGTAGCGCTGGTTGTAGAACAGCGTCTGCCACTGCCGGACCATGCCCAGCGAGCCGTTGTTGATGACCGCGACCTTGATCGGGATGCCGTTCAGGGCGCAGGTGACCAGCTCCTGGTTGGTCATCTGGAAGCAGCCGTCGCCGTCGATGGCCCAGACCGCGCTCTCCGGGCGGCCGGCCTTGGCGCCCATCGCCGCGGGGACGGCGTAGCCCATCGTCCCGGCGCCGCCCGAGTTGAGCCAGGTGCCCGGCTTCTCGAACTGGATGAACTGCGAGCTCCACATCTGGTGCTGGCCCACGCCCGCGGCGTAGATCGCGTCGGGGCCGACCAGCCGGCCGATCCGCTCGATGACCTGCTGCGGCGAGAGCTGTCCGTTCGGGGCGGGCTCGTAGCCGAGCGGGTAGGTCCGCTTCCACTCGTCGAGCCGCTCCCACCACTCGGTGTAGTCGCCCTTGTGGCCGGCGTCGAACTCGGCCTGGACGGCGACGATCAGGTCGGCGAGCACCTCGCGGGCGTCGCCGACGATCGGCACGTCCGCCGGGCGGTTCTTGCCGATCTCGGCCGGGTCGATGTCGGCGTGGACGACCTTGGCGTTGGGGGCGAAGCCGTCCAGCTTGCCGGTGACGCGGTCGTCGAAGCGGGCACCGAGGGTGAACAGCAGGTCGGACTTCTGGAGCGCGGTGACGGCCGGGACGGAGCCGTGCATGCCGGGCATGCCCAGGTGCTGCGGGTGGCTGTCCGGGAAGGCGCCGAGCGCCATCAGGGTGGTGACCACCGGGGCGCCGGTCAGCTCGGCGAGGATCCGCAGCTCGGCGGTGGCCCGCGCCTTGAGCACGCCGCCGCCGACGTACAGCACCGGGCGCTTGGCGCCGACCAGCATCTTCGCGGCCTCGCGGATCTGCTTGGCGTGCGGCTTGGTCACCGGCCGGTAGCCGGGCAGCGCGGTCTCGACCGGCCAGCGGAAGGTGGTGGTCGCCTGGAGCGCGTCCTTGGCGATGTCGACCAGGACCGGGCCGGGGCGGCCGGTGGCGGCGATGTGGAAGGCCTCGGCGATCACCCGGGGGATCTCGGCCGGGTCGGTGACCAGGTAGTTGTGCTTGGTGATCGGCATCGTGATGCCGCAGATGTCCGCCTCCTGGAAGGCGTCGGTGCCGATCGCCTTGGAGGAGACCTGGCCGGTGATGGCGACGACCGGCACCGAGTCCATGTACGCGTCGGCGATCGGGGTGACCAGGTTGGTCGCACCCGGGCCGGAGGTCGCCATGCAGACCCCGACCCGGCCGGTGGCCTGGGCGTAGCCGGTGGCGGCGTGACCGGCGCCCTGCTCGTGCCGGACGAGGATGTGGCGCACCTTGACGGAGTCCATCAGGGGGTCGTACGCGGGAAGGATGGCCCCGCCCGGGATGCCGAAGACGGTGTCCGCGCCCACGGCCTCCAGGGAGCGGATGAGCGACTGGGCGCCGGTCATGGTCTCGACGACGTGCTGGGGAGCGGGAGCGTTGGCGGCCGGGTTGTCCCCGCGGCGGGGGGATGCGGCGTGCTCAGTCATCTGCCTGTCTCTTCTCGGATTTTGCCGGCCCGGTGCTGCGGGCCCCGGTGCTGCGAGGGTGGGGTCCCGGTCCGGGCCGATCGCCGGCTCTGCCTCAATCGTCCCGCTCGGTCCGACGGATCGGACGTGATCGGGCGGCCGAGGCCAGGGGTCTTGCGGAGGTGGAACAGCGTCAGTGCAACAAAAAACCCCTCGTGCCCAAGGGCATGCGAGGGGTGGCGCGTCGGTCTGTCACGAGCAGGGCGTACGAGCCCACTCAGCCGACGCGCCCGCCAAGTACGAGAATTCGGGTGCGCATGGCAACGACCTTCCTCCCGTGCGGGGCGGCGTGTCAAGCAGGTGGGACGACCGTCTCGCCATGCGGACCACCCGCCGGGCCTGCGACGGCACGGTGTCCGGGCAGGTCAGGGGCTCCGTGGTGATGTGCGCCACGTCCCGGCGCGGCGTCCGTCCGGCCACCCGTCCGGGTGTCGTCGGCGGCGGCGGGGTACGGCCGGCGGGCCGGCAGCGGGCCCGCCGGGGCGGGCAGCGGGTAGTCGCGGCGGGCCAGTGCCCGGCGCAGCCGGGGCTCGTCCAGCGGCGGGGCGAAGGCCGAGCCCTGGCCCTGCCCGCAGCCCAGCTCCCGCAGCACGGAGACCTGTCGGGGCAGGTCCACGCCCTCGGCGGCGGTGGCCATCCCGAGGTCGCGGCCCAGCCGCAGCGCGTGCCCGGCGAGGGTGCGGCTGAGCGGGGACTCGCCGAGGTCCTGGACGAGCGTGCGGTCCAGCTTGAGCCCGTCCAGCGGCAGCCGGGCGAGGGCGCCGAGCGAGCCGCCGCCGGCTCCGTACCCGGCCAGCCAGGTGGAGACGCCGAGGCCGCGCAGGGCGGAGAGCCGGCGGCCGAGTTCGTCGGCGAGCGAGTCCGGGCCCATCCGGGCCACCTCGATCACCAGCTCGTCGGCCGGCAGCCCGCTGTCGCGCAGCGCGGCGGCCACCGTCTCGTACAGGCCGGGCGAGCAGAGCCGCTCCACCGAGAGCCGGACGGCCACCGGGACGGGATCCGGCGCGCCGCGGCCCCGGCCGGGCAGGCCGCGCCGCTCGACGGCCGCGCTGACCGCCTCCAGGACCAGCCAGCGGGAGAACCGGGTGGCCGCGTCGCCGTGCTCGGTCGAGCGCAGGAACTCGGCCGGGGTGAGCAGCAGGCCGCCCACCGAGCGCCAGCGGGCCTGCGCCTCGACGCCGGTCACCGCGCCACTGCCGAGGTCCACCACGGGCTGGTGGAGCAGCGTGAAACCGCCCTCCCGGACGGCCAGCCGCAGCCGTTCCTCCAGCTCGGTGCGGCGCTCCAGGTCCGCCCGCATCGCCGGGGTGTAGAGCACCACCCGGCCCTTGCCCTCGGACTTGGCCCGGTACATCGCGAGGTCGGCGTTGCGCATCAGCTCGTCGGCGGCGGCCCTGGGGTCGGCCGCCGGGCCGCGTTCGGGGGTGCCGAAGGCGATGCCGATGCTGGCGGCGACGCTGAGCTCGGCGCCACCGATCCAGTACGACTCGGAGAGCGCGAGGCGCAGCCGCTCGGCCAGCTCCTGGACCTGGAGGCGGCCGAGCGGGCCGCAGACCAGCGCGGCGAACTCGTCGCCGCCGAACCGGGCGACGGTGTCCCCGCAGCGGACGGCGCTCTGGAGCCGGCGGGCGGCCTGCACCAGCAGTTCGTCGCCGACCTGGTGCCCGGCGGTGTCGTTGACCGCCTTGAAGCCGTCCAGGTCGAGGAAGAGCACCGCGATCCCGGAGCCCGTCCCGTCCTGCTGGCCGCGGGTGCCGAGGGCGGCCCGCAGCCGCTGGGTGAACAGCGCCCGGTTGGGCAGGTCGGTGAGCGGGTCGTGGAAGGCGTTGTGCTGCAACTGGGCCTGCAGCATGACGCGTTCGGTGACGTCCCGGCTGTTGAGCAGCAGGCCGTCACGATGTCTGCTGACGGTCGACTCGACGTGCAGCCACTCGCCGGCGCCGGAGCTGATCCGGCACTCGACCCGGGCGGAGGGCTCGGCGGCGCCGGGGCTGCGGTGGGCGGTGAGCCGGACCCTGGCGAGGTAGCGGCGGACCTCGGAGAGCACCCGGCCGACGTCCTCGGGGTGGACCAGGTCCAGCAGGTTGCCGCCGACCAGCTCCTCCGGGTCCCGCCCGTAGACGCCGAGCGCGGCCGGGGAGACGTAGGAGAGCACGCCGTTGGCGCCGGCGATCATGATGACGTCGCTGGAGCCCTGCACCAGGGAGCGGAAGTGCGCCTCCTTGTGGGCGAGTTCCTGGGCGAGCGAGAGGTTGTCGAGCAGCATCACGCCCTGCCTGAGGATCAGCGCCAGCCCGACGGTGCAGGCCGCCGCGGCCACCACCCGGTCCAACTCGCGTCCGCCGAGGGCGTTGTAGAGGATGCCGGCGGTACAGACCGCGGCGGCGGCGTACGGGGTCAGCGCGCTGAAGGTGGTGGCCACCCGGCGGTGCGGCAGGCCGCCGGCCGAGGGGTGCTCGCGCAGCGGACGGCGCCAGCGCGGCGACCACGGCGCCCAGCCCAGCAGCAGGCTGCCGGAGAACCAGCCGGCGTCCAGCAGTTCGCCCGAGTGGTAGTTGCTGCGCAGCTCCGGGGAGGTGAACAGGGCGTCGCAGGTGACGGTGACGGCGAGCGCCAGCATGGCGGTGTGCACCGCCGCCCGGTTGCCGTCGCGGCCGCCGAAGCGCAGCCCGACCACCAGGCTGACCAGCAGGATGTCCAGCACCGGGTAGGCCAGGTTGAGCGCCAGGCGCAGGGGCGAGCCGTCCTCGCCGTCCGCGATCCGGCCGAGCGCCAGGCTCCAGCTGAGGGTGAACAGCGAGCCGGCGATCAGCCAGCCGTCGAGCAGCAGGCAGAGCCAGCCGGCCGCGGTGCGCGGGTGCTGGGCGAGCACCAGGACGCCGGTGATGGCGAGCGGGGCGAACAGCAGGAAGGCGTACTCGGCGAGCGAGTCCTGGGGCAGCGGGGTGCGCACGACCAGCTCGTACCAGCCCCAGGTGCCGTTGCCGAAGGCCACCATGAGCGAGGAGAGGCCGAACAGCAGCCAGGCCGGACGGGCGTGCCCGCCGACCGTGCAGCCGTACACCAGGCAGGACAGCGCGGCCGCCAGCGCCGCCGCGGCCAGCCCGAAGTCGCCCATGAAGACGGACAGTTGGCGTGAACCCCAGCCGGCGGCGGCGCCCGTGGCGTAGGCCAGGCAGAGCCCGCCCAGGACGAACCCGGGCAGTGCGCGGCTCTCCCGGAGCCGGCGCAGCGGGCCGCGGCGGACGGGTGCGGGCACGTCGGCGGCGGACGTGTCGGTGTGCGGTGCTTCCGGGCGTCCGGTTCCGGGCAGCACCGTTTCGGTGGAGCTCACTCGGCCTCTCCCCCTCCGGCCCGGGGCCTCGCGCCCCGGCCACGGGCCACCGGCCGCGCACCTCTCGGACGTGCGCGGTGGACCGGCGCCCCGTCAGGGCGGCGGCCCAGGGGGTGGGCGGCCTGCCGGTCGCCGCACCGTACCGATGCTCCCAAAATGGACCCTACACCAATTCCGTCACTCAATGACACGCACACTCAACTTAGAGTAATGGCTAAAGGGTGGGGAAATGCCCCCGATTCCTACGGATCGGCCCGGTTGGCGGCGGCGCGCGGGCGGGGGCTCACGCGGCGCGCACGGGAGCACGCGGCGGCGCCCGAACACCGGTGCCAGGACGGACGAACGGCGTACGAACCGCGGACGAGCGGCCCACGAACCGCGGACGAACAGCGGCCCCGGACCGGCCGAAGCCGGTCCGGGGCCGCCGTGGAGCCCTGCTCAGCGCCCGGAGGCGGCCAGATCGTCCGGGAACAGCCGCAGCCGGTGCGCCAGCGCGGCCGCCTCACCGCGGCCGCCGACCGCGAGCTTCCCCAGGATGTTGGAGACGTGCACGCTGGCGGTCTTCGGAGAGATGTACAGCTCCTCGGCGATCTGCCGGTTGGTCCAGCCGCGGGCGAGCAGTCGGAGCACGTCCCGCTCCCGGGGGGTGAGGTTGAAGGAGTCCCCGGCGGCCGGGGCCGGCACGGTGGCCGTCCGCTCGGCAGGGGCGAGGCTCAGCCCGGCCCGTTCGGCCAGCGCGGCGATCTGCCCGCCGAGCAGCCGGTCGTCCCGGACGGCCGCCAGTTCGGCCGCCTCGCGCAGCAGTTCGGCACCGGCCTCGCGCCGGCCGGCCTGCACCTCGGCCTCACCGGCCCGCAGCAGGGCGAGCGCCAGCGGGTACGGCAGACCGGTCGGACGCAGCGCCTCGACGGCGGCGGCCCACCGCTGCGGGGTGTCCGCGCCCTCGGCGCGGGCCAGTTCGGCCTCCAGCAGCCGGGCCCAGCCGTGGTGCAGCGGCGCCCGGGGCCGCAGGCCGGCGGCGGCCGCGGAGATCGCTGCCAGCGCCTCGGCCCGGCCCGCCCCGGCCTGCGGCAGGCCCCGGCTGTCCGCCTCCACCGCGGCGGCCTCGGCCAGCAGCGGGTAGACGTCGGACTCGTGGCCGAGCCGGCCGCCGTCCTCCAGCGCGGCGAGCAGTTCGGCCCGGGCCTCCAGCGGCCGGCCGCCGAGTGCCGCGAGCCGCACCGCCAGCCGGCTGATCGGCACGCTGTGCTGCACCTGGCCGACCCGGTTGGCCGACCGGGCCTGCGCCAGCATGGTCGCCGCGGTGGCCAGGTCCCCCTTGAGCAGGGCGAGTTCGCCGCGCATCCGGTCCAGGAACTCGGCGTGGGTGCCGCTCAGGCTGGTCAGTTCGAAGCCGGCCAGCACCTCGGCCGCCTCCCGGACCCGCCCGAGGTCGGTCAGCGCCTCGACCAGGTTGCCGGTCAGGATGGTGCCGATGTTGCGCAGCAGGCCGTTGCCGTCCGCGAACTCCAGGCCCTCCCGGGCCAGTCGGACCGCCTCCTCGGGCCGCCCCAGCCCGCGCTGCATGCTGGCCAGGTTGTTGATGCCGCGCAGCAGCAGGTCGGGCACGCCCAGCCGGCGGGCCCGCTCGACCGCCCCGGCCAGCTCGGCCAGCCCGCCCTCGGCGTCGCCGTGCACGTCGTAGCGCAGCCCGCCGAGGGTCATCCGGGCGTGCACCTCGACCGAGTGGGCGCCCACCTCCTGGGCGATCCGGATCGCCCGCTCGGCCAGCTCGATCGCCTCGGGGCTGGGCCGCTTGAGCATCGCCGTCCCGGCGCCGAGCGCGAGCACCTCGGCCTGGACGGCGGTCGGCGGCAGGTGCTCCACCAGCCGCAGCGCGTTCGCGATCTCCTCCTCGTCGCCGGAGCGGCGCAGGCTGCCCAGCATCCGGGCCCGGTTGATCCGGAACCAGGCCGCGCGCACCGGGTGCTCCGCCTCGTCGACCAGCCGCAGCCCGCGCTTGGCCAGGCTCAGGCCGCGCTCGCGGTCGCCGCAGCGCCGGGCCGCGACCACCGCCTCGGCCAGCACGTCGACCAGCTGGATCCGGTCGCAGTCCTCGTCCGCGGCGTTGTGGTCGCAGGAGCCGGGCGGGTAGGTCTCGGCCCAGTCGTACGGGCGCAGGGTGTGCGCCAGCACCTCCTCGGAGACCAGGTCCCACAGCTCCAGGGCCCGTTCCAGCATGCCGAGCTGCTCGGCGAAGGCGTTGCGCCGGCGGGCCGCGCGGGCGGCGTCCAGGGCGGTCGGCAGGGCGCGCGCCGGATCGTGCGCGTGGTACCAGTAGTTGGCCAGCCGGGCGGGCAGCGCGTCGCCGGGGACCAGCTGCGGCTGGGCCTCCACGGCGAGCGCGAACCTGCGGTTGATCCGGTGCCGTTCGCCGGGCAGCAGGTCGTCCGAGACCGCCTCGCGGACCAGCGCGTGGCGGAACCGGTAGCCCTCGCCCTCGCTGTCCGGGCGCAGGATGTTGGCGCCGACGGCCGCCCGCAGCGCCTCGATCAGCGCCTCCTCGTCGTCGTCCAGGACGGCGGCCAGCAGGGCGTGTTCGACGTGCGAGCCGCCCTCGGCGGCGATCCGCACGACCCGCTGGGCCTCCTCGTCCAGGCCCTCGACCCGCACCAGCAGGATGTCCCGCAGCGAGTCGGTCAGCCCGGCGCCGCAGCCGTCCTCGAACGCGGTCGCCAGTTCCTCGACGAAGAACGGGTTGCCCTCCGAGCGCCGGTGGATGCGGTCCACCAGCTGGCGGTCGGGGGCGGTGGTGCCGAGGATGCCGGCCAGCTGGGCGGCCACCTCGCGGCGGTCGAACCGGGCCAGTTCCAGCCGCTGGACGGTGCGCAGCCGTTCGAGTTCGGCCAGGAAGGGGCGCAGCGGGTGCCGGCGGTGCAGGTCGTCGGTGCGGTAGGTGGCGACCAGCAGCACCCGGGACCGGTGCAGGGTGCGCACCAGGAAGGCGAGCAGCTCGCGGGTGGAGCGGTCGGACCAGTGCAGGTCCTCGACGGCGAGGACGAGGGTACGCTCCGCGCCGAGCCGCTCGAACAGCCTCGCGGTGTGCTCGAACAGCCGGGCCCGGCTGTACTCGTCGTTGGGTTCGCCGTCCACCTCGCCGAACTCGGAGAGCAGCAGGGCGAGATGGCCCTCGCTGCCGGCCGCGGCGGCCCCCAGTTCGGGGCCCAGCGAGCGGTGCAGCCGGCGCAGCGCGGCGGCCAGCGGAGCGTACGGCAGGCCCTCGGCGCCGACCTCCAGGCAGCTGCCGAGCGTGGTGACCGCCCCCTGGGCGGCGGCGCGCTCCAGGAACTCCTCCAGCAGCCGGGTCTTGCCGACCCCCGCCTCGCCGCCGATCAGGACGGCCTGGGGGCTGCCGGTGCCCGCGCGGCGCAGCGCGTCGGTCAGCTCGGTGATCTCGCTGCCGCGGCCGACGAAGACGGGGCTGACCGATGTCTGCTGCATGGATGCGAGCATGCCATAGCCGGTGGGGCCCGGCCGAGGGGTTATCTCCCCAGGCGAACGGGGTTCCGGCCGCGAACGCCCGGAGGGGGAGACGCTCACTCGCAGCGTCTCCCCCTCCGAAACCCCCTCGGCACCGTCGTGGTGCCGTGCCGTCAGCATTCGGGCCGACGCACGGGGCGCCGCTGGAAGCGGGCGGCCACCGGACGCCGGCGCAGTCGGCGGGCGTCCTTGGCCTCGCGCACCAGGCGCTCGTGCTCGGCGCGGGCCACGAGCTCGTGGGCCTGTTGCTGGAAGGTCTGGTACTCGATCATTTCCGGTTCCCCCTCGGGTCTTCCACTCCGTCTTGCTGACAGGTAAGAGCTTCCTCCCCCAGCGGGGGGTGCCGCATCGGGAGCGTGCCGCATCTTCCGGGGCGCGGATGCCTTAGATCGGGCTCCAGAAAAGGTTTAAGGCCCCATCCCTCCTAGATACATAGGAGAGATGGGGCCTTAGGCCTTACTTAGGGGCCCTTAGATGCCTTAGAAGCCTTAGGAAGCAAGCTTCTCCAGGATCAGGTCCTTCACCCGGGCCGCGTCGGCCTGGCCGCGGGTGGCCTTCATGACCGCGCCGACCAGCGCGCCCACGGCCTGGACCTTGCCGTCGCGGATCTTGGCGGCGATCCCCTCGTTCTCGGCGATGGCCTGGTCGACGGCGGAACCCAGCGCGGAGTCGTCCGAGACCACGGCCAGGCCGCGCTTCTCGACGATCGCGTCCGGCTCGCCCTCGCCCGCCAGCACGCCCTCGATGACCTGGCGGGCCAGCTTGTCGTTCAGCTTGCCCTCGGCGACCAGCGCGGCGACCCGGGCGACCTGCACCGGGGTGATCGGCTGCTCGCTCAGCTCGGTGCCGGTCTCGTTGGCCCGGCGGGCCAGCTCGCCCATCCACCACTTGCGGGCCTGGTCGGCCGGGGCACCGGCCGCGATGGTCTCCTGGATCGGCCCCACCGCACCGGCGTTGAGGACGGACTGCATGTCCTTGTCGGACAGGCCCCACTCGGCCTGCAGCCGGGCGCGGCGCACCCGCGGCAGCTCGGGCAGCGCGGCGCGCAGCTCCTCGACCCACTCGCGGGAGGGGGCCACCGGCACCAGGTCCGGCTCGGGGAAGTAGCGGTAGTCCTCGGCGTTGTCCTTGATCCGGCCCGAGGTGGTGGTGCCGTTGTCCTCGTGGAAGTGGCGGGTCTCCTGGACGATGGTGCCGCCGTCGGTCAGCACCGTGGCGTGCCGCTGGATCTCGAACCGGGCGGCCCGCTCCACGCTGCGCAGCGAGTTGACGTTCTTGGTCTCCGAGCGGGTGCCGAAGGTCTCGGTGCCGTTCGGACGCAGCGACAGGTTGACGTCGCAGCGCATCTGGCCCTTGTCCATCCGGGCCTCGGAGACGCCGAGCGAACGGATGAGCTCGCGCAGCTCGGCGACGTACGCCTTGGCGACCTCGGGGGCCCGCTCGCCGGCGCCCTCGATCGGCTTGGTGACGATCTCGATCAGCGGGATGCCGGCCCGGTTGTAGTCGAGCAGCGAGTGGGTGGCGCCGTGGATGCGGCCGGTCGCGCCACCGACGTGGCTGGACTTGCCGGTGTCCTCCTCCATGTGGGCGCGCTCGATCTCCACCCGGAAGGTCGAGCCGTCCTCCAGCTGCACGTCGAGGTAGCCGTTGAAGGCGATCGGCTCGTCGTACTGCGAGGTCTGGAAGTTCTTGGGCATGTCCGGGTAGAAGTAGTTCTTCCGCGCGAACCGGCACCACTCGGCGATCTCGCAGTTCAGCGCCAGGCCGATCTTGACCGCCGACTCCACGCCGACCGCGTTGACCACCGGCAGCGAACCCGGCAGGCCCAGGCAGGTCGGGCAGGTCTGGCTGTTCGGCTCGGCACCCAGCTCGGTCGAGCAACCGCAGAACATCTTGGTCTTGGTGCCCAGCTCGACGTGGACCTCAAGGCCCATCACCGGGTCGTACGACGCGAGAGCGTCCTCGTAGGAGACCAGGTTCATGACGCTCACAGCGTCCCTTCGTTCAAAAGACTTTGGGAGGTACGGGCCCGGCCGCCGCTCGTGCGCGGCCGGGCCGGGGCGCTCAGCCCAGCAGCACGTCGTCGGAGCCCAGCTGGCGCAGCTCGCGCACCAGCAGCGCGGTGCCGGTGATCAGCGCGGCCGCGCCGACCAGGGCGTTGACCAGCTTGAGGGTGTCGCTCTCCTCGCGGGCCTTGCGGACGTCCTTGGCGATGGAGATCGCGCCGAACGCGCTGGTGCCGATGGACAGCCACAGACCGGGCTTGCTGTGCTTGAAGCCCTTGAGCGAAGCGGACTGGGCCTTGGCCTTCTCGATCTTGCTCACAGTGCCGGTGCCTCCTCCAGCAGGGTGTGCCCCCACTTGTCGTTGAGTGCGGCCTCGACGGCGCCGCCCACGCGGTACAGGCGGTCGTCCGCCATCGCGGGTGCGATGATCTGCAGGCCGACCGGGAGATTGTCCTCCGGAGCCAGGCCGACCGGCAGCGACATGGCCGCGTTGCCCGCCAGGTTGGACGGGATCGTGCACAGGTCGGCCAGGTACATCGCCATCGGGTCGTCGGCGCGCTCGCCGATCGGGAAGGCGGTGGTCGGCGTGGTCGGCGAGACCAGCACGTCCACGCCCGCGAAGGCGGCGTCGAAGTCGCGCGAGATGAGCGTGCGGACCTTCTGGGCCGAGCCGTAGTAGGCGTCGTAGTAGCCCGAGGACAGCGCGTAGGTGCCCAGGATGATGCGGCGCTTGACCTCGGGGCCGAAGCCGGCCTCGCGGGTCAGGGCGGTGACCTCCTCGGCCGAGCGGCTGCCGTCGTCGCCGACCCGCAGGCCGTAGCGCATCGCGTCGAAGCGGGCCAGGTTGGAGGAGCACTCGCTGGGCGCGATCAGGTAGTACGCCGGCAGCGCCAGGGTGAAGGACGGGCAGGAGACCTCGACGACCTCGGCGCCCAGCTCGCGCAGCAGCTCCACCGACTCGTCGAAGCGCTGCATCACGCCGGCCTGGTAGCCCTCGCCGGCGAACTCCTTGACCACGCCGATCCGCATCCCGCGGACGTCGCGCATCTTCGCGGCCTCGACCACGGCCGGGACCGGCGCGTCGATCGAGGTGGAGTCCAGCGGGTCGTGCCCGGCGATGGCCTCGTGCAGCAGCGCCGCGTCCAGCACGGTGCGGGCGCACGGGCCGCCCTGGTCCAGGCTGCTGGAGAACGCCACCAGGCCGTAGCGGGACACCGAGCCGTAGGTCGGCTTGACGCCGACGGTGCCGGTGACGGCGCCGGGCTGGCGGATCGAGCCGCCGGTGTCGGTGCCGATCGCCAGCGGGGCCTCGAAGGCGGCCAGCGCGGCGGCCGAACCGCCGCCGGAGCCGCCGGGGATGCGGGAGAGGTCCCACGGGTTCCCGGTCACGCCGTACGCGGAGTTCTCGGTGGAGGAGCCCATCGCGAACTCGTCCATGTTGGTCTTGCCGAGGATGACGACGTCGGCGCTCTTGAGACGGCTGGTCAGCGTGGCGTCGTACGGCGGGATCCAGCCCTCGAGCATCTTCGAGCCGCAGGTGGTCGGGATGCCCTTGGTGGTGAAGACGTCCTTGAGCGCGAGCGGGACGCCGGCCAGCGGGCCCAGCTCCTCGCCCTTGGCTCGCTTCGCGTCGACGGCCCGGGCCGCGGCCAGCGCGCCCTCGGTGTCGACGTGCAGGAAGGCGTTGACCTTCTTGTCGACGGCGTCGATGCGGTCCAGGTGGGCCTGCGCGACCTCGACGGCGGACACCTCGCCCTTGGCGATGGCGCCCGCGGTCTCGGCGGCGGTGAAACGGATGAGCTCGGACATCTCGGTCAGTCCTCCCCGAGGATCTGCGGCACACGGAAACGCTGCTCCTCGGCGGCGGGGGCGCCGGACAGCGCCTGCTCCGGGGTGAGCGACGGCCGCACCTCGTCCGCGCGCATGACGTTGGTCAGCGGCAGCGGGTGGGAGGTCGGCGGGACGTCCTGTCCGGCGACCTCGGAAACGCGGGCGACCGCGCCGATGATCACGTCGAGCTGCTCGGCGAAGTGGTCCAGCTCTTCGGGCTTCAGCTCAAGACGCGACAGCCGGGCGAGGTGGGCGACCTCCTCGCGCGTGATGCCAGGCATGCAGCGATCCTCAGGGTGAGTTCTGGTGAGACCCGGCGGTGCCTTGCGGGGCGGTGCCGGGCCCGGGCAGGAGCAGCCTGTTCGGCGCTCCGTCCTCATGGTCTTTGGACCCCATCCTATGGGGCCCGTCCCCCACCCCGGCCAACGAGTGAGCCGCGGCGCCCGTCACCGGCCCGGCCGCGGGCGTCCGGCGGGTGTCGGCCCCGGTGTACGGCAGGCTCCCGGCAGGCGTCGACCCCGGCGTCCGGCGGGGCGCTACTGCGGCCGGGTGCGGGCCCAGCCCTGCGGCTTGATCTCCATGTGCGCGGCCTGCACCACCTGTGCCACCGGCGGCAGCGTCGGCGGGATGACCGGCGGCCGGACCTGCGGGAGCGTCGGGAGCGTCGGCGGCAGCACCGGCGGCCGGACCGGCTGGGCGATCGGCTGGGCGATCGGCTTGGCGGCCTGGACCGGCTGGAAGCCGGCGTGCAGCTGGGGCGGCACGCCCAGCCGCTCCACCGGCGGGGCGCCGGTGCGGTGCACCCGCAGCCAGGCGGTGGCCTGCTCGGCCGGCAGCGCGGCCGACACCAGCCAGCCCTGGACGGCGTCCACGCCCATGCAGTGCAGCCGCTCCCAGGTCTCGTCGTCCTCGACGCCCTCGGCGACCACGGTCAGGCCCAGCGAGTGGGCGAGCTCCACCGAGCAGCGGACCACCGCCGCGTCGTGGTCGTCGGCGACCATCCGGGAGACGAAGGAGCGGTCGATCTTCAGCTCGCCGACCGGCAGGCTGCGCAGCCGCACCAGCGAGGAGTGCCCGGTGCCGAAGTCGTCCAGGGACATCCCGACGCCGTAGCCGCGCAGCTCGGCCAGGGTGTCGGCGGCCCGCCGGGAGTCGTCCAGCAGCAGCCGCTCGGTGATCTCCAGCTGGAGCGCGTGGGCCGGCACCTGGTGGCGCACGAGGTGGCCGGCCACCCGCTGGGCGAAGCCGGGGTTGAGCACGTCGCGCGGCGAGACGTTGACCGCGACCTGCACCTGGAGGCCCTGCTCGCGCCAGTACGCGAGCTGGCCGACGGCCGCCTCCAGCACGTAGTCGGTGAGCCGCGGCATCAGGCCGCTGGACTCGGCGAGCCCGACGAACTCGTCCGGGGAGACCTTCCCCTGGCCGGGCCGCTCCCAGCGCAGCAGCGCCTCCAGGCCGACCACCCGGCCGTCGAAGGCCACCTTCGGCTGGTAGTGCAGCTGCACCTCACCGGTCTCCAGCGCCCGGCGCAGGTCCCCCAGCAGCCCGATCCGGTACGGGGTGTCGGCGTCCTGGGTCTCGTCGTACTGGGCGACCCCGCTGCATCCGCGCTGGGCGTGGCCCATCGCGACGTCGGCGCGGCGCAGCAGCGACTCGGCGTCCTGGGCGTGCTGCGGGTAGACGCAGACGCCGCCGCTGGCCTCCAGGACGAGCAACAGCCCGTCCAGCCGGATCGGGGCGGCCAGTTCGGCGATCAGCGCCTTGGCGACCCGCTCCAGGCTGTCCGGGCAGTTGATGCCGGGCAGCAGGACGGCGAACTCGTCGCCGCCCATCCTGGCCACCATCGGGCGGCCGCGGCGGTAGTGCCGGGGGAGCCCGGCGAAGACGTCGTCGATGGACTCCCGGGTGGCGCTGCCGGCCGGTCCTCCGGAGCGCAGTGCCCGGTGCAGTCGGCGGGCGATGTGAACCAGTAACCGGTCACCGGCCGTATGACCGAGTGTGTCGTTGAGTGACCGGAAGCGGTCGAGATCGAGCAGGATGAGACCGACGCTGTAGCCCTGTTCACACTCCGCGATCGCCTCCTGCGCGGCCAGCAGCAGGGCCTGACGGTTGGGCAGGTCCGTCAGCGGGTCGGTCAGCTGGTCGCGGGCGCGGTCCCGGGCGATCCGCCAGGCCGCCACCAGCACCGCCAGGGGCACGGCGAACAGCGGCAGCAACTCGGGTTCGTACCGGTAGACCAGGACGGCCAGCGGGATGAGCGGCGCGGCTCCGGCCAGCAGCACGCCGAGCAGCAGGACCGCACCCGCCACCCCCTGCGGCGGGCGTGTGGGCGCACCGCCGGTCGTACGATCCATAAGCCCTGTCCTCCGTCGGGCCCGCCCCGTCAGGCCGCCTTACGGTGAGGCACCGTGCCGGTACCGACAGCTGCCGGGCATGGAGCGACCCCGAGGAGCACCGGCCCAGCCGGTGCCCCCACCCCTGCTGACACTCTGTTGCGCTCCAGGGTAAGCCGGGGTCCACCCGGTGGGCAGACTTTCGGACAACCGGAAACGCGCCACCGCGCCCGGGTGTCGCACAGTGACACAATGCCCGCTTTCACCGCACGGCACCCGGTGACGCCGCATCAGGACGATAACAACACCGGTCCGGCCACCGGCCGCTCGGGTCGGCTCCGGGTCAGTCCCCGACGGGCTCCTCCGTCGGCTCCTCCGCCTCCTCCGGCTCCGGAAGCCCCAGGTGGGCGCGGGCGGCGGAGGGCCCGTCGGCGAGCAGGACGGCGAACCCGGCGTCGTCCAGGACCGGCAGGCCGAGCTGAACAGCCTTGTCGTATTTGGACCCAGGGTTGTCACCGGCGACCACAAAATCGGTCTTTTTCGAAACCGAGCCGGTCACCTTCGCTCCACGGGAGGTCAGCGCCTCCTTGGCGCCGTCCCGGGTGTGGCCGGCCAGGGTGCCGGTCACCACGACGGTCAGGCCCTCCAGCGGGCGCTCCGCCCCCTCCTCGTCCGCGAACTCCTCGGTGAAGCGGGCGCCGTCGGCCTTCCAGTTCTCCAGGATCCGCCGGTGCCACTCCTCCGCGTACCACTCCCGGATCGAGCGGGCGATGATCGGGCCGACCCCCTCGACGGCCGCCAGCCGCTCCTCGCTCGCCTCGAAGATCTTCTCCAGGTCGCGGAACTCCCTGGCCAGCGCCTGGGCGGCGACCGGGCCGACGTGCCGGATGGACAGGCCGTTGACGAACCGCCAGAGCGGCCGTTCCTTCGCCGCCTCCAGGTTGTCGATCAGGACCTGGAGCGACTTCTTCGGCTCGCCCTTGGTGGTGGCGAAGAAGAAGACCTCCTTCTCCCTGCCGGTCCGGTCGTCCAGCTTGGGCATGCCGGTCTTCGGGTCCCGGACCAGCACCTTGATCGGCAGCAGCTTCTCCGGCGTCAGCCGGAAGATGTCGGCCTCGTTCCGGACCGGCGCCTCGGCCGGCTCCAGCGGCTGGGTCAGCGCGGTGGCCGCGACGTAGCCGAGGCCCTCGACGTCCAGGCAGGAGCGCCCGCCCAGGAAGGCGATCCGCTCCCGGATCTGGGCCGGGCAGAACTGCGCGTTGGGGCAGCGCAGATCGATGTCCCCCTCGGACATCGGCCGCAGCTCGCTGTCGCACTCCGGGCAGTGCGAGGGCATCACGAAGGCCTGCTCGGTGCCGTCCCGCAGGTCGTAGACCGGGCCGAGGATCTCCGGGATGACGTCGCCGGCCTTGCGCAGCACGACGGTGTCGCCGAGCAGCACGTCCTTGGCCTTGACGATCTCCTGGTTGTGCAGCGTCGCGTACTGCACCATCGAGCCGGCCACCTTCACCGGCTCGGCCAGCACCGCGTACGGGGTGGCCCGGCCGGTGCGGCCGATGCCGACCTTGATCTCGGCCAGCTTGCCGGTGACCTCCTCCGGCGGGTACTTCCAGGCGATCGCCCAGCGCGGCGACTTGGAGGTGGCGCCGAGCCGGCCCTGCAGGGCGATCTCGTCCACCTTGACGACCACGCCGTCGATCTCGTGCTCGACCGAGTGCCGCTGCTCGCCGAAGTGCTGGATGAAGGCCCGCACCTCGGCGAGCGTCTTCACCACCTTGTTGTGCCGGGCGGTGGGCAGGCCCCAGTCGTGCAGCAGTCGGTAGGCGTGCGACTGGTTGTCGATGTCGAAGCCGACCCGGGCGCCGATGCCGTGCACCACCATGTGCAGCGGGCGGGAGGCGGTGACGTGCGGGTCCTTCTGGCGCAGCGAACCGGCGGCGGCGTTGCGGGGGTTCATGAACAGCCGGATCATCGCCCGGGGCCGCTTGCCCTCCTTGGCGCGCTCCTCGTTCTCCTGCCGGCGGCGCTCGTTCTCCTCCGCGAAGGAGGCGTTGAGCGCGTCGAAGGCCTCGGTCGGGAAGTAGACCTCGCCGCGGATCTCGACCAGCTCCGGGATGTCGTCGCCCTTGAGCTGGTGCGGGATCTCCTTGATGGTGCGGACGTTGGCGGTGATGTCCTCGCCGACCCGGCCGTCGCCGCGCGTCGCCGCCTGCGTCAACTGGCCGTTCTCGTACGTGAGGTTGACGGCCAGGCCGTCCACCTTGAGCTCGCACAGGTAGTGGTAGTCGATGCCGTGCAGCTCGGTGGCGACCCGCTCGGCCCAGGCGGCCAGCTCCTCGTCGTCCATCGCGTTGTCCAGGCTGAGCAGCCGCTCGCGGTGCTCGACCTCGGCGAACAGCGCGGTGGGCGCGCCGCCGACCCGCTGCGTCGGGGAGTCCGGGGTGACCAGGGCCGGGTGCTCGGCCTCGATCCCCTCCAGCTCCCGCATCAGGGCGTCGAACTCGGCGTCGCTGACGGTCGGCGCGTCCTGCTCGTAGTACCGGGCGCGGTGGTCGGTGATCTCCTGCGCCAGCTCGGCGTGCCGCCTGCGCACCTCCGCCGGGACGTCCTCCCAGCCCTCGACAGCCGTCACCGCAAGCCCTCCTGCATTCTCATTCCGGGTTGTCCACCAGGCTCTGCGCCGCCCGCGCCGCGAGCGACAGCGCCCTGCGGGCGTACGCCGGGGAGGCCCCGGCCAGCCCGCAGGTCGGCGTCACCAGCACACGGCGGCCCAGCAGCTCCGGGGCGAACCCCAGCCTGCGCCACAAGGTCCTGACACCCTGGACACTACCGGCAGGGTCGGACACCGCCTGGTCAGTGGCGGGGACGACACCGGCGAGGATCGTCGTGCCGCCCTCCACCGCCTCGCCCAGGTCGTCGTCCTGGCGCTCGGTGAGGAGCGAGAAGTCCAGCGAGATCCCGGCCACCCCGGCGCGGCGCAGCAGCGGGACCGGGACGTCCGGCGCGCAGCTGTGCACGACGACGGGCGCGTCCAGGCTCCGGACGACCTCGCGCAGCACCTCCTCGGCGACCTGCCGGTCGACGGAGCGCAGCCGCTGGAAGCCGCTGGCGGTCTTCACCGATCCGGCCAGGACGGCGGGCAGCGAGGGCTCGTCCAGCTGCAGCACGACCTCGGCGCCGGGCACCCGCTTGCGGACGTCGGCGAGGTGGCGGCGCAGGCCCTCGGTGAGCGAGCCGGCGATGTCGCGGCAGGCGCCGGGGTCGGAGAGCGCCTTCTCGCCGTGCTTGAGCTCGATGTTCGCCGCCAGCGTCCACGGGCCGACGGCCTGGACCTTGAGCGCGCCCTGGTGGCCCTGGGTGAACTCCTCCAGCGCGTCCAGGTCCTCGCCGAGCCAGGAGTGGGCCCGCCGGGTGTCCCGGCCGGGGCGGTCGGTGAACCGCCAGCCGCTCGGCTCGGTCTGCGCGAACAGCTCGACCAGCAGGCCGGCGCCGCGTCCGATCGTGTCGGCGCCGGGGCCGCGGGCGGGCAGCTCGGGGAGGAACGGCAGGTGCTCCAGGGCGCCGGTGGAGGTCTTGGCGGCCTCCCGCGCGTCGGTGCCGGGCAGCGAGCCGACGCCGGTGGCGGCGCCGCGCAGGTCAGGGAAGGGGTGTCCGGTGCTCACCTGCCCGAGCCTACTCAGCCGGACGGCGCCGGCTCACCCGGACGGACCCCGGCGCGTGCGCGGGAAGTCGGCCGGGCCGACTTCCCGCGCTGGGCGCTACCGTCCGGGGCGGACGGTGATGTCGGTGATCTCCGCGTCGCGGGAGGCGTCGAGGGCGGCGAGGACCGCCCGGGCGACGGACTCCGGCTCGATCCAGCGGTCGGCGTCGTACTCCTTGCCCTCCTGCTGGTGCACCTTGACCTGCATCGCGGTGGCGGTCCGGCCGGGGTAGACCGAGGTGACCCGGACACCGCCCGCGTGCTCCTCCTGGCGCAGCGCGTCGGCGAGCGCCTTCAGGCCGTGCTTGCTGGCCGCGTACGCGGACCACTCGGCGTGGGCGTTGAGGCCGGCGCCGGAGTTGACGAAGACCACGTGGCCCTTGACCAGCCGGACGGACGGCAGCAGCAGCCGGGTCAGCTCGGCGGGGGCGACGAGGTTGACGTTGAGCGTCTCCTGCCAGGCCTTGGGGGTGAGGTCGCCGACCGTGCCCAGCTCGACCACGCCCGCGACGTGCAGGAGGGAGTCGAGCTCGACGGGCAGCTGCTGGTGGCCGAAGGCCCAGGAGAGCTTGCCCGGGTCGCCGAGGTCCCCGACGAGGGTACGGGCGCCGGGGAAGCGCTCGCGCAGTTCGGCGGCCCGGCGGGCGTCGCGGGCCAGCAGCCAGAGTTCGTCCCCGCGCGCGGCGAGCTTCTCGGCGAGGACGGCGCCGATGCCGGAGCCGGCGCCGGTGATCAGATGGGTAGCCATGGCCCTGATCCAATCAGGCCTTGAGCTGGGCGAAGACCTCGGCGGGCGTGTCCGCGAAGGTGATCAGCTCGGCGAGCGGGCGCGGCAGGAAGCCCTCGGCGTCCATCCGCTCCATCTGGGTGCGCAGGCCGGAGTAGAAGCCCTCGCTGTCCAGGACGACCACCGGCTTCTCGAACATCCCGTGCTTCTTGAGTTCGAGCACCTCGGCGACCTCGTCCAGCGTGCCCAGCCCGCCGACCAGCACGACGATGGCGTCCGCCCGCGAGGCCAGCACCGCCTTCCGTTCGCCGAGGTCGGCCGTCCACACCAGCTCGTCGGCACCGACGTACGCCTTGTGCCGCAGCATCTCCACCATCACCCCGACCAGCCGGCCCCCGGCGGCCTTCACCTCGTCCGCGAGCAGCCCCATCAGCCCGGCGTTCGAGCCACCCCACACCAGGGTGTGCCCGCCCTCCCCCAGCAGCCGGGCGAACTCCGCGGCGGGGGCGGAGTAGCGGTCGTCGAGCGAGTACGCGGAGCAGAAGACAGAGATATTCATGATGCCGTCTGGTCTATCACGCGCTGCGGCAGCGCTTCACCGGCATTACCCGTGGTCCGCCCCGTGCCCGCTCCGGCGGGTGGAGCTCCCGGCCGACCGGAGCGCGCTCAGGCGGTGACGGCCGGGCGTTCCGTCGTCGCGATGGTCGCCGAGCCGACGACGCGGGTGCCGTCGTAGAGGACCACGGCCTGGCCGGGGGCGATGCCCCGCACCGGGGTGTCCAGCTGGACCCGCAGCTCGCCGTCGACCACGGAGGCGTACACCGGCACCTCCTCGCCGTGGGCGCGGAGCTGGGCGGTGTAGCGGCCGTCGGCGAGCGGCTCGGTGCCGCACCAGCGGGGGCGGATGGCGGTCAGCCCGGTGACGTCGAGGCCCTCGACCGGGCCGACCGTCACGGTGTTGTTCACCGGGGAGATGTCCAGCACGTAGCGGGGCTTGCCGTCGGCCGCCGGGCGGCCGATCCGCAGGCCCTTGCGCTGGCCGATGGTGAAGCCGTACGCGCCGTCGTGCTCGCCCAGCTTGGTGCCGTCGACGTCGAGGATGTCGCCGGTCGCGGTGCCGAGGTGCTTGGCCAGGAAGCCCTGGGTGTCGCCGTCGGCGATGAAGCAGATGTCGTGGCTATCGGGCTTCTTGGCGACGGCCAGGCCGCGGCGCTCGGCCTCCTCGCGGATGGCGTCCTTGGTGGTGTCGCCGAGCGGGAAGAGCGAGTGGGCGAGCTGGTCGGCGTCGAGCACGCCGAGGACGTAGGACTGGTCCTTGGCGGCGTCGACGGCCCGGTGCAGCTCGCGCGAGCCGTCCGGCAGGTCGACGATCCGGGCGTAGTGGCCGGTGCAGACGGCGTCGAAGCCCAGCGCGACGGCCTTGTCCAGCAGCGCGGCGAACTTGATCTTCTCGTTGCAGCGCAGGCACGGGTTGGGCGTGCGCCCGGCCGCGTACTCGGCGACGAAGTCGTCGATCACGTCCTCGCGGAAGCGCTCGGCGAGGTCCCAGACGTAGAACGGGATGCCGATCACGTCGGCCGCGCGCCACGCGTCCCGGGAGTCCTCGATGGTGCAGCAGCCGCGCGCGCCGGTCCGGAAGGACTGCGGGTTGGCGGAGAGCGCCAGGTGGACGCCGGTCACCTCGTGCCCCGCTTCGACGGCGCGGGCGGCGGCGACGGCGGAGTCGACTCCGCCGGACATCGCCGCGAGCACGCGCAGACGGCCGGTGGAGGGAGTGGTCGGGGCACCCGGGAAGTCAGTCATGGTGAGTACAAGCCTACGGGGCCGCCGGACATGCCCCACCGCGCGGGAGCTACCGCCGTACGGAGGCCAGCCCCGCGTTGCGCGCCCGCTGCACCACCGGCCCGATGGCCTCGCCGAGCGCCGCCACGTCCTCCCGCACCGAGGTGTGCCCGAGCGAGAACCGCAGCGACGCGCGCGCCAGCAGCGGGTCGACGCCCATCGCCAGCAGCACGTGGCTGGGCTGCGGCACCCCGGCGGAGCAGGCGGAGCCCGTCGAGCACTCGATGCCGGCCGCGTCCAGCAGCATCAGCAGCGCGTCGCCCTCGCAGCCGGGGAAGGAGAAGTGGGCGTTGGCGGGCAGCCGGCCCCCGGCCGACGGGTCGCCGTTGAGGACCGCGTCCGGGACGGCGGCCAGCACGGCGGCCACCAGCTCCTCCCGCAGCGCGCCCACCGCGGCCGCGTGTCCGGCCCGCCGCTCCACGGCGAGCGCCGCGGCGGCCGCGAAGCCGGCCGAGCCGGGGGCGTCCAGGGTGCCGGAGCGCACGTCGCGCTCCTGCCCGCCGCCGTGCAGCAGCGGTACGGGCGCGGCGCCCCGGGAGAGCAGCAGCGCGCCGATGCCGAACGGGCCGCCGATCTTGTGCCCGGTGACGGTGAGCGCGGTGAGCCCCGACTCGGCGAAGGAGACCGGGACCTGACCGAGCGCCTGCACCGCGTCGGCGTGCACCGGGATGCCGTACTCGGCCGCCACGGCGGTCAGTTCGCGCACCGGCTGGACGGTGCCGACCTCGTTGTTGGCCCACATCACGGTGATCAGCGCGACCGCGGCAGGGTCCCGCTCGATCGCCTCGCGCAGCGCCTCGGGGTGCACCCGGCCGTAGCCGTCCACCGGCAGGTAGTCGACCCGGGCGCCCTCGTGCTCGGAGAGCCAGTGCACCGCGTCCAGCACCGCGTGGTGCTCGACCGGGCTGCACAGCACCCGGGTGCGGGCCGGGTCGGCGTCCCGGCGGGCCCAGTACAGGCCCTTGACCGCCAGGTTGTCGGACTCGGTGCCGCCGCCGGTGAGCACGATCTCGCTGGGGCGGGCGTCCAGCGACTCGGCCAGCGACTCCCGGGACTCCTCGACCACCCGGCGGGCCCGGCGGCCGGCCGCGTGCAGGGCCGAGGCGTTGCCGACCACCCCCAGGTGCGCCGTCATCGCGGCGATCGCCTCGGGCAGCATCGGCGTGGTCGCCGCATGGTCCAGGTATGGCATAACCCCCCGATTGTAGAGCGCGGCGCCGCCCGGCCCTCCAGGCCCGTGCTCCGATCCGGCCACCGGACCGCCCACCGGGGCCACGCCCCGGTCCGGCCACCGCGCGCGGCGCCGTCGGCGCACCGCCGCCGGACGGCCGCGTCCGGCACTGGTTTGTACCACTGCGCCCCCCAGCGGTTAGCCTGACGCCACCAGTCAGCCGGATCCACGGGAAGACGCCATGTCGCAGTCGGTCGACCGCGCGCTGACCCTGCTCGACGCACTCGGCGACGCGCCGCTCTCGCTGGAGCAGGCCGCCAGCAGCCTCGGGGTGCACAAGTCCACCGCCCTGCGGCTGTTGCGCACCCTGGAGGAGCACGGCTTCGCCCGCCGCCAGCCGGACCTGCGCTACCGGATCGGCGGCCGGGTGCTCTCGCTGGCCCACCGCGCGCTGGAGGACTTCGACGTCCGGCAGGTCGCCGCGCCGTACCTGGCCGCGCTGAACGCCCGCTGCGGCTACACCGTCCGGCTCGCCGTGCTGCACGACGGCGAGGTGCTCTACCTGGACGAGGTGGCCGGGCTGCCGGGTGCGGAGCCGTCCCGGATCGGGCGCCGGGCGCCGGTGGACGGGACGGCCGTCGGCCGGGTGCTGCTCGCCGGGCTGTCCGCGGACGGCGCCCGCGAGGAGGACCTGCCGAACGAGCTGGCGGCGGTGCGCCGCCTGGGCTGGGCGGCCGAGTCCCGCGAGCACCACGAGCCGGTGACCTGCGTGGCGGCGCCGGTCGCGGGCAGCGGCGGGCGGACGGTCGCGGCCTGCGCGCTGAGCGCCCCGGCGAGCGAGGTACCGCCGGCCGAACTGGCCCGGATGGTGCCGGAACTGCTCTGCACCGCCGAGGCGATCTCGCTCGCGTACGGCGGCTCGCCTACTCCTCGCTGGTGCGAGAACCGTTGCGGTGCCAGGCCCGCGGGGCACGCCAGCCGTACTTCAGGGCGAGCATCCGCAGCCCGAAGGCGGTGAGCGCGGCGGCGGTGCCGGTCACCCCGGTGAGGCGGTCCGCGCCGATCAGCAGCGCGACCACGGTGGCGCCGACCAGGGCCGGGACGGCGTAGATCTCCCGGTCCCAGCGCAGCAGCGAGGGGATCTCCCCGGCCAGCACGTCGCGGATCACACCGCCGCCGGCCGCGGTCACCATGCCGAGCGCGATCGCCGCGACCGCGCCGAGCCCGAAGTCGTGCGCCTTGGCGGTGCCGGTCACGCAGAACAGCCCGAGCCCGAGCGCGTCCAGGGTCTGCACCGCCCGGTTGATCCGCTCGACCTCCGGGTGCAGGAAGAACACCACCAGCGCGGCGGCCAGCGGCGTCACGAAGTAGCCGAGGTTGGTGAACGCGGCGACCGGGGTGGCGCCGATCACCAGGTCGCGCATCACCCCGCCGCCCAGGGCGGTGGCTTCCGCCAACACGCAGATCCCGAAGATGTCCATGTTCTTGCGGACGGCGAGCAGGCCCCCGGAGAGGGCGAAGACGAAGATGCCGACGAGGTCCAGCGACTGCTGCACGTCGGTCGGGAAGAGCTGGGATGTCACCGTCCATGTGTACCCGATCCGCACGGGTGCTCCGGACGCGTCGGGTGCGCCGGTGCCGCCCGCCGGATTCCGCTAGCCTCCGCCTGTGAAGCTCGTGAAGCCCCGGTCGGCGCCCGAGCCGCCGGTCTCCCGCGCCACCGCGCGGCTCGGCTGGCTGGACGCACTGCGCGGCGTCGCCGCCCTCGCCGTGGCCATGCACCACTTCGGGCTGCTCGACAAGATCCGGCACGCGGCCTGGGTGCCCCGGCAGCTGGACCTCGGCCTCTTCGGCGTGATGCTGTTCTTCCTGGTCAGCGGGTACATCGTCCCGGCCTCGCTGGAACGGCGCGGCGACGTCCGGGCGTTCTGGACCGGACGGTTCTTCCGCCTCTACCCGGCGGTGGCCGTCGCGGTGGGGGCGAGCCTGCTGGTGCTGCCCCGCGGCGACCAGGTCGTCCAGGACTTCGCCTTCGACCACCCGGCGCTGTCGTTCGCCGCCAACGGCCTGCTGCTCCAGGACCTGCTGGGGGTGCCCAGCGCGCTCGGGGTGATGTGGTCGCTCACCTACGAGATGGTCTTCTACTACTTCGTCTCGGCGCTCTTCGTCCGGGGCTGGCACCGGCACAGCGCGCCGATCACGATCGGCTTCGCGTCCGTCGCCCTGGTGCTGGGCGCCTGGCTGCCGATCGGCGGCATCTCGGTGGACCCGGCGGCCACCGGGAACCTGGTCGCGGCCGCCGGGATCGTGGTGCTGACGGCGATGGCCTGCATCGCCACCGCCCGCCCGGACCTGACCCGTTGGGGCGCGCTGCTGCTCGGCGGCCTGGGCCTGGTCCTGATCACGGTGAACAACCGGACCACCGGCTTCGAGACCATGCTGATCTTCGCGACCATGTTCGCCGGCACCGTGCTGTACCGGCTGGAGCACGGGCAGCTCGACCGGCTCCCGGCCCTGTTCTGCTGCGCCTTCGTGGTCGTCACCGGCGTCACGGTCGGCTACCTGTACAACCGCGGCACGGCGCTGTGGCACACCTGGACGCCCTCGTGGCAGTCCTTCTCGTCGGCCTACCTGGCCGCCTGGGCGCTGTTCGCGGCGGCCGTGCTGCTGCGCCGCCGCCGCTTCCCGCGCTGGCTCGGCGGGCTCGGCACGATCAGCTTCTCGGTCTACCTGCTGCACGGCCCGCTGATGTTCCTCCTCGCCCGGCTGCTCCGGAGCCACCCGCCGGTCGTCGGGCCGAAGGGGCAGGCCGCGCTCACCCTCGGCTACCTCGGGGCGCTGGTGGTGCTCGGGTACCTCTCCTACCGGCTGGTCGAGATCCCCTTCCAGAAGCTCGGCCGCAAGGCGGTCGCGGCGCTGGACCGGCGCTTCCCGGCGCCCGCCCCGGCGCCGCTCGCCGCCCCGGGCACGCGCGAGCCGGAGCCGGCCGGCGGCGCCTGACCCGCGGACCGACGCACCGAGGCCGCCCACCCCACGAGCGGGGCGGGCGGCCTCCTGCGTACCGGCTGGACCTCAGACCGTGGCGCTCTCCGGAGCGTTCTCGGGGAAGTGGCAAGCCACCTGGTGCCCGGTCTCCAGCGCCGTCAGCGGCGGTTCCTGGCTCGCGCACACGTCCTGCGCCTTCCAGCACCGGGTGCGGAAGCGGCAGCCGCTGGGCGGGTTGATCGGCGAGGGGACGTCGCCCTTGAGCAGGATCCGCTCGCGGCCCGCGCGCTGGCGGCGGCGCGGGTCCGGGACGGGCACGGCGGACATCAGCGCGTTGGTGTACGGGTGCATCGGGCTGCGGTAGAGCGAGTTCCGGTCGGCGATCTCCACGATCTTGCCGAGGTACATCACCGCGACCCGGTCCGAGACGTGCCGGACCACCGAGAGGTCGTGCGCGATGATCAGGTAGGTCAGCCCGAGCTCCTGCTGGAGGTCGTCCAGCAGGTTGACGACCTGCGCCTGGATCGAGACGTCCAGCGCGGAGACCGGCTCGTCCGCGACGATCATCTTCGGCTTGAGCGCGAGCGCCCGGGCGATGCCGATGCGCTGGCGCTGGCCGCCGGAGAACTCGTGCGGGTAGCGGTTGTAGTGCTCGGGGCTGAGCCCGCACAGCTCCAGCAGTTCCTGGACGGCCTTCTTGAGCCCGCCGGCCGGCACCGCGTCCTGGAGCTTGAACGGCGCGCCGACGATGGTGCCGACGGTGTGCCGGGGGTTCAGCGAGGAGTACGGGTCCTGGAAGATCATCTGGATGTCGCGGCGCAGCGGCCGCATCGCCCCGACGCCCAGGTGGGTGATGTCGGTGCCCTCGAACTCGATGGTCCCGCCGGTCGGCTCGTCGAGCCGGGTGACCAGTCGGCCCATGGTCGACTTGCCGCAGCCGGACTCGCCCACGACGCCCAGCGTCTCACCGGCGTTGACCGTGAAGTCGATGCCGTCGACGGCCCGCACCGCGCCGGTCTGGCGCATCAGCAGCCCGCTGCGGATCGGGAAGTGCCGGGTCAGGCCGGCCACCTTCAGCAGCGGTTCGCGGCCGGGGGCGGCTGCCGGCGACGGGGTCGCCGCCGCCTGAGTGTCCGTCATCGGTTCTCTCCAGAAAGGTGGTACGAGGCCGGGCTCACAGCCGGGGCGCGATCTCTTCGGCGAAGATGCGGTGCCGCTCTGCGGCCGCCAGGTGGCAGGCCGCGAAGTGTCCGGAGGCGGCCTCGGTCAGCACCGGGACCTCGCTCGTGGAACGCCCGTCGGTCAGGGCGGCGTACGGGCAGCGCGGGTGGAAGGCGCAGCCGGACGGCACGTTGATCAGGCTGGGCGGGGTGCCCTTGACCGGCACCAGCCGGTCCTGGAGCTCCCGGTCCAGTCGCGGCATCGAGCCCAGCAGGCCCCAGGTGTACGGGTGCTCGGGCGAGTCGAAGAGGGTCTCGGCCGGGCCGCGCTCGACGCACTTGCCGCCGTACATGACCAGGATGTCGTCGGCCAGTTCGGCGACCACCCCGAGGTCGTGGGTGATGATGATGACGGCGGAGCCGAACTCCTCCTGCAGGTCGCGGATGAGGTCCAGGATCTGCGCCTGGACGGTGACGTCCAGGGCGGTGGTGGGCTCGTCGGCGATCAGCAGCGAGGGGTCGTTGACCAGGGCCATGGCGATCATCGCGCGCTGGCGCATGCCGCCGGAGAACTGGTGCGGGTAGTCGTCCACCCGGCGGTCGGGCTGCGGGATGCCGACCCGGTCGAGCATCTCGATCGCGCGGGCCCGGGCCTGCTTCTTGGTGGCCTCCGGGTGGTGCACCCGGTACGCCTCGACGATCTGCTGCCCCACCGTGTAGTAGGGGTGCATCGCGGTCAGCGGGTCCTGGAAGATCATCGCCAGCTCGCGGCCGCGCAGTTGGCGCACCCGGTCCGGGCCGGCCGCGATCAGGTCCTCGCCGTTCAGCCGGATCTCGCCGCTGATCCGGGCCCGCTTGGAGCGGTGCAGGCCCATGATGCCCAGCGAGGTGACGGACTTGCCGGAGCCGGACTCGCCGACGATGCCGAGGGTGCGGCCCTTGTGCAGGTCGAAGCTGACCCCGTCCACCGAGCGGACCAGGCCGTCGTCGGTGTCGAAGTGGATCCGCAGGTCCCGCACGGAGAGGAAGGGCTCGCCGGACGGGGTCCGCGCGGCGTCCGCCGGGTTCTTCTGGAGGTCGGTCACGAGAGCCTCACCCGGGGGTCGACGAGCGCGTACAGGAGGTCGACCACGAGGTTGCAGACGACGATGAAGAAGGCGGCGAGCAGGGTGACGCCGAGGATCTTGGGCAGGTCGTTGTCGGAGATCGCCTGGACGGCGAACTGGCCGACGCCCTGGAGCGAGAAGACCTGCTCGGTGATCAGCGCGCCGCCGAGCAGCAGGCCGAGGTCCATGCCGAAGATCGTGACGATCGGGGTGAGCGCGGCGCGCAGCCCGTGCCGGGCGACGACCTTGCGCTCGACCAGGCCCTTGGCCCGGGCGGTGCGGATGTAGTCCTCGCTCATGGTCTCCAGCATCCCGGCGCGGGTGAGCCGGGCGTAGAGCGCGGAGTAGAGGAAGGCCAGCGAGATCCACGGCAGGATCAGGTTGCGGGCCCACATCAGCGGGTTCTCCGTGAAGTCCACGTACTGCAGGTTGTCCAGGATCGGCCACTCGTAGCTGAACAGCGTGAGCAGCAGCGCGCCGGTGAAGAAGACCGGCAGCGAGACGCCGGCGAGCGCGACGCCCATGGAGAGCCGGTCGAAGATCGAGCGCGGCTTCAGGGCGGAGACGACGCCGGTGGCGACGCCGGAGACCAGCCAGAGCACGGCCGCGCCGGCGGCGAGCGAGATGGTCGTCGGGATCCGCTTGGAGAGCTCGGGCCAGACCTCGAGGTGGTTCTTGAAGGAGTAGCCGAAGCAGGGCACGTGGCAGGTGGCCGGTTCCGGCCCGAAGTTGTACTCGGCGCCGGCGACCAGGCCCTTGAGGAACTTCCAGTACTGGGCGTACAGCGGCTGGTCGAGGCCGAGGTTCTGCTTGACCGCCGCGATCGTCTCGGGGGACGGGCTCTTCCCGATGAACTGGGCGGCCAGTTGGTCGGCCGTCTCGCCGGCGAGGCGCGGCAGCAGGAAGAAGATCGCGAAGGTGACCGCGCTGACGACCAGCAGCAGAATCACGGCCGCGAAGGTCCTGCGGATGATGTAGGCAAACACAGTAGGGCGGCTCCGGCGGCCCGCCGCCGTCCGGGATCCTCCGGACGGCGGCGGGCGCCGCTGCCTTCACCTGCCTTCAGGGATGCGAGCCAGGCTCTTACTTGGTGGTGCCGATGTTCAGGTAGTCGTACTCACCCGAGAACGCCGAGGTGGAGACCAGGTTGGTGGCGTTGGACGGGCGGTACAGGAAGACCTTGAAGTAGGTGAGCGGGACGTAGACCGCCTGCTCCATGGTCTTCTTGTCGATGTCGGCGTAGATCTTCTCGCGGCCCTTCTGGTCCGGGTTGACCGCCGCGTCGTCGATCAGCTTGTTGACCGCCGGGTCGTCCAGCTGGGCGAGGTTGTTGTTGCCGGTCTCCTTGACCGCGCGGCCGTCGACGATCTGCTGGAGGAAGCCGTAGCCGGTCGGCCAGTCGGCGCCCCACTGCATCATCATCAGGCCGATGTTGTGGTCGGCGGTGAACTTCGGCGAACCGGCGTTGTCCGTCAGGTACTTGGACTGCGGGTACTGCTGGATCTCGGCGGTGATGCCGATCTTCTTCAGCGCGGCCTGGATCGAGGTCGCGGCGGCGATCTCGGTGGCGCGCTCGGTGCGGGCCGAGATGACGGTGTTGAAGCCGCCCTCCTTGCCGCACGCCTTCAGGTGCTCCTTGGCCTTGGCCTCGTCGCCCTTGTTGTCCTTGGTCTCGTACAGGTTGAAGTCCTGGTGGCCCGGGACGTCCGGCGGGAGCACCGTGTTGGCGATCTGGCCGCGGATCGGGCCGCCCTGGGCGGTCTGCACCGAGACCTTGTCGATCGCGAACTGGACGGCCTTGCGGCACTCGACGTTGTCGAACGGCGCGAGCTTGGAGTTGATCGCCATGTAGACCAGGCGACCGCCGTAGGCGTTGTCGGTGTTGGCCTTCAGCTTCGGGTCCTGCAGGATCTGCGCCTGGGTCTGCGGGTCGACGCCGGCGCCCACCAGGTCGACCTGGGCGTTGCCGGCCAGCAGGTCCTTGTCGATGGTGGCCTGGTCGATGTTGAACCGGAGCACGATCTTGTCCGCGAGCTGCTTGCGGATCGGGTCGGTGCTCTTGTCCCAGTTGGTGTTCGGCACCAGGACGGCCTGCTTGCCGTCCTCGTAGGACTCGAACTTGTAGGCGCCCGAGGACATGACGTGCTTGACGTACTCGGCGCCGTTGTCCTTCGCCTGCGGGACCGGCGCGGTCTGCGGGGCGCTGACCAGGTAGTCGAAGTCCGCGAACGGGTGCTGGAGGTGGAAGACCACCGTGGTGTCGTCCGGCGTCTCGATCGAGTTCAGGCCGCCGGCCTTGTCCTTGTACGGACCCTCGTACGGCGTCGGGTTGTCGACCAGCAGGTTGCGGAAGTACGTCGGGCCGTTGGTGAGCACGTCCGTGTAGTTGGAGCGCTCGACGGCGTACTTGACGTCCTTCGAGGTGATCGGGGTGCCGTCGTCGTACTTCAGGCCGGCCCGCAGCTTGTACGTCCAGGTCAGGCCGTCCGCGCTCGGCTGGCCCATCGACTCGGCGAGGTCCGGGACGAGCTTGTTGCCCTCCTCGCCCGGCGCCGGGTTGAAGGTGGTCAGCGCGCGGGAGTACAGCCGCGAGAAGTTGTAGATGTACGCGTAGTACGTGTTGCCCGGGTCGAGCGAGTCCGGGGTGCCCTTCATCTCGTAGGTCACCGTCCCGCCCTTCTTGTCCGAGGCGTTGACGATGCTCTTGGTGGCCGCGTTGGCGCCGCCCCCGGCGGCGCCGGAGGCCGAGGAGGAGCCGCCGCTCTTCGACGAGCTGGTGCAACCGGTCACGACCAGGACCGCGGCGGCGGCCGCAGCGGTCAGGGCGACGGTACGGGACCTACGCATGGGTGAGATCAACCCCTTGGGGAAGTGGAGGCGGTGGAGGGTCCTGACGCAGGGTCATGTGATGACTCGGGGTCAGTGGATGACGCTGGGTCAGTTGCTCTTGGGATCGAGGGCGTCGCGCAGGCCGTCGCCGAGCAGGTTGAAGGCGAGCACGGTGACGAAGATCGCCAGCCCGGGGACCACCATGTACTGGGGGTCCACCTGGTAGTACCGGATGGCGTCCTGGAGCATCCCGCCCCAGGAGGCCTGCGGGGGCTGGATGCCGACGCCGAGGAAGCTCAGCCCGGCCTCGAAGAGGATGTTGGTCGGGATCAGCAGGGTCGAGTAGACCAGGATCGGACCGACCAGGTTGGGCAGCAGTTCCTTGAACAGGATGAACGGGCCGCGCGCCCCGAGGCTGCGGGCCGCGTGGACGAACTCCCGTTCGCGCAGCGAGAGCGTCTGGCCGCGCACGATCCGGCCCATGTAGGGCCAGTTGAAGAAGCCGATCACGAAGATCAGCACCATGATGTGCAGCGGCAGGCCGTGCAGGCCGAACGCGCCGCCCTGCAGCGAGGTGGAGATCGCGATGGCGAAGAGCAGCAGCGGGAAGGCCAGGAAGACGTCCATCACCCGGCTGATCAGGGTGTCCACCCAGCCGCCGTAGTAGCCGGCCATGATGCCGAGCACGGTGCCGATGGTGTTGGACAGCACGGTCGCGCCGAAGGCGACCAGCAGGGAGACCCAGGAGCCCTCGATGACGCGGGTGAGCAGGTCGCGGCCCTGCAGGGGGTCGACGCCGAGCGGGTGCTCCCAGCTCATGCCGCCCCAGTCGCCGAACGGCAGGCCACCGAGGTCGGCGTCCAGCAGGTCCTGGTGGAGGGCGTCCGGGTCCAGCCCGAACAACGACTCGATCGGCTTGGCCAGCACGGCGAGCAGGATCAGCAGGATCACCACGACGCCGCCGACGACGGCGGCCTTGTCCCGCTTGAAGCGGGTCCAGGCGATCTGACCGAGGGAGCGGCCCTCGATCTTCTTGGCCGGGCTTGCGGCGGCGGGTGCCTCCGGATCGTTCCCGGCGGTGGTCACGGATGCGGTCATGGTCAGTAGGTCCCCTCGCCGACGGTGGCCGGCCCACGGGTGCCGGTCGCCGGCTTCGGCGGTGCGGCTGCGGACGTGCGGAAGTGCTTAGGAGGAGCGGGTGTTGACGGCAGTGCTTCGTGCACAGGCACTGCCACCACGCGGGATGGGCGTCGCGTGGCCGGGCTGTCGGCGTGCGCGCTCACCTTTGTGGGGTTCCAGCACGCGCGGTGCGTTGCGCAGAACTCTCTGCCATCCGAACTGGCTTGCGCCAGCCCTGACAACCGACAGATGCCCAACTGTGATCTGCGCGCATGCACCTTCCCGATCTTCGGCATACACCTCTTCACATGGCTGTAACTGCCATGTCAAGATGACCGGGCCGCACATCCGGAAATTCGTCCGGAAAGCATCGAAGCCGACTTGACGGACAATCAAGTCGGCTTCGCGGGAATGGGTTTCGGGAATCAGCGCCCGGGGTAGCCGGGCCACGGCCGCTGCGGCGACGGCTGCTGCCAGCCCGGCGCCGGCGGCTGGGTGCCGTACGCGTAGCCCGGCATCGACTGCCCGGGGTACGGCGGCGGGGGCACCGGCGGGTACGGACCGGTCGGCGGGCGGCCCGACTCCCGGTCGAAGAACGGCCGGGCGTTGGCGCGCATCCACAGCGCCACCGGGTCGTACTCGTCCGACATCGCCACCGTGGACACCGCCAGCCCCTCCGGGGCCACCGCGATGGCGCGCCGCATCAGCGCCCGCACCGCCTCCACCGCCGGCGGCGAGCTCTCGTACAGGTCGAGGCCGATCGCCAGGTACGGCTCCCCCACCGCGGGCTGCACCCAGGCCCGGCGCAGCGCACGTACCGCGCGCACCTCGCCGGCCTGCCGCTCCAGCAGCGCGAAGAACGGCTGGGCGTTCAGCTGCGGCTCGCTCAGCTTCAACGGCCCGGCCGGCAGCCGGTCCAGGCCCGCGGCGACCCGCCGCAGGTCCGCCCACGGCACCCCGACGCCCCCGCCGGGCGCGTGCGGGTTGAGCCACAGGCCCCAGCGGGTGCGGTACAGCGAGGCCGCGATCTCCCGGCCGGAGATGACCTCGTGGGCCCGCGCCCAGCCGGAGGAGGTCAGTTGTTCGGGCGAGGTGACGGCCGGCGCGTAGCCGTGGCCGCTGATCTCCATGTTCCCGTACTGCGCGTCCGGGCTGCCCGGCGTGCCGTGCCACAGCAGCATCCAGACCCGGCCGTCCGCCAGCGCGTGCAGCAGCCGCTCGTACGCGTCGTAGCGCTCCGGCGCGACATCGCCCAGGGCGCGCTCCAACGCGCCGGGATCAGCTCCCGGGCGCCCGGCGGCCGGTGCCTGGCCCCAGGCCCCCGGCACACCGCCCGCTCCCGTTCCCGCACTCATGCGCCCACCTCGCCGCGCCTCTTTCCCTCAACCCGCCGGCCCGTCGGCCGTCTGCACGCACCCTATGGCGCGGCACCGGCCACCGCCACGGCGACGTGCCTCTGATACGAACCCGCTCACGCCCGCGTATAGAAGGGCAGTACCCGGGTGAGCAGCCACTCGACCACCGGGTCGTCGGCGAGGTCGAGCAGTACGAGGTGGACGCCGCCGGGCAGCGGCGCGGTTCCCAGCGCTCGGCCGAGCGCGTCGTTCACCGCGGCCGGATCGGCCGGCGCCGCCGGGTCCAACTGGACGCCCACGAACATCACGGTCGGCTCGCCCTCGATGCTGGCCAGCGCCCTGCGGGCGGTCAGCACCCCCGGCAGCGCCGAGAGTTCGGCCCGGCAGGCGGCCAGGAAGTGCTCCGGGTCCTCGCCCGGCACCGGCTCGCGCAGCGCCACCCGCCCGCCGGTCGGCGCCGGGTCGCCGGCGGCGTCCCAGCGGTCCTCGCGGGGGCCGCGGCGCAGCTCGGCGACGCCCTGCGGCGGGACCGGCAGGCCCACCGCCGCTTCCGGGTTCACCGCGATGCCCACGCCCAGCGGCAGCCCGCGGGCGAACTCCCACACCGGCGCGATCGCGAAGGCCATCCCGGGCGCCTGCTGGAGGAACACCTCCTGCGAGGAGAACACCGGCACGTACGGGTCGCCGCCCAGCTCGATCGTCGGCAGGTCCAGCGACTGCCCCTGCGGGTCGCCGCCGGCCGGCAGCGGCACCCACACCTGGCTGCGCGCCAGCACCTCGATCACCCGCGGCGTCGCGCCCGGGTCGCCCAGGGCCGCGGTCAGCACCTGCTCCAGCTCGTTGGCCGGCCAGGAGCCGCCCGCAGGCGCCTCCTCCGGTCCGCCCCACCCCTGCTGCTGCTCCACCGGGTACCCCATGCGCCGCCGATTCCGCCCTCTGCCGTTCGGCCGCCCTCTGCTGCGCCGACGCGCAGCAGTCTAGAGGCGCGCGGGGGCGGGGTCAGGACTCGTGTTCGGGTCCCGCGCGGTGTGACCGGGTCCCCCCTCCCCTCGTCGTCCCGGACGTGCCATGATGTGCGCGTCCGACGGCATGCGCCGCGGGCCCCCACAACTCCATACCGGCCGCTCGAACCCGCGCGGGAGAGCCCGGAGTGCCGTTCAGGCACAGCCGGCGCCGAAGGAGCAAGTCCTCCCCGGAATCTCTCAGGCACCCCTACCGCACGGGTTAGGCACATCTGGAAAGCGGCGCCCGGCCCTGTCGTGCGCCCACCCACGGTGCAAGCCGCCATGCTGTCCCCCAAGCTGGAAACAGCTGCGGGCAGGTGGGCGGTGAAGCTCTCAGGTTCGACGACAGATGGGGAGACCCACGCCGCCGCATGCCCGCGCGCAGGGTCGGCCCCCGAGCGGGTCCGGTCCGGTGCGCGCACCCCTGAGTGCCCCGACCGAGGAGTTCCTGGCCATGTCGTCCCTCCGCCTGACCGCGCTCGACGCGCTGCACCGCGCCCTCGGCGCGACCATGACCGACTTCGCCGGCTGGGACATGCCGCTGCGCTACGGCAGCGAGCGCGAGGAGCACCTCGCGGTCCGCACCAAGGCCGGCCTGTTCGACCTCTCGCACATGGGCGAGATCACCGTCACCGGCCCGCAGGCCGGCGAGATGCTGGACCACGCGCTGGTCGGCTTCGTCTCCGCGCTGGGCGTGCTGCGCGCCCGCTACACCATGATCTGCGCCGAGGACGGCGGCATCCTGGACGACCTGATCGTCTACCGCCTGCGCGAGGACGCCTTCCTGGTCGTCGCCAACGCCTCCAACGCCCAGCTGGTCCTCGACGAGCTGATCGCCCGCGCCAAGGGCTTCGATGCCGTCGTCACCGACGACCGCGACACCTACGCGCTGATCGCCGTCCAGGGCCCGGAGGCCACCGCCATCCTGGCGAAGACCACCGACGCCGACCTGCCCGGCCTGAAGTACTACGCGATCCTCCCGGCCCAGGTGGCCGGCCGCGACGTGCTGCTCGCCCGCACCGGCTACACCGGCGAGGACGGCTTCGAGATCTTCTGCCACCCGGTCGACGCCGAGCCGGTCTGGCAGGCGCTGACCGCCGCGGGCGAGGGCCACGGCCTGGTCCCGTGCGGCCTGTCCTGCCGCGACACGCTGCGCCTGGAGGCCGGAATGCCGCTGTACGGGCACGAGCTGTCCACCGACCTCACCCCGTTCGACGCCGGCCTGGGCCGGGTCGTCCGCTTCGACAAGACCACCAACGAGGGCGCGTTCGTCGGCCGCAAGGCGCTGGAGCAGGCCGCCGCCGCGGCCGAGACCAACCCGCCGAAGGTGCTGGTCGGCCTCGTCTCCGAGGGCAAGCGGGTGCCGCGCGCCGAGTACACCGTGGTCTCCGCCGACGGCGAGCCGATCGGCCGGATCACCTCGGGCGCGCCGTCCCCGACGCTGGGGCAGCCGATCGCGATGGCCTACGTCGACGCCGCCCACGCCGCCCCCGGCACCACCGTCGCGGTGGACGTGCGCGGCAAGCACGAGCCCGTCCAGGTCGTCGCGCTGCCGTTCTACAAGCGCGCCCGCTGAGCCCCGCCGGGCCCCGGTTTTCCCCATACACGCACGTCGCGGCCGTCCGCGCGGCGGCCCGCTTCGTCGTACCCGCTTCCCATCCTGGAGAATGACGCCATGAGCAACCCCCAGCACCTGCAGTACACCAAGGAGCACGAGTGGCTGACCGCCGCGGACGCGGAGGGTGTCTCCACGGTCGGCATCACCGCGCACGCCGCCGACGCGCTCGGTGACATCGTCTACGTGCAGCTCCCCGAGGTCGGTGACACCGTGACCGCCGGCGAGACCTGCGGCGAGCTGGAGTCCACCAAGTCGGTCAGCGACCTGTACTCCCCGGTGACCGGCGAGGTCACCGAGGTCAACCAGGACGTCCTGGACGACAACGCCCTGGTCAACAGCGCCCCGTTCGAGGGCGGCTGGCTGTTCAAGGTGCGCGTCGAGGCCACCGACGAGCTGCTCAGCGCCGACGAGTACGACGCGCTCACCAACCCCCAGGGCTGATCCGCCTGCCAGGGGCGGTCGCGCGGCGGCCGCCCCGCCCCGGCCCCTTTCCCTCCTCCTCCCGGGAAGACCACACCATGACGGTTCTCAACCAGTCCCTGCACGCCCTCGACCCGGAGATCGCCGCCGCGGTCGACGCCGAGCTGCACCGCCAGCAGACCACCCTGGAGATGATCGCCTCCGAGAACTTCGCCCCGGTGGCGGTCATGGAGGCCCAGGGCTCGGTGCTCACCAACAAGTACGCGGAGGGCTACCCCGGCCGCCGCTACTACGGCGGCTGCGAGCACGTCGACGTGGTCGAGCAGATCGCGATCGACCGCATCAAGGCGCTGTTCGGCGCCGAGCACGCCAACGTCCAGCCGCACTCCGGCGCACAGGCCAACGCCGCCGCGATGTTCGCGCTGATCCAGCCGGGCGACACCATCCTGGGCCTGTCGCTGGCCCACGGCGGTCACCTGACCCACGGCATGAAGATCAACTTCTCCGGCAAGCTCTACGACGTGGCCGCGTACCACGTGGACGAGAAGACCGGCCAGGTCGACATGGCCGAGGTCGAGCGCCTCGCCAAGGAGCACCAGCCGAAGCTGATCATCGCCGGCTGGTCGGCCTACCCGCGCCAGCTCGACTTCGCCGCGTTCCGCCGGATCGCCGACGAGGTCGGCGCGCTGCTCATGGTGGACATGGCGCACTTCGCCGGCCTGGTGGCCGCCGGGCTGCACCCGAACCCGGTGCCGTACGCGGACGTGGTCACCACCACCACCCACAAGACCCTGGGCGGCCCGCGCGGCGGCGTCATCCTGTCCAAGGCCGAGTACGCCAAGAAGATCAACTCCGCGGTCTTCCCCGGCCAGCAGGGCGGCCCGCTGGAGCACGTGATCGCCGGCAAGGCGGTCGCCTTCAAGGTCGCGGCCTCGGAGGAGTTCAAGGAGCGCCAGCAGCGCACCCTGGACGGCGCCCGCATCCTCGCCGAGCGCCTGCTCCAGGCCGACGTGGCCGAGGCCGGCGCCTCCGTGCTCTCCGGCGGCACCGACGTCCACCTGGTCCTGGTCGACCTGCGCAACAGCCAGCTCGACGGCCAGCAGGCCGAGGACCGGCTGCACGAGGTCGGCATCACCGTCAACCGCAACGCGATCCCGAACGACCCGCGCCCGCCGATGGTCACCTCGGGCCTGCGCATCGGCACCCCGGCCCTGGCCACCCGCGGCTTCCAGGCCGAGGACTTCCGCGAGGTCGCCGACATCATCGCCGAGGCGCTCAAGCCCGCCTTCGACGAGACCGTCGCCGACGCCCTGAAGGCCCGGGTCGCCGCCCTGGCCGAGAAGTACCCGCTGTACCCGAACCTCTGATCACCGCGGTGATCCTTCGGGCGGGGTGACGGGCCTCACCCCTCCGGCGTACCTGGCACCCCGGGGCACCGCGCACACTGGACTGTGCGCGCGGTGCCCCGTCCCGTGTCGGCCCCTCCCTGCCCGCAAGTCCTTCCACGAGACCAGACAAGGACGTCCCCCGTGGCCATCAGCGTCTTCGACCTCTTCTCCATCGGCATCGGCCCGTCGAGCTCCCACACCGTGGGCCCGATGCGCGCCGCCCGGATGTTCGCCCGCCGACTGCGCTCCGAAGGCCTGCTGGACCGCGTGACGGGCGTGCGCGCCGAGCTGTACGGCTCGCTCGGCGCCACCGGCCACGGCCACGGCACCCCGAAGGCCGTCCTGCTGGGCCTGGAGGACAACTCGCCCCGCACCGTCGACGTCGACCAGGCCGACAAGGACGTCGAGCGGATCATCGCCGAGAAGCGGCTCAGCCTGCTCGGCGAGCACCCCGTCGACTTCGACCCGGACACCCAGCTGGTGCTGCACCGCCGCCGCTCGCTGCCGTACCACGCCAACGGGATGACCCTGTGGGCGTACGCGGCGGACGGCTCCACCCTGCTGGAGAAGACCTACTACTCGGTCGGCGGCGGCTTCGTGGTGGACGAGGACGCGATCGGCGCGGACCGGGTCAAGCCCGACGACACCGTGCTGAAGTACCCCTTCCGCACCGGCGACGAGCTGCTGCGGCTCAGCCGGGAGACCGGGCTGTCGATCTCCGCCCTGATGCTGGAGAACGAGAAGGCCTGGCGCAGCGAGGAGGAGATCCGGACCGGGCTGCTGGAGATCTGGTCCGTGATGCAGGAGTGCGTGCGGGCCGGCATGTCCCGCGAGGGCATCCTGCCGGGCGGCCTCAAGGTCCGCCGCCGGGCGGCCGCGGGCGCCCGGGCGCTGCGCGCCGAGGGCATCGGGCCGGCCAACGCGATGGAGTGGGTGACCCTCTACGCGATGGCCGTCAACGAGGAGAACGCCTCCGGGCGGCGGGTGGTCACCGCGCCGACCAACGGCGCGGCGGGCATCATCCCGGCCGTCCTGCACTACTACCTGAACTTCATCCCGGGCGCCGACGACGACGGCATCGTCCGCTTCCTGCTCGCGGCCGGCGCCATCGGCATGCTGTTCAAGGAGAACGCCTCCATCTCCGGCGCCGAGGTCGGCTGCCAGGGCGAGGTCGGCTCCGCCTGCTCGATGGCCGCGGGCGGCCTCGCCGAGGTCCTCGGCGGCACCCCCGAGCAGGTCGAGAACGCCGCCGAGATCGGCATCGAGCACAACCTCGGCCTCACCTGCGACCCGGTCGGCGGCCTGGTCCAGATCCCCTGCATCGAGCGCAACGGCATGGCCTCGGTCAAGGCCGTCACGGCGGCCCGGATGGCGCTGCGCGGCGACGGCCGGCACCACGTCTCGCTGGACAAGGCGATCAAGACGATGAAGGAGACCGGCGCCGACATGAAGATCAAGTACAAGGAGACCTCGCGCGGCGGCCTCGCCGTGAACGTCATCGAGTGCTGATTCCGGCACATCGAGTGCTGATCCCGGCATTCTGAAGGCCCCCGGGCGGACCCCCGTCCCGCCCGGGGGCCTTCGCCGTCCCCCGTTCCCTCCCCCGTCGCTCCCTGGCTCAGGCCGCGAACGGGCGGGCCCGCCGGGCGTCCCGCAGCGCCCGCGCCCACCAGGTGAGCTGGTCGAGCATGGTCTTGGCGGCGGCGTCGGCGGCCGGGTCGAGCGCCCCGCCGTCGGCGTCGAAGCACCGCGCGGCGCCGTGGAAGCTGACCGTGTTGCGGATCGTCGCGGCGTTCAGCTCGGCCAGCACCACCCGGAGCTGCTCGACGGCCCGCAGGCCCCCGGACAGGCCGCCGTACGAGACGAAGGCGACCGGCTTGCCGTGCCACTCGCGGTTGTGCCAGTCGATGGCGTTCTTCAGCGGGGCCGGGAAGCTGTGGTTGTACTCGGGCGTGACGATCACGAACGCGTCGGCCGCCTCCAGCCGGGGCGACACGGCGGCCAGCAACTCGGCGTCGGCCGACGGGACTTCACCCCCGAAGGACGGGAAGGTGACCGGCAGCGGGGTCTCCACCAGGTCGATGCGGTCGGCGGTCAGGTCGCCGCGGGCGTCGAGGTGGCCGAACAGCCAGTCGGCGACCACCGGGCCGAAGCGTCCCTCGCGGGTGCTGCCGACGAGGACCGCGACCTTCAGGGCCTGCTCCGTGGACATGGGGATCCCCCTCCTGGATCTGGTGTACGGCGTATCCGCCGGATACAACGTACACAGCGAGGTGTACGGCGTCCACTACCGATACGCCGTACGCACGAGGGTGCTACGGTGGGCCCGCCCCCCGTCGGAAGGAGCCCGCCCCATGCCGGCCCAGCAGGCCCCCGCCGCAGGCGACGACAAGCCCCCGGCCTCGCTCTGGGAGCGCCTGGCCCGCCCGGCCCCCGCGCCGCGCACCACCCTGACGCCGCACCGGATCGCCGAGGCCGCGGTCGCCATCGCCGACGCCGAGGGCCTGGACGCCGTCACCATGCGCCGACTGGCCGCCGAGCTCGGCGTCGCCCCGATGGCCGCCTACCGGTACGTCTCCGGCAAGGACGAGCTCATCGAGCTGATGGTCGACTCCGTCTACGGCCGGCTCCCGCTGGACGCCCCCGCGGAGGGCTGGCGGGAGACCATGCGCGCCCTGGCCGTCCATCTGCGGGCCATGCACCTGGCCCACCCGTGGACCGTCCGGGCGGCCACCCCGTTCGCCCTCAGCCCCCACCAGCTCGCCGTCCCGGAGCACGCGTTCACCGCCCTGGCCGACCACGGCTTGGACGCCGACACCACCATGGCGGTGTTCCGCACCGTCACCGGCTACGTCCACGGCTCGGTCTCCGCCGAGATCGCCCTGGAGGCCCTGCGCCGCGAACGCGGCTGGTCCGACGGCGACCAGATCCGGGCCGGCCTCGCCCCCCGGATGAGCTGGCTGATGGCCACCGGCCGCTACCCCGGCTACGAGCGCTACCTGCACGAGGCCACCCGCAAGGACGACCCCGACTGGCAGTTCGAGACCGGCCTCGACTGCGTCCTCGACGGCATCGCCACCCACTTCGCCCTCTGAGGCCTGGCCCCGCGGCGCGGGAAGTCGGCCCGGCCGACTTCTCATGCAGTGGTGGTCGGCGCTACCTTCGCGCTGGAAGGGCCAGGACGGCCAGGCCGCCGGCCAGGACGGCGAGGCCGCACCAGGAGACGGCGGGCAGGCGCTCGCCCAGGGCCGCCACGCCGAGGACCGCCGCGACGGCCGGCTCGGCGAGGGTCAGGGTGGTGGCGGTCTGGGCGGTGGTGTGGCGCAGGCCGCGGCCGAACAGCCAGTACGCGAGGAAGGTGGTGACCACCGCGAGGTGCAGCACCACGCCCGCCCCGCGCGGCGAGGCCAGCCATCCCGGGTCACCGGCGACCAGCACCGGCAGAACGATCAGCGCCCCGCCGCCGAACATCGCCCCCATCACCCCGCCCGACGGGTGCCCGTGCGCGATCAGCCGCCCGCCGATCAGCGAGTACAAGGCGTACGAGAGCCCGGAGAGCGCCGCCAGCAGCACACCCTGCGGGTCCACCGACCCGCCGCCGCCGGCGAGTTCGGGGCCCAGCACCAGCAGCGCGCAGCCGAGCACGGCCAGCGCCGTGGCCCCGGCCCACCGCCCGTCCGGCCGTCCCTGCCGGGACAGCCATCCGAGCAGCCCGGTGAACACCGGTGCGCTGCCGAGCGCGATCACCGTCGCGACCGCCACCCCGGTGCGGCTCACCGCCGGGTAGAAGGTGAGCGGGTACCCGGCCACCGCGACCGCGCCGGCCGCGAGCAGCCACCGCTCGCGCGGCCCGCAGGCCGGGGCAGTGCCCGGGCGGAGCGGTCGGACAGGAACAGCAGCAGCCCGCCGAGGACCAGCCCGGCGGCCCCGATCCCGGCCGCCGGGGCACCGGCGGGCGCCAGCGAGCTGACCGTCCCGGTGGTGCCCCAGAGGGCGGAGGCGATCAGGATCGGCACCGCGCCGCCGCGCGGACGGGCGCGGCGGGGAGCCGGGGAATCGGCACGGACAGGCGAGGACAAACGATTCGGCACAGGGGTGAACTTCCGTCGTCGAAGACCGTCAAGGCAACTGGTTTCGAGAACGGGCGCACGCCGTCGGCCCACGGCGGCCACCATCAGGCCGAGCCGGGGTCGCAGGGGATCAAGCCACCGAAGCGCGCGCCCGGTCAGGCGCTGAGCGGTGGCAGCACGACGTGCCAGTACAGGTTCACGCGTCGATGGTAGCGACCGACCCGCGGGGGGGGGGGGGGCCGCCCCCCGGGACGGCGGGGGGGGACCCCCGGCCGGCGCCACCGAACCGGGGGGGTGGGGCCGCCGGAGGGACCCCCGCGAGAGCCCCCCCCCC